>NZ_JAPEVI010000002.1:0-300000 GCF_026240905.1 Roseibium salinum
CGTTGATCTCCTGGCTCTGCCCGGCGAGGAAATAGGGCTGTCCCGACAGGGAGCCGTAGGTGTGCGGCTCCTGGGCATTGCCCGTCGCCTTGAGCACCGTGTCGCGTACGCGGCGGAACGCCAGGCCGATTTCGAGATCCTTGGTCTTGAGGGTCTGGGCGAGCGCTGTGGCGAAGGGACTGTTGTCCCCTGCCCCGTCAAGCGCGATCGCTCCGGCCTCGGCCGCATAAGCCACCAATGTTCCCCGCTCCGGCGAGGGAGGCGCCAGACTGCTCCTGACAGATGCATTTTCGAGGGTGAGAGTATCCTTGCCGTCGGCGCTTGCAAACGGATCGTTCCGGCAGGAATCGAGAATGACGATCCGCAACTGGCGGGCCTTGTCGACCGCGGCCAGGATGTCGTCCAGAGAAACCGAGGTGTCGGCAACCCGCTGGCGGCTGGCGGCGTCGGCGTCGGCCGGCACCAGGAAGTTGGTGCCGCCGACCTCAATGCCATGCCCGGCGAAATAGACCAGAGCCACATCGGCCGTTTCCGATTCGAACTCGAACCGCTTCAAAAGGTCCTTGAACTCGTCAAGACCGATATCGAAATGCTCCGAAACTTCGAAGTCCAGCTTCTTCAGCGTCTCCGAAATGAGCTTGCCGTCATTGGTGGTGTTGTAGAGGTCTGGCGCATTCTGATAGTCGGCAATGCCGACGATCAGCGCCATTCGCCGTTCCGCAAAGGGATCGGTCGATGCATGGGCTGTGGCGGCAGTGACGATGCAGAGCATCAGGGCAAGCAGCAGACGGACTCTGCAGGCCCTGACAAGCCACAGACACGATTGGTGCCCGTTCGGGGCTTGTCGCGAACGCATGTGAAACCTGTCCCGGCTCAAAGTCGCTTTCAAGTACACACCCATATAATCATGTCAAAAGCCAACGAAGACAAGTGCCATTTCGTTACGGCAGTTCCGCAGAAAAGTACAGCCACGACATCTGCAGTGCGCCGCGCGGGCACCGGGCTGGGTCCCCAGCCTGGGGTTATGAAGACCTCTTTCGAAACTTGAGCAGCGTAAATAACCTGAGGGGCGGGACACTTTCCTCGATTTCAAGCTGCAGCCTGGTTCGTCCGAGGATCCGGGATCTTGGAAATTCGGGATTCCAGCCGAGCCGGTGGCCGAATTTCTTCAGTCCCTGCTCGAAGACCGACCACGGGCCCGTATCCGTGGAGAAATGATTGACGAGGATGACGGTCCCACCGGGTTTCGTGACGCGCTCAAGCTCCTGGACCACCTTGTCCGGGTCCGGGACGACGGTGATGACATACATGGCGACGACCACGTCGAAATGATTGTCGGGATAGGAGAGCCTGCCGGCATCCATTACCTGAAGGTCGTCGATATTGGGCCGATGGCTGACCTTCTTCCGGGCCTTCTTCAGCATTTCCTCGGAAATGTCGATGCCGGTTATCTTCAGGCGATCCTTGTAGAGTGGCAGCGACATGCCGGTGCCGACACCGGCCTCCAGAACGTGTCCGTCCAGTTCGTTCACGTGCCGGACTGCCGCGCGCCGTCCCCAGTAAAGCGGGATACGGAAGAACATGTCATAGACGGGCGCCCAACGGGCATAGGCTGCAAGAACCGCAGCATCATCGAGTTTGCGAACGATCTGACCGGGGTTATCGACCAAGCCGCCGATTTTCTGCCTCATCCTGCGAATGCGTGTCGATAGGGTGTCGGTCTGATTCATGCAGTGGCCATTTTGTTTTCGGGTCCTCTTATCAACTAGGTCCGGTCAGTGCGATGTTCAAACACATGAACGCGCAAAATGCGACCCCCGCCGATGGTTTCTTCGGTTCGACCCGGTTGAAATCACCTTTGAAAAGGTTCGCATATATCAAACGCCTTATGTGCGCATTTCGTTTCAGCGCGGCAGATGCGGCCCCGGGCGGCAAATAGCGTTTTGGGCATATGGTCGAGCCGCACGGAGGCGAAAAATGCCGGCGAAATGACCCCGCGCGCGCCGCCTGCGGCGCAGTAAACTCGCGAAATGCGGGTCAGGCGGAATCCAGGGTGTCAGCGCAAAGGTGGAACGCGAGATCCGCCCGGTTCCGGGCGGAAATCGATACCTCTCCGGCTTCAGCCCTTTACGCCTGAGGAGATCATCACCGCTTCGGTGACTTTCTTCTGGAACACCAGATAGGCGATGGCCACCGGCATGGCGCCGAGCAGGGCGACGGACATCAGCCGTGCATAATAGACGCCGAACGCGTCGTTGACCTGGGTGATCCCCACCGGGATCGTCATCCGGTTTTCGGTGGTGATCACCAGGAACGGCCAGAGGAACTGGTTCCAGGCCATGATGAAGGTGATGATGGCCAGGGCGGAGGTGATGCCCCAGTTCAGCGGCAGGTAGATCCTGAAGAGGAGCGTGTAATCGCCGCCGCCGTCTAGGACCACCGCCTCGCGCATCTCCTTCGGCACGGCGTCGAAGAACTGCTTGTAGACGATGATCACCACCGGAACGATGAGCTGTGGCAGGATGATGCCGGCCCATGTGTTAATCAGCCCCATGTCGTTCATCAGGATGAACTGGGTGACCACCAGCGCCTGGGAGGGCACCATGAAGCTCGCCAGAACCACGCCGTAGAGCAGGCGCCGCCCGGGAAAGCGCATCTGGGAAATGGCATAGGCGCACATCATGCCAGAGACGATGACCACAACCGTGATGATCACCGAGGTGCCGATCGAATTCCAGTACCAGTTGAGCAGCTGGGTGTTGAAGAGGACGTCGTAATAGGAGAACAGGTTGAATTCGTCCGGCACGACGCCGGCTTCCTGGCTCACCACCCGCTCCTCCGTCCGGATCGAGGTGATGAACGCCCAGTAGAGCGGGAAGATCCACAGCGCGGCGGCAAAGAGACTGCCGATCGCCAGCACCCAGTTTTCCAGTCTGCGCGATCGTTTCATCTCCTGCCTCCCGCCCGCAGGAGCTGAAACTGGAGGACGGAGACCACCATGATCACCACGAACAGGATGAGTGCGACGGCGGAGGCGTAGCCGCCGTGGTTCAGCTGGAAGGCCTCGCGGTAGACCATGAGCAGAAGGACATAGGACGAATTGAACGGTCCGCCCGAGGACAGCAGGTAGATCTGGTCGAAGATCTTCAGCTGAAGAATGAGTTGCAGCGTCAGCACCAAGGCCGTGACCGGCCAAAGCAGCGGCCAGGTAACCTTCCGGAACTGCTGCCAGCGGGTCGCGCCGTCCAGGGCGGCCGCCTCGTAGAAATCGCTGGAGATGTTGCGCAATCCGGCGATGAAGAGCAGGACGTTGAAGCCGTTGGTCCACCAGATGGTGACGGCCGCCACAGTCGGCATCACCCAATAGGGGTTCTTGAAGACGGGCACGGGCTTTCCGGTGAAGAAGGTGAAAACCGGCTGCAGCACACCGAACTGGAAGTCGAGCATCCAGGACCAGATCTGCGTGACCACCGAAACCGGCAGGATATAGGGCAGGAAGAACAGCGCCAGGATCAGCGCCTGTAGCCTACCCGTCAGCCGGGTGATCATCATCGCGATGGCAAGCGCCAGCACCGTCGTCGGCACGACGGTGAGCAGAACGAAATAGCCGTTGTTCTTCAAAGACGTATAGAAGAGGTTGTCGGTCAGGAGACGCTTGAAGTTGGCCAAACCCACCCACTCTCCGGGGCCGATCAGCGGCGCGTTGGTAAAGCTCAGCTCGACCATCCGGATGGTCGGATAGAGAAAGACCAGAGCGAAGGTCAGAACGAAAGGCGCAATCAGCGTCATGGCGACCGCCACTTCCTTGCGCCGATTGGTGATCATGGCCACGGTTGTCTACGTCCTTTTCCGTCTTGCCGTTCCCCGTGCCGCGCAGAACGCACTGCGCGGCACGGAATCGATGGGGCCGATGTCGCGGCTTATTGCAGTTTCGACTGCAGTTCGCTCTTGATCTGTTCTGCCGCCTGTGTTGGTTCCAGATAGCCGTGCATGGCCGGAGAAATGATGTTTATGGCCGCATCATAGGCCGGAGACGCCACCCCGGCGATCGGCGAGCGTGGATCATAGGCCGCGGTCTCGGCAAGAGACGAATAGGTCGCGTTCGGCTCCATCTGCTTGAACTCGTCGCTTGTGGCAACCGGCTTGTAGGCCGGGATGTGGCCGGCATCAGCCCAGGAGATCGCGTTCTTTTCCATCCAGCCGATGGCGGTCATGACGGCGGCGCGCTTTTCTTCGCTCATGTCGGCGCCCTTGGGGATGGCGAAGGCGTGAGAGTCGGCCCAGGTTGCGGTGGTGCCCATGAGCGTCGGGATCTGAACGGCGCCCCATTCGAAGCCGAGCGTTCCCTTTTCTTCCATGTCCGTCATGGTCGGGACTTCCCAAACGCCGTTCATCTGGAAGGCGGCCTTGCCGGACGTGAAGAGGGCAACGGAGGCCTCATATTCAGCCTGTTCCGGCTGCCATCCCTGCTCGTGCCACCTGGTCATGATCTCGATGGCCTTGGCGGCCTTTTCCAGATTGTCGCCGGCCAGCACTTCGCCATCGGTGATCAACTCGCCGCCCTGCTGCTTCAGAAGCGTGAAGAAGACACGGTAAGTGCCGCCGTCGTCGCCGGTCGCATAGGAGACCGGAGCCTCCGCGCCGTTTTCCTTGGCCAGTGCAAGGGCTTCCTCAAAGTCTTCGAGGCTTTCGATCCCGGTCAGGTTGCCCTCTTCGTCCAGGAAGCGTGAGCCTTCGAAAAAGCTCTTGTTGTAGTAGAGAATGATTGCGTGAATGTCGAAGGGGACGGCATGCAGATTGCCGTCCGCATCGCTCGCCGCGGCGATCGCCGCAGGGAAGAAATCGTCCTTGCTGAGGCCGGCAGTGGCAAGATCCTCTTCGGTGATCACGTCGAGCACGTCTTCTTCCAGTCCGAGCGGCATGCGCGACAGGTGATAGGTCATGACGTCCGGCCCCTGGCCGACGGCAACGGAGGTCCGCACCTTCGTATAGAAGGGAACGCCCCATTCCAGCGTGGTGCCGTTGATCTTGATGTCCGGGTGTTCTTCGTTGAAGCGGGCGATCAGCGCCTTCATGCGAACGCCGTCGCCGCCGCTGAGGAAATCCCACCAGGTGATGTCCTGCTGGGCAAGTGCCGGCAGACTGGCAAGGCTCATGGCCCCGGCTGCCAGAAGTGTCTTAAGGTATTTCATTGCATCCTCCCTGTTGGCGGACCGGCGGAAAGTCCCCTCCTGGCCGGTCCAAGTCTTCAAGGCAGACAATGCGTCTACCGTACGCGCTGGTCCTTTTTGTCGAAGACCAGAACTTGCTCCGGTGCGCAGGTCAGCCTGATGGCTTCGCCGCCGCCGGCATGCCGGCTGCCGCGCCATTCCACGACGACTTCGCGGCCGTCCGGCAAATGAGTGTGCAGATAGGAAACGCCGCCGAGGTCCTCCGCCATTTCGACGGTGACCGGAATCCCCGTCTCCGCGCTATCGAGATGCTCGGGGCGCAGGCCGACGGTCACCGCGGTTCCCGGCGCGATGTCGCCGGAAACCTTCGCCAGGACCAATGCATCGGTTCCATCGATCGCGATGCGCAGGCTCTCGCCTTCCCGCTCCACGATCTTTCCGGCGAGGAAATTCATGGCGGGCGAGCCGATGAAACCGGCGACGAACCTGTTGTCCGGGTCGTCATAGAGATCCAGCGGCTTGCCGGCCTGCTGCACGATGCCCTCTTTCAGCACGAAAATGCGATCGGCAAGCGTCATCGCCTCGACCTGGTCGTGGGTGACGTAGATCATCGTCGCGCCGATCTGCTTGTGCAGCCGGGCAAGCTCCAGGCGCATCTGGACACGCAGTTCCGCGTCAAGGTTGGACAGCGGTTCATCGAACAGAAACACCTTCGGCTGGCGCACGATCGCCCGGCCGATCGCCACGCGCTGGCGTTGGCCGCCGGAGAGCTGCGACGGCTTTTTCTCCAGATGATCCTCCAGCTGCAGGATACGCGCCGCCTCGAGAACCTTCTCGCGCACCTCGCCCTTGGGCGCGCGCCGCAGGCGCATGGAAAAGGCCATGTTTTCGAACACGGATAGATGCGGATACAGCGCGTAGGACTGGAAGACCATGGCAACGCCGCGCTTTGCCGGCTCCCGATTCGTCACATCCGTGCCTTCAATGGAAATGGCGCCGGCCGTCGTGTCCTCCAGGCCTGCAATCATGCGCAACAACGTGGACTTGCCGCAGCCCGAAGGGCCGACGAAGACCGCAAAGTCCCCGGTTGGAATATCCATGCTGACGTCGTGGATAACCCCGACCTCTCCGAAGACCTTTCGCACATTACGGAGCTGTACGCCCATGGCTTGCCTTCCCCTCAAGCGACGTTCAAGCGCAGAACATGGTAGGAGAGCGGTGCAAGTGCCCCCCTCAGCCGGTCGTCTTCCACGCCGGCGCCCGTGCCCTTGCCCGGGACGATATGGTCGGGCTTGTCCGGGCCGTTGGTATCGGTCAGCTCATAACCTTCCATGGAAATATGCTCGAAGAGCGCCGGAGTTCCGAAGCCGGTGAGCTCCACGTCCAGGTCCGCTTTTTCCGTCAGGTGCCGGTTCAGAACGAAAAGCGTCAGGGTTCCGGCTTCCCTGTCATGCACGGCCGACACGTCGAGATAGGAGACGTCGTCCGCGACAGAGCAGTCGTATGTCGGGGCATCCACGGCGACATTGAGGGCGTCACCGCGGCCGTAGAGCGAGGCGAACTGATAGGGATAGTAGATGGTCTGCCGCCAGGCCGGTCCGCCCTTTTCCGCCCGGATCGGCGCGATCACGTTGACGAGCTGGGCGATACAGGCAATGCGCACCCGGTCGGACCGGCGTATGAACTCGTTGAGCAGACCGGCAACGAAAAGCGCGTCTTCGAAATTGTAGTTTTCCTCCAGAAGCGCCGGCGCCTCGGGCCAGTCCCATTCCTTGATGCGGCGGCCGTCTTCCTCGCGGATGTGATACCAGACGTTCCATTCGTCGAAACAGATATGAACGTCGTTCTTCGCGCGCTTTTTCGACTTCACATAATCGATGACGCCGCCGATGGTCTGAATGTAGCGGCCGGTTTCCTCGATCTTGCCGAAGTAATTCAACGTGTCCTTGCTCTTGTTGCCGAAATACTTGTGCAGGGAGATGTAGTCGACATTCTCGTAGCATTCCTCGAGAACTTCGCGCTCCCATTCCGGATAGGTCGGCATACGGTCGTTCGAGCTGCCGCAGACCACGGCTTCGATGGTCGGATCGAATCCCTTGAAGGCCTTGGCGGTTTCATTGGCGAGACGGCCGTATTCGGTGGCCACCTTGTGGCCGATCTGCCAGGGGCCGTCCATCTCGTTGCCCAAACACCACATCTTGACGCCGTAAGGCTCCTGGCGGCCGTGTTCGCGGCGCAGGTCCGACCAGGCGGAGCCGCCGGGAAAATTCACGTATTCGAGGAAATTGCGGGCCTCTTCCAGACCGCGGGAGCCGAGATTGACGGCCAGCATCATCTCGATGCCCGCCTGTTCGGCCCAGATGGCGAAGTCGTCGATGCCGACCTGGTTGGTCTCCTTGGAGCGCCATGCGAGGTCAAGCCGGACGGGGCGCTTGTCCTTCGGCCCGATGCCGTCTTCCCAATTGTAGGCGGAGACGAAGTTGCCGCCGGGATAGCGGATGGCGGGGATCTTCAGGTCCTGCACGAATTTCAGCACGTCCTTGCGGAAACCGTTTGCGTCCGCTTCCGGATGCCCGGGCTCGTAGATACCGGAATAGATCGCCCGGCCCATGTGTTCGATGAACGCGGAATAGAGACGTTCGTCGATGGTGCTGATCCGGAAATCCCGGTGCACGGACACACGCGCTTTCATACGTATACTCCCAAATTCATAAGATCGAAAAATCAGATATAAATCTGAATTTCCGATAAGAATGCGATCTGAGGGGATTTTGTCAAGCGCTTAAGATGCTGCGACGCAAATTTGCCCGCTTAGGGTGGCGCCGGCCTCGGGATCAGCCAATGTTGCACCGGCCTTAATATATTGGCAAAAAGACGAACGATCTGAATGCGTTACCGCTAACTTCGAATGTTTCGTATCAAGGTCAGGACTTCGTGTGCAAACGCAGGACGATGTCCTGATCGTAGTTGCCGAATCCCCGCCCGAAGATGTTGATGCCCCCGGGATGGCGACCTTCCGCCTTGACCTCGATTTTCAGGCGAACCGAACGGTGGTCGTTCAGCTCCAGATCCCCGGCGGTCACGGTCGAGATCTTGTGGCCGTCGACAAAGGTGCCTTGCGGACCGACGCTCCAGGTTTTCAGCATGCCGTATTGCGAGCCGGAGAGCTTCCACCAGTCGGGCGTGTAGGTCCCGCGTTTGTCGCCGAAATCGCCGGGCGACGTCCAGACGCCGATTTCCTTGCCATTGATGGAAAGCACGATGTCGGACGGCCAGTTGCTCCGCGTGCCGGGAACCTCGGAACTGACCTCGAACACCACGTCCAGGCTTTCCACCCCGGCGCCGGTAAGCTTGGCGTTGTTGGGGAACTGATATTCGACGAAGCCACTGGTAAACCACAACAAAGCGGTCTTCATCCGTTCCGGATCCATGAAGGTCTCCGGCACGTCCAGAAGGCCGATGATGCCATCCGTCGAGCAGATGCCGCAGGGCCCGGTGACCAGGCTGTTGGTGTAAAGACCGAGCGGCATGGACACCTCGATCTGGTTCGGCTGGATCTTTTCCTCGGCCGAAAGAAACGCCAGAATGACCTCGTCATATACGGCAAAGGAGACCTTCTGGCTGCCCTTTCTGGCCCTGTGCACTTCGGTTCGCACCAGGCCGGCGTCCTCCAGAACCTGGATATGGGCGGAGACCGAAGACTGCGGCATTCCCGATGCGGCCGCCAGGGCATTGATGTTCATGCCGGGCGTGCGGACCAGTTCCCGCAAAAGGTGGATGCGGGGCTGAGAGGCAATCGCCTTGACGATGGACTTGTCCTTGTCGGGGTCCACGAGAAGAAAATTCGGGCTCATTCGCTGTTCCTGGCAAAGGATCTGAAAGCCCTATTTGTATCGATTTTTTCGATTAAGACAATCGGCCTCCTGAAATCTGTCACCCAGGCGTTGCAGATCAGCCACTCAAGACCACGAAGAGTGCCAGCGAGGCGGCCATGGCGAGACCGATCGCGGCGAACTGGAGCGATCGCCGGCGGTCCTGGCGCGAGGCCATGCCGCCGCCATAATCGAAACGCTCATAGACGACATTTTCCATCGGCAGGCCGAGATCGAGGAGCAGATCGGAGACCGACGTCACCATCGGACCCGGCCCGCACATGAGAGCGACCGTCTCCTTGGGGTCGAGATCCGTCAGCAGCGCCGCCAGCCGGTCGCGATCGAGCCGTCCGACAAGACCGTGCCAGCCGTCCGCATCCTGTTCGCTCAACATCATGGTCTGCAGGTCAAGCACGGCTTTCGCAGCCTCGATTTCCCGCAGGCAGGCGAAATTTTCCGCCTGACCGGCGGCATAAGCCAGCCGGACGGGACGGGAGTCGCGCCGTGCCACCATATCGCGCAACAGCCCCATGATCGGGGCGATGCCGACGCCGCCTGCCAGCAGCAGGACGTTGCGGGCCCTGTGCGAGCCGAGAACGAAGTCGCCATAGGGCCCGTCGATCCCGATTGCCGTACCGGGAGGCAGTTCGCCGATCCTGCCGGTGAAATCGCCCGCTTCCTTGACGATCAGGCTGAGGCCGGGACGCAGCGGGCTGTCGGCGATGGAAAAGGGATGATCGAACAGCGGAAAGCGGCGGTTGCCCGTACACATCCAGACGAATTGCCCGGCCTCGTAGGTCCAGGCCGGATTTCCGGACGCGGGCTGAATGTCGAGTTCCCACATGCGGTCCGCCAGCTTCGTCACCGAGGCGAGCCGCCACGGCCTCTTGTGCAGCAGCAACCAGCGCCAGCCGTAGAGCACCGCGATGACCGTGACGACCGCCAGACCCGCAATCCACCAGAATCCGTTGACGGGTCCCGCCGCGCTGAACCGGCCGGCCGTGACCGCATGGTGGAGGCCAGCCCCGACGGCGACCGCCGCGAGCACCAGGTGACTGCCACGCCAGAATTCGTATCGCCAGGGCAGCCGGTCGCGCAGAGCGGCCGTCAGCACCAGCGGGATGAGCGCGGCCAGAGCCACGACGCCGCTTCGGTAATGTGGGACGGTCAGATAGGCGAGCAACCGCTCCAAGCCGAGAGACGGGTCATCGAGCCAGGTTGGCACGACATAGAGCAAGGGGTGCAGCACGAGCGCCAGCAGCACCCAGCGGGCCGCCACCTTGTGGAACGCCATGATCTTGTCGATGCCGAGGTGCCCCGAGATGATCTGGAACCGGCCCGAAGTGACGAACTGCACTGCCATTGCCGCCAGCCCTGCCAAGCCGAGCACCGCGCCGGCTTTTTCCCAAACGCCGAGCGGGGCCGTCATCCGCTCCAGCGTCAGGGCCACCGGTATCAGGCAGAAAACCAGATAGGCGAGCGCAAGGACATGCCCGGGCAGACGCACCGGGGTGCTGCCGGTCCTTCTTTCCTGTTTTCGCCGCGTGTCGGTAACGTTCTCGCCCATCCGCTTCCTCGACCTCTTGTCCAGATGCGATATATCCTGTGGTTGTGCATTCTACATTGATCAGCGTCATGGCCCGAACATCCTGGCGCGGGCAAAGTTCGGGTGGCACCGGCACGGGAGAGGCACAGCCATGCGACTGGACAGCATCAAGGTCACCATTTTTGCGGTCATGTTGGGTGCCGTGACACTCACCAGCACTGTTCGAGCCCAGGAGGCCGACCCTCTGGCCGACCTGGTCGAGGCCTGGATGGCCTCGCCGCACGGCGATTATCACTCCCGCTCCTTCACCTACTGGAACAAGGACGGCGAGGTGCCGGTCGAATGTGCGGCCTGCCATTCACAGCCGGGCTTCATTGATTTTCTCGGCGCTGACGGAAGCGCGCCGGACAAGGTCGATCGCCCCGCCGCCATCAACGCGCCCATCGGCTGTGCCTCCTGCCATAATGCGGCGGCCCATGCGCTGGAGAGTGTCCGCTTCCCCTCCGGTGTCAGCGTTGACGGTCTGGACGGGTCTGCCGTGTGCACCGTGTGTCATCAGGGCCGCCAATCGGGCGACGCCGTGGTGGCGGCGACACGGTCGCTCGGCGAGGATGCGGTCTCCGCCGACCTGAGCTTCCTCAACATTCACTATGGCGTCGCGGCTGCCGTGATGCACGGCTCCCAGGTGCGCGGCGGCTATCAGTATCCGAACCGCGACTATGCCGGACGCTTCCAGCACGTGCCGAGTGCAAACAGCTGCGTCAGCTGTCACGAGCCGCACACGACCCGGGTCGAAACGGATGGTTGCATGACCTGTCACAGAGGCGTTGAGACCATCCGTGATATCCGCACCCGCCATGCGGATTTCGATGGTGATGGCGACACGGCGGAAGGAATCCATTCCGAAATCGCGGGGCTGCACGCGCGGCTTTACAAGGCCATCCAGGCCTACGCGGCCGAGGTCGCCGGCACGCCGATCGGCTATGCATCCGGCAGCTTCCCCTACTTCTTCGTCGATACCGATGCCGACGGGCAAATCAGCCCGGAAGAGGCGGTATTCCCCAATCGATACCAGAACTGGACGCCGAGACTGCTGAAGGCGGCCTACAATTATCAGGTCGCGGCCAAGGACCCGGGTGGCTTCGTGCACAACCCGGCCTATCTCCTGCAGCTGCTCCATGACAGTCTGGAGAACCTGTCGGAACGGGTCGATGTCGACATGTCGGCCCTGAAGCGGCCCTGACGTCTCGCCCAGCCGGTAGCGAAGGGGCGGTCAGCCCTTCCAGACCTCGGGATTGATCATGTTGATCGGCTCGCCGGCCGCGAACGCCACGACCTGGTCGAAAATATCGGAGAACTGCAGTTCGAACTCGTCCTCGGTCACGAAGCCTATATGGGGCGTCGCGACGACGTTCGGATGGTGCACCAGCGGGTCGGCGGGGTCGGTAACCGGCTCCTTGTCGAAGACGTCGATCGCCGCATATCCCGGCCGGCCGGCGTTGAGGGCTCCGAGCAGTGCCCCCTCCTCGATCAGGCCGGCACGGGACGTGTTGACGAGCGTCGCGCCGGGCTTCATGACGGCCAGATCCCCCGCCGTCACGATGCCGCGTGTCGCCGGAACCAGGCGCAGGTGAAGGCTCACCACGTCACTTTCGGAGAAAAACGCCGTGCGGCTCGGAGCGACCGTCTCCCCGTCCCGTATCGCCCGTTCGCGGGAGCCTTCCGATGCCCAGTAGACGACAGTCATGCCGAAGGCCTTCGCATATCCGGCCACCGTCCGGCCGATGCGGCCATAGCCATAGATCCCGAGCGTCCGGCCGCGCAGGGTCTTGCCGACGCCCATCTGCCAGTTCCCGGCCCGGAGCGACGCCATCTGTGCGGGGATCTGCCGAGCGCTGGCCAGGATGAGCGCGAATGTATGCTCCGCCGCCGCATAGGACGGCGTGTCTGACTGCATGTTGGAACACAGCAGAATGCCGTTGCGCGTGCACGCTTCGACATCGACATGAGGATAGCCGCTGCGCTGACTGATCAGCTTCAGGTTCGGCAACCTGTCGAGAAGCTCGGCCGTTACCTTCGTGCGTTCCCGGAAGAGGACCACCACGTCGAAGTTATTCAGCCGGCCGGCGAGCGCCTCCGTGTCCTGAACGTGGTCGTTGAAGACCGTCACGTCATGCCCGGCCAGCTTTGCAAAGCACGGCAAGGTTCTCAGCGTGTCGAAATAGTCGTCCAGTATCGCAATCTTCACCCCAGTCTCCTGAGTTTACTGCAGTTTCGCTGCCGGCCCCCGCGTTGGACGAACGTGCATGCCGGAAGAACTCTCATACAGGAAAATCACCGCACCGAACCATCACGTTCTTGAATCGCAGGGCGGGGTTTCGATTCAAACCAATCATTGGACCGCGGTGATGCGAAACCGCACAATAACTCCATGGAAAATCGGGATGAAATCATTCTTCTGACGCGTGTCGACCGGGCCCGCAACATGGCCCGGTTCTATCGGCTCGCCATCGAACCGACGCTGTTTGGCGGCTTGGTCCTGCACCGGACCTGGGGCCGCCTCGGCACCTGGGGGCAATCGCGCCTGGTCTATTGTGCGGACCTCGACACGGCCCATGAACACCGGGCGCGTCTGACTGCGCAAAAGCTCAGGAAGGGGTATTGCCCCCAGTAGCAAGTCCCTGTTCGCGCGCAGTCCGTTTCTCTTGTCGGTTCAGAGCAAACCGTTTGCGCCCAGGAATGCCTGCAGTCTCGCCTGCTGGTTCTCGGTGAGTGGCCAGGCCGAGGGCGGACGCGTGGGGCCGCAATCCTGCCCGAGCGCCTGAAGCGCCGCCTTGACGCCGGTGACGTTCGTTCCGTTCAGCTCCTCGGCGCGGATGTCCTCGAAGGCCTTCATGCCGGCGATCAGTGCGCGTGCCTCGGCAAAATCCCCTGCTTCGAGAGCTGCATGGATGGCCATGGAGCGTTCCGGCCAGACATTGATCAGCCCGGATGTGAAACCCCTGGCGCCCACGGCATAGAAGGCAGGCGCCCAGACCTCGGCGAGGCCGCCGACCCAGGTGATGGAAGGACTGCAGGCGGCGATGGCCTCGGCAAGCTTTTGCGGGTTCGGCGTCGCCCATTTCACGCCCTTGACGGCCGGCAATGCACAAAGCGCCTCGATTGCGGCCGTGCCGATCGCGTCGTTGCGCAGGTAGAGGACGAGCGGCAGTCCGCCCGAAGCGTCGCTGATCGCTTTCAGATAGTCGACGATGCCGCGCGGCGCGACGAAGGGATCGGGCGGCTGATGGATCATCAGGCCGGCAGCACCCGCTTCCGCCGAAGCACTGGCCAGCCGGCAGGCGTCGCGGACACCGCGTCCGATACCGGCCAGAACGGGCGCGCGGCCGTCCACAAGCGCGACTACCTCGCGCACCATGGTACAGGCTTCATCGGTGGTGAGTGCGTAGAACTCACCAGTATTGCCATTGACGACGGGCATATGGACACCAGCCTTCAGCACGCGGTCGATGACCGGCAACAGGCGCTCCGGCGCCACCTCCCCGTCCGCATCGTAGGGAGTGACCAGAATGCCGGAAATGCCGGTAAGGGCGGTTTCGATGCTCGGGGCCATGCCGGGATCCTTCTGAATTGACTAATAGATATCGGGTTCGCCTGCCGGCTCGCCGAAGCCGGTGGTGAGGTAGTCGAAGTCGCAGCCGTCGTTGGCCTGGCCGACATGGCGCTGGAACATGTAGCCGAAGCCGCGCGCAAAACGCGGTTCCGGGCGGACCCAGGCGGCGCGCCGCGCGGCCAGTTCCGCGTCGTCGACCAGCATGTCGAGCCGGCGCTTCGGCACGTCGAGACGAACGATATCGCCCGTCCTGAGCAATGCAAGCGGTCCGCCGATGAAGGATTCCGGCGCAACGTGGAGAATGCAGGCCCCGTAGGATGTGCCCGACATGCGCGCATCGGAAATCCGCAGCATGTCGCGATGGCCCTGCTTCAACAGCGCCTTGGGGATCGGCAGCATGCCCCATTCGGGAAAGCCCGGGCCGCCCTGCGGTCCGGCATTGCGCAGCACCAGCACGTGATCTGGCGTCACCTGGAGATTCTCGTCGTCGATCGCCGCCTTCATCTCGGGATAGCTGTCGAAGACCAGCGCCGGGCCTTCATGGACATGAAACCGCGGATCGCAGGCCGCCGGCTTGATCACCGCGCCGTCCGGACACAGATTGCCGCGCAGCACCGCCAGCGAGCCTTCGTGATAGACGGGATTGGAGAGCGGGCGGATGACGTCGTCGTTATAGACTTCGGCTCCCTCCAGCGTCTCCCCGAGCGTCTTGCCCGAGCAGGTCACCGCCGTGCGGTCCAGCTTGTCGCCAAGCCGGCTCATCAAGGCACGCAAGCCGCCGGCATAGTAGAAGTCTTCCATCAGATATTCGTCGCCCGACGGGCGGATATTGGCGATGACCGGCGTCGTGCGTCCCGCCGCATCCAGGTCGTCCAGCGTAAGGTTCACGCCGGCGCGCCGGGCCATTGCCAGGATATGCACGACGGCATTGGTCGAGCAGCCGGTCGCCATTGCGACCACCACCGCGTTCGCCACCGAGGCCGGCGTCACGATCTGATCCGGGCCCAGGTCCTCCCAGACCATGTCGACGATGCGGCGGCCGCAGTCCGCGCTCATCCGCTTGTGGTTCGCGTCCGGTGCGGGAATAGATGACGCTCCGGGCAGGCACAGGCCCAGGGCCTCGGCTATGGCCGTCATGGTGGAGGCCGTGCCCATGGTCATGCAGTGACCGTAGGAGCGGGCGATGCCGCCCTCCACGCCGAGCCATTCCTCGTCGCTGATCAGGCCCGCGCGCCGCTCGTCCCAGTACTTCCAGGCATCGGAGCCGGAGCCCAGAATGCGCCCGGCATAATTGCCGCGCAGCATGGGGCCGGCCGGCAGGTAGATGAAGGGAACCCCGGCGCTGATGGCGCCCATGGTCAGGCCCGGCGTGGACTTGTCGCAGCCGCCCATCAGCACCACCCCGTCGAAAGGATGCGAGCGGATCGTCTCCTCCGTCTCCATGGCCATCATGTTGCGGTAGAGCATGGAGGTCGGCTTGGTGAAGCTTTCATCGACGGAGATCGTCGGAATTTCGATGCCCAGCCCGCCCGCCTGCAACACACCGCGCTTTACGTCCTCGACGCGGTCCCGGAAATGGAGATGACAGGGGTTCATGTCCGACCACGTGTTGAGAATGCCGATGACCGGCTTGCCCGCCCAGTCCTCCGGCGCATAGCCCATCTGCATCATGCGGGAGCGATGCCCGAAGCTGCGCAGGTCGTCCGGCGCGAACCAGCGCGCGCTTCGCAGCGAGTCCGGGTTTTTTCTCGCTCCAGCCATGGCTTTCTCCCTCTGCACGTCTTTATGTTCATTTGTGTATGCGCATTCATAACTTACTGTCAATCCGGTTCCTTGCAAGAGTGAATTCTGACATCTCAGCGTGTTTCTTGGGTTGACACGACCCTCTGTCGTCATGCAAGCATAATGTATGCGCATTCATTTTGTTGCTGAAAGGCACGAATGCCGCACGGGGGCGAGGACGTGCGCCCTGAAAAAGCCGAACGGGAGGAACACATGAAACTTACTCGCAGAACGCTGGTTTGCGCTGCCGGCGCATCACTCTTGCTGGCACAGGCCGTTACCGCCGAGGCCCAGGAGCTTCCACGCAACGTGCGCCTGGTCATCGGGTCGACGTCGACCGGCGGCGACACCTATCAGAACTCGGCGATCGTGGCCGAGGCGCTGTCGAACAAGCTGGGCATCAATGTCAAGGTGGACGCCGTGGGCGCAACCGAGGCCTTCAAGGCGCTCGGTCGCGACAGCCGCGGAACGACGCTGATGATCTTCCACGACCAGTCCTATCTCGGCAACCTTTATGGCGTGCGCGGTTATCAGGACATCTTCGCCGAGTACAAGCTCGGCCCCACCGTCGCCATCAACCCGGGCAACGCCTATCTCGTGCCGAAGGATTCCCCTACCAGTCCATGGACGACATTCTCACGGCCGCCGCCAATGGCGAGCGCGTACGCGTGGCGATCCAGCCCGGTGGGGTTTCCGAAATAGGCTTCTCCGCCATGAAGAATGCCGCCCGTGTCCGCTCTCCCGGATCGCAGGAGAACATCGTACCGGTCAATACCGGCAGCCAGTCCGACAAGAACCAGGCGCTCTTCGACGACCTTGCCGACGTGATCAACGGATCGATCCAGGCCAATGAGCAGTTCACGCAGCTTCCCGAGGACGATCAGAAGGCGATGCGCTTCGTCTGGATCACCGCGCGGCCGGTCACGCTCGAGCAGGCTCCCCCCGAAGGCATGGGCGACACGACGCGGGATGAAATGCTGAAATATGCCAGTCCCCAGACGAGCGTGACGCTTGATGGCGAGCAGGACTTCACCTTCGATAAGGAGTTCTTCTTCCTTTACAACAAGGAGATGGACCAGGGGATCGTCGAGCAGATCGATACGGCGCTCACCGAGATCTATGCTGAAGGAGAGATCCAGAAACGTCAGAAGGCCTCCTTCTTCATCCCGAATTTCCTGCCCTCGGAGGAAGCCCGCGCACATCTGGAGAAAAAGCGGACGACCTATGAGCAGGTCATCAAGGAAATCTCCACCGAATAAACCGAATAGCGAGGGTCTGGGCGGCAGCCTCGGACCCTCGCTTTTTCAGGATTTCAGCCACAGGACGCTGGCGTAAGCGGAACGGCGATGGATAACCTCAACCAAATCACGGTGGATTTCGAGACTTCACACCTGATCTTTCCGACCCTGATTGCCATCATCCTGGCGGTCCTGGGCCTGGCGATCGTCATAACCAGGCGGCGTGAGATTGCGGCGGCGCCGGGTTACTGGCGCTCGGTGTTTGCTCGGATGGACAAGGTCCGGTTCTTCGGGACGATCGCCCTGACGGTGCTCTATTTCTCGCTGATGGTTCCGGTAGGCGATTTCTGGCCCAATACGGGCCTTGGCTTTCTAATCTGCTCCATTCCCTACCTCTTGCTGACCGGCCTTCTCTTCCTCCACGAGCGGTCGCTGCGCAAAGTGGCGCCGGTCCTGGTGACCGCCCTCGTCGCGCCGGTGCTCGTGTGGTGGCTGTTCACGGACCTCTTCTTCCTTACCCTGCCTTGAGCGGACAAAGCCCCATGGAACTTGCCGAGATCATCACACCGCTGTTCCTGTCTCTGATCGTCGGAGGAACCTTCGTAGGCATCGTCTTCGGCGCCATTCCCGGCATGACCGCGACGATGGCGGTTGCCGTCTGTCTGCCCCTGACCTATTCGCTCGGCCTGGAAAACGGCCTTGCCCTGCTGCTCGGCCTCTATGTCGGCGGCATTTCGGGCGGGCTCGTTCCGGCAATCCTCCTGGGCATCCCCGGGACCCCGTCATCGATCACCACCACCTTCGACGGTTACCCGATGACACGACAGGGCGAAGGGGAAAAGGCCTTGCGCATCGGGATCGTCGCCTCGCTCGTGGGCGGGCTGGTGAGCCTTGCGATCCTCTATCTTTTCGCGCCGGCCCTTGCGGAATTCGCCATCCGCTTCTCCTACGTGGAGAAATTCCTGATCATCCTGTTCGCCCTCACGGTGATGGGAGCGCTCAGCAACAACATGCTGATCGGCATCTTTTCCGGGTTCCTGGGCATCTTCATCAGCCTGATCGGGACCTACGACATCTCCGATGGCGGCAACGGCGAAATCCGGCTGATCCCGCCGGGGCTGGAATACTGGCTCGAAAGCGGCTTCTCGCTACTGCCCGTGCTGATCGGGCTGTTCGGTCTTGCGGCAATTCTCGATGAGGCCGAGGCAGGCGTGCCGAAAGGTCAGAGCGCCGAGAACATCAAGACCGGCAGACGCTCGACCTTCTCCTTCGCCGTTTTCCGCGGCCAGATCGTCAACCTGCTCCGTTCGGCGGGAATCGGCACGTTTGTCGGCATTCTGCCGGGTGTCGGCGGCTCGGCCGCGTCCATCCTCTCCTATTCCAACGCCAGAACCTTTTCGCGCAATCCGGAACGGTTCGGAAAGGGCGAGCCTGCCGGGATCATGGCTTCGGAGGCGGGAAACAACGGGCTGACGGGCGGCGCGCTCGTCCCGCTTCTGTCCCTGGGGATACCCGGGGATTCGACGACCGCACTGCTGATCGGCGCATTCACGCTGCAGGGCATCCAGGTCGGCCCGCTGTTCATCGGCAACAACCCGGTCACCTGGGAGGCGATGATCGTCGCCATGCTGATCGCCAACCTGGCGATGTTCGCCATGATGTATTTCGCAATCCGCTATCTCGCGCGGATCGTCACCGTGCCGAAGCATATCCTTTTTCCGGTCATCCTGATGATGTGCGTGATCGGCGCCTACACGATCAACTACGGCATCATGTTCGACGTCTGGACGCTGCTGATCTTCGGCCTCTTCGGCTGGCTGGCGGTGAAGCTGCGTCTGGAGATCGCGCCTTTCATCATCGGCTTCATTCTCGGCCCGTCGGCGGAGATCTATTTCGTCAAGAGCCTCGAGTCCTTCGGCAGCCTCTCGATCTTCTTCACCAAGAGCTGGATCGCGGTGGTGATGTGGATCCTGATTGCAGCGTCCATCGCCGGATCGATCGCCCTGTCCCGCCGCCATGTGCCCCCGGACGCGTGAGCACCGACGGGAGAACGGGCGTGCTTGTAATTCTGCGGGAATCACAAGACGATATCCATGAATGAATGAGCGGCAGACGACCAGGAAAGCCCGGCGCACGTCAGGTGGTCAAGCGGGGCGAACAGCAACGATGGAGACGGTCGGCCGGATGGCCGGCGTCTCGCAGGTGACGGTTTCGCGCGCGCTCAGCGACCCCTCCAAAGTCTCGCCCGCCACCTTGAAGCGTATCCAGGAAGCCATCGCCGTGACGGGCTTTGTGCCCAACGCATTGGCCGGCGCGCTCGCCTCGCGCAAAAGCAAGCTGATCTCGGCGCTGGTGCCGTCCATCACCAATATCGTCTACTCGGCCATGGTGAAGGCCTTCAGCGACCGGATGCGCGGCCATGGCTATCAGATCCTCCTCTCCGAGACCGGTTTTGACCCGCATGAGGAAGAGAGGCTGATCTCGACCCACCTTTCACGGCGTCCCGATGCGATCATGCTGACGGGCATCCATCACACCGCACAGGCGCGCAAGATGCTGCTCGGCACCGGACTTCCGGTGGTCGAACTGTGGGACATCACAGACACGCCGATCGACCTGTGCGTCGGCTTCTCCCATATCGGTGCTGGTCGCGGGGTTGCCGAGTTTGCAATCGGCGCCGGCTACCGGACTGCGGGCACGGTCTCGGCCGGTGACGAACGGGCCCTGCGGCGCAAGGATGCCTTCGCAGCGGAGTTCCTGAAGGCAGCGGGCTCACCTGTTGACGAGGTCAATTTCGAGGGTCCGGCAAGCCTTGCGCGCGGCCGGGAGGGCTTGCGCCTGCTGCTTGAGGAGAAGGGGTTCGAACGCGGCGTGATCTTCTGCAGCTCCGATCTTCTGGCGCATGGCGTTTTGATCGAAGCCGCGGCACGCGGGCTTCGCGTGCCCGACCAGATAGCCGTTGTCGGCTTCGGAGACCAGGACTTCGCCCAGCATGTCGCCCCGAGCCTGACCACCGTCCGCGTCGACCGGGCCTCCCTTGGAATGGCTGCCGCGGACGCCATTCTCGCCCGGTTTGAAGGCGGCGAGACGCCCGCGGTCACCGATCTCGGCTTCGAAATCATCCGCCGCGGGTCGGCTTGAGCAGCGCATCCAGGTTCAGCGCATCAAAAAGGGATTTGCCATCGGGGCGGCCGAAGTGTTCACCCATGTGGTTTGCGTCCGCATATAATCGAGAACCGCCTCCATGCCCGCCTCCCGCCCGTATCCGGACTGGTTGAAGCCCCCGAAAGGCGCGATAGGCGAGATCGCCCGGTAGGTGTTGATCCAGCAGATTCCGGCCCGCAGCCGCGAGGAGACCCGGTGGGCGCGGGACAGGTTCTCCGTGAAGATGCCCGAGCCGAGGCCGAATTCGCTGTCGTTGGCGAGTGCAATCGCTTCCTCCTCCGTGTCGAACGGCAGGAGCGACATGACGGGACCGAACATTTCGACCTTGAGTGTTGCGGTGTCGGCCGACCTGCATTCGACCAGGGTTGGCGCCATATAGTGACCCGCGCGGTCCAGAGCCTTGCCGCCGAAGCGGATCCTGGCACCCTGTTCCTGCGCGTGCACGAGTGTCGCCTCGATCCGGTCGAGCTGCGCACGGGTGCAGAGCGGTCCCATGGAGGTGCTGGTGTCCAGCGGATCGCCGACGACAATGGCTTCGGCCTTGGCGGCGATCTTCTCCACCAGCGCCTCGAAGACGGAGCGCTGCACCAGGCCGCGCGAGCCGGCGACGCAACTCTGTCCCGAGGCGCCGAAATTCCCGGCGATCAGGCCGTTTGACGCCCCTTCCAGATCGGCGTCCTCGAAAACGATGATCGGAGACTTGCCGCCGAGCTCCAGCGTCGTGACCGCGAAATTCTCCGCCGAGTTGCGCACCACATGGCGAGCGGCTTCCGGTCCGCCGGTAAAGGCGATGCGGTCGATATCGGGATGACGGGTCAATGGAATCGCGCAGTTTTCCGCGTCTCCGGTGAGGATTGAAACCACCCCCGGAGGAAAGCCCGCCGCTTCGATCAGCCTCGCGAACTCGAGCATGGGAACGGGCGCGATTTCCGAGGCCTTCAGCACTACGGTGCAGCCGGCAGCCAGCGCCGGCCCGAGCTTGGTGGCGCTCAGGAACATCTGTGCGTTCCAGGGAACCACCGCTGCCACGACGCCGATCGGGAAGCGCCGCGTGAAGACATGCATGTCGGGCTTGTCGATGGGCAGCACCGCGCCCTCGATCTTGTCGGCGAGCCCGGCATAATAGCGGTAATAGTCGGCCACATATTTTGTCTGGGTGGACGTTTCGGCCAGGAGCTTGCCGCTGTCGGTGGTTTCGATCCGGCCCAGTTCCGCCGCGTGTTCCTCGATCAGGTCCGCCAGCCGGTAGAGCAGCTTGCCACGCGCGCTCTGGCTGAGATCGCGCCAGGCCGGATCGGACAAGGCCCGATGGGCGGCCGCCACGGCGCGCTCGATATCTTCGGGAGCCGCGCAGGCAAAGCTCGCCCAGTCCTCCCCCGTGGCCGGGTTCTGCGAGGCCATGGCCTGACCCGCCGCGCCGTCGGTCCATTCACCGTCGATGAAGAGCCTGAAATGTTGCATCTGATCCTCCTCAGTCGAATGCCGGCATGACCTGGTCGATGAAGCGTGCGAGCGACGCGCGTTTGCGCTCGGTGCTCATGCCGCTGTCGATCCAGAACGAGAATTCGTCATAGCCAAGGTCCTCGTAACGCCTGATCCGGTCAATGACTTCCTGCGGGGTGCCGATGGTGAGGTCGCGGGCAAGATTTTCAGGTGCCATCATCGTATTGGCCGCAATCTCCTCTTCGCTCAGCGCTTCGATCAGCCCCTGGCGAACCGGCCGCTTGTTCTGGAACCACGCGCCGAAATAGCAGTAGAAGCGCGACAGTTCCCCGGCCGCACGCGCCGCATCCTCGCTGTCCGCCGCGACATAGGTGTGATGCAGCAGCATGATCTTCGGACGCGGACCCGCATGCGCCTCGCAAGCCGCGTTGAAGCGGGCCATGAGCGTGACGATTTCGTCCATCCCCTGCCAGAGCGGCGTCACCTGGATGTTGAAGCCGTTCTGCACGCCGAATTCGTGGCTGTTGGGATCGCGGGCGGCGATCCAGATCGGCGGCCCGCCGGGCTGTACCGGTTTTGGCGAGGCTGTCGTGGCCGGGAACTGGTAGAAAGCGCCCTCGTGGGCATAGTCTCCGGCCCATAGCTTGCGCAGGATCGGCGCGGTCTCCCGCATGCGCTGACCGGCCGTCCAGGCGTCGAGCCCGGGACTGAGCCGTTCGTATTCGTAGCTGTAGGCGCCGCGCGCGATGCCCAGTTCCAGCCGTCCCCCGGTCATCAGATCGGCAGCGGCGGCTTCTCCGGCAAGCTTGATCGGATGCCAGAATGGGGCGATGACGGTGCCGGTGCCGAGGCGCACGGACCTTGTGTGATGGGCGATATCGACCAGCGACAGGAACGGATTGGGCGCGATGGTGAATTCCATGCCGTGATGCTCACCTGTCCAGATCGCCCGCATGCCGCCCTCGTCGGCCATCCGGCACAGGCCGAGAAAATCCTCATAGAGGACATCGTGCGGCTGATCCGGCGACAGCCGTTCCATATGAGCAAAGAGCGAAAACTCCATCGGTCAGACCCTTTCCTGCTGCTGGTGAATGCTGCCGCGCTCACAGTCGCCGAGATAAAGCGTGAAGCTGCGGGTGCGGCGTTCGGTAGCAAAGCGCGCCATCATCGAGCCGATCGCACGGGAGGCGAATGGCACCTCTTGAAGCCGGTCTATCGGAACGGCCTCGAGATCCGAGGACGGTGCAACAGTAGAGGCGGTCGCGAGGAGATAGGCGAAATGAACCGCCCGCTCCTTGCTGTCGAAAACCGAATAGACCGGCCCCAACTCGGCGCTTGCCCCACGGTTGACCAGTTCCACGGCGAGCGTGCTGCGCAGCGAAGCGTGATCGGGAACGGTGACCTCCGGCGGCCGGTAGCCGTCCGCCGTGCGCTCCAGAAGCACCGCATCACGATGCTGGACGATCGCTCCGGCGCGGTTGACGCGGGCTTCGGGATCATGGGCGCGCCGTTCGAGCCCGAGGCTGAAGAACCGGCCCTCCGCATAGCCGAGGCCCCGCCCGTCTCCTTCGTGGAACCCGGCGACCCGGCCGATCAGAATGGCATGGTCACCCGCTGCAACGATTTCATGGGTTTCGCAGGAAAACCGGGCGATCGCACCGGATATGAAAGGGACGCCATGGCAATCCGTCTCATAAGGAGTTTTGGCGAAGCGATCGCCCTTGTAGCCGGCAAAGGTGCTGGCGACATTCTCCTGGCCCTCGGCCAACACGCTGACGGCGAAATGGCGGCACTGCGCGAAGGCTTCATAGCTCGACAGAAATTTCCCCGGGCAGACCAGGAGAAGAGGCGGGTCGAGCGAGACGGATGTGAAGGAATTCGCGGTGAAGCCGAGCGACCGGCCCTGCCGGTCGACTGTGGTGACCACGGTCACGCCGGTCATGTAGCGGCCGAAAGCTTTGCGCAGGGCGCGGGGATCGACGGCATTCATGTCAGGCACCTTGCGGCGAAAGCGGCAATCACGGCGTTCACCTCCTGTGCATGGGTCATGGGCATCATGTGGGCGGCCCCTTCGACGATCTGCGCGGCGCCCTTCGGCGCGAGAGCGGCCATTTGCTCCGACATCTTGGGCGTGGAATTCGGCTCCCGCGAGCCGGTCATGAATAGTGCGGGACTGGCGAGGCGGCCGAGGTCGGTATCGCTCGGCCCGTCCTCCTGAGCAAAGACGCGATAGGCCGCGCGGTATCCGGCGGGATCAACCCCGGTCAGCCATCTGCGGCAGGCCGCCCGTGCGGGCAAGGGGTCCGTGCCGAACCATCGGGTGAGGGTCGCCTCCGGATCGGCGGTTGACCTGCCATCGAGGCTGTCCGCACGCTGCATGACCGCTTGTCTCGCCGCCTCGGTGCGCCGATGGATGGCGTTGAGGGCAACGACACCGCGCACCCTGTCGGGAAAGCGTATGGCCAGATCGAGCGCGATCATCGCCCCCATCGAATGGCCGATCACAACGCAGGGCCGCGTGGCACAAGCCGCCAGGGCGTCGGTATAGGCGGACAGGCGCTCCGCCCGCCCGGGCAGGACGCTGCCGCCGTGGCCGGGCAGATCCGGGGCACGGACCTCGAAGCGGTCGCTGAAAGCATCGATCTGCGCACCCCAGGCCTCGGCCCTCAGGCCCACCCCGTGCAAAAACAGCAGAAGCGGCCCCTCGCCTGCCTCGACGAAGGCAACTCCCGCCTCTTCAGACCGCGGCCGGGTTGTCCACGTCATGACCCAACTCCTTCAGATCCTGATAGCGGTCGCCGATCCGGTGGTGCGGCCGTCCCGTCGTGGCGCCGCCCAGGACGACCACGATTTCATCGGCTCGCGGCGCATCGGGAATGGCGAACTGGATGGTCAGATAATGGGAGCGGCGCCCGGCATCGTTCTTGTCCATCAGGGGCACCATGATCGGCGCATTGGCCGGGCCCCTGGTGTTGGTGAAGGAGAGATAGGATTTTGCCGCCACGGCTTCCCGGTAGTGGTTACCGAAGCGCAGGGTGTGGATCAGGCCGGAGGCATGCTCGACCTCGCCGTCGAGACCGACGACCGCCGCCTTGCCATAGGCCTCGATCCGGTCGCCGCCGCCGGCCAGGGCAATCATCCGCGCCGTCAGCATTTCGCCGAGGACCGGGCCATAGGCGTAGATCTCGGGTTTCAGGTCCTCCACGAACCGTCCGGCCCACGGGTTCCTGACCACGGCGGCCACCGCGAACATGCGCCATGGCGTCGCCGCAGGGCGAAAGCCCTCGATCAGGGTCTCTTCGTCGAATGTCACGATTTTCCGGATGTCCGGCTGCATGTTTTCCTCCCTCCCTGAACCGACCTTGCATTCCGGTATGCGGCGGGTGGACATTTTCGACAAACGAATGTTCTTATGCCTCAGCTATAAGTTCTACTAATGGGTCGCTTGCGCATGTCGAAATCCCTGCCGCCACTCAACTGGTTCCGCGCCTTCGAGGCTGCGGCCCGGCGCCTCAGCTTTACCGCTGCGGGCGAGGAAATCGGCATGACGCAATCGGCCGTCAGCCAGCAGATCCGCGCGCTGGAAACTCGTCTCGGCACCACGCTTTTCATCCGCCAGGCACGCGGTCTGGCCCTGACCGACGCGGGGCGGAACCTTCTGCCCCAGGTCGAGGCCGCGCTCGAGACCCTTGCCAGGGCGACCGGCCGTTTCGAAATCGGCGAACATGACGAACAACTGACCATTGCAGCCTCCATCAGCATGATCGACTGGGTGATCGTTCCGGCATTGCCGGCCTTTCAGGCGGACCACCCGGACCTTGCGATCCGCTTCATCAGCGCGGTCTGGTCGGACGAGTTCGCGGTCACCCATGCGGACGTGCAGATCCGGTTCGGTTCGGCAAAACAGGCCGGTCCGGGTGCCCGGCAACTGCTCCCGAACCGGCTGGTGGCATTGAAATCTCCGGACCTTGCAGGCGGCATCGGAGAGTTGCCGCTGATCGAAACCATCGGCACGACCGGCGGGTGGGCGGCCTGGGGCCGGTCAGCCGGCATCAGCGGACTGAGGCCGTCGCTCTTTGCGGATTCCTATGGTCTTGCACTGCGCATGGCGAAACAGGGCCTGGGAATTGCCCTGGCCAGTTCGATCCTCGTGGGGCGCGAGCTTGCAAACGGCGACCTCCTGCAGGCGCACGACGTGACGATTGAAGGCAAGGAAGGTTATTTTCTGCGCCACAACGACACGACCTCCTCGGCACGCGCGTTCGTGGACTGGCTCCACGCGCAGTTGTCCCCTTCTGAAGCCGGATAAGCCGCGCGCCCTCGCCGACAGCGCGAACAAAATTCATATAGTGAAATCTGAAGCTTACGGCTACCTCCGCACAACCGGCAAGGAGAGGTGGCGGTTGCAGAATCAGGGAGGTATTCGGCGCGGCGATCGAGATTTCGTCCCGGTACGCCAAGTTCCGTTGAATTGATTTATCTAAAGAAGAATATTTATCGTCATTGACCAATTTACGGAATATTCACACTATCAATACGGATCAGGACGAAGTTGCCGCGACGGTTTGCCCGCAGCAATTATCGCAATCGGCAACAACGTCCTGGCCTGTTCGGAAAATCGGAAATTCTATCGGCAAGCAAGATGCTTGAAGGCTGTATTTCTGTCTTTCTGAACGGCCGCAACCGCCAAGTGCCGCAGAGTTATTTTTCTGTCTCACCGCGGTAGCGGCCGATATCACCGGATGGCCATGTGCCTCCGGCACGAAGCAGGAAGATGCCGGTCGCAATTTCGTCGCGGCATTGACAACCGGGACCTGACTACCGGCGCCTCATGCACTCGAGGAGACGGCCTGGTCAACAACCCGGTCAATTGAAACCGAAACAGCGCCTTGTTTGCAACGTCAGTTCCACCGACGCAGAAGATTGGTGGTTTGGCGACAGGAAAGGTGCGTCCAAACCAAGGAGTACTACCATGTCACGCGGTCGTCAAAACCAGGCTCAAGGCCAACTCGAAGCCCAGGGCCAGCTCCAGGGCCAAGCTGAACTTCAGGCACAGTTGCAGGGGCAGGGCCAGGGCCAGGGCCAAGGCCAGTCTGAACACCAGGGCCAGGGCCAGGGACAGCACCAGGGACAGAGCCAGTATGCCGGTCAGTCCGCCACTCAGGCTGCCGTCCAGGATCTGCACTCTTCATCCTGGAACGGCAATGCCAATGGCAACGGCAATGCCAACGGAAATCTGAATGGCAACGGCAATGCCAACGGCAACCTGAACGGCAACGCCAATATCAACGCCAACGAGAACACGGTCGATAATGAACTCGACAATGATGTCGATAACGACGTCGAAAATACAGTCGAAAGCAAAGTCGATACCGAAGTCAATACCAAAGTGGACACCGATATCGACGTGAGCGTCGACCTTGATCTCGATTCCCTGCCCAGCGACAGCGATTTCATCGACGTCGAAGACATGGGCATCGAATGCATCGAGGATTCGGTGGCGCAGGTTGATGCGGTCGTCCAGACGGCGACCAACGGCAACAACTTCAACCTCGACCAGATCAACAACATGGCCGACAACGACTACCAGGGCTTTGCCAATGTGTCGTTCGACGGCGGCCAGGCCGGCTATGGCCTGGTCGGTGATATCGGCCTTGGCAATGATGATCTGGGCGGCGGTTTCGTTCAGGCCGCATCCGCTACCGGCGGCGCATCCAGTGCCAACCACGCAACCGCGAGCATTGGCGATGACGGCACGAACGAAGGTGTCGGTTCTGCAACCGCGGACGGCATCATCAACCAGGAAGCCTTCACGCAGAACATCGTGATGGGTGCCAACGTCCAGTACAACAACAGCGAAATCGTGGGCGGCAACCAGTCGGTCTACGACGACAGCGACTCCGTATAACCGGATCAATACCGCCGGCTCGCGCAATCACTTTGCGCGGGCCGGTCGTTGTTGTGCGCGTATCGAGGAAGTACAGGGTTGCGCCCGTTTCGTGGCAAGACCTGGCCGCTTCCCGCCGCAACCAACCCCAGGAACGGGGAAGGAAGCCACGATGTTGCATTCAGGCGTTACCGAACTGATCTGGCACTTTGCCGGCTACCTGCACCTCACGGACGAAGTTGCCCGTGCGCGGGAGCTATACGAGGACATGAACGCCGCCCAGGCTGCGTCGGAATATGAACCCGGTAGCCCGGTTGAAGACCAGGATATCGATGACCTGGACGAACTCGGTTCGGGCAGAGGCGACGTGCACTGGCCGGTCTTCGATCAGGCCGTGCACCTGTCAGCGGCCAATGAGTTGCGGAACGTGGCCGGCGACGTCCAGCCGGCCGATTTCGCCCTTGGCTCGATTTCCCGTTTTCACCGGGTGCCGAACGCGGATTTCCAGATCGACATGACCGGCGCCGGCCGGGACACCAGCCTCAGGCGCCAGGAAGGCGGCGACGAGACCAATGTCGACGTCGATCAGATCAATTTTCTCAGCGACAACGACCGTTTTGGCGTGAGATTCGGTCTCACAACCGAAGAGGTTGCCGGAATCGACATCGCCGCTGAAATCAGTTCCTTGCGCGGCCTTGCCGCAAGCGCGGGAGCCGAGGAGCTATTCCCCTCGATGAGTGGAAGCATCCCGGACGTCGCGTCAAGCGTGGTTGAGATGCAGACAGACAGTGCTGCCTCCGGAGAGGCGCCGGCACATCTGGAGTTCGGCGTTTACGTGGACGGGATCCTGCAAACAGGCGGGCCCGAAGCGGATCCGGAGACCGAAGAGCCTGTGGGTCAGGAAGACGACGCGCGCCGCGACGGCGCTCCCCGCCCCTCCCCGGCCAGCCAGACGACTGGCAACCGGGCGATCCCGGTTCGCAGGCGGCCGAGCTCGGCAGCAACACAGCCTATAACGGCGCCGTCATCGTGGATTTCGACGAAGCCTGCGGAACGTTCGTTGTCCTGGGCAACTCGTACCGGACCAATGCCGTTGTCCAGACCAATGTCTATTCCGACAGCGATCACGTCAGAATTGGAGGAAACGGGCCGGAGGCCTTTGTTGCCCTCAACCAGAACGAGGCCACGAATACGGCGGAGCTCTCGCAAGAAGCGCTGCTCGACGGGGTTGTCGACTATCGTGGCCTCACCGGGTTCCACTGGAATATCGATATTTCCTACGGGAACTACTACGACGTCAAAACCCTGTATCAGGAAAACACCCTCTATTCGAACGACATCGTGTGCCAGACAACGACCGGTGCCTACTATCGGGTGATGGTCGACGCCAATGGGCAATCAAACACCGTACAGGTGGAAGATTTCGGCAACAGCTATGACCTGATCGTTGTCCTGGGGAACTACCACGCCGGCAATTTCATCCATCAGACGAACATCCTGCTCGACAATGACTGGATGACCATGACCGCTCCCGGCGAGGGCGGCGCCCAGACGATCTATGGCGGTCAGAACCAGCTCTCGAACGAAGCCGCCATCTCCTATTACGGCCTGGACGGGTATGCCGGCGTATCGTCCGACTTCGAAGCCTTCATCCGGAGCCTGGAGACGCGGGATGATATCCCGCCCGAGGAATGGTGGTCCTATTCCGGATCGGGCTCGACGGAAATGAATGTGCTGTTCGTGACCGGTGACTATTACGACATCAACTACATCCGTCAGCTCAATCTCGTCGCGGACGCCGATGCGGCGATGCAGATCGCAGGCAACGGCACGGACCAGTTCGTTTCGACGGGCGGAAACACCGCAACAAACTTCGCCACCATCATCGATGTCGGGGCCTATGGCGATCAGTATGTCGGCGGTGAGGCCTATGAGGACTGGACACTGGTCCAGACCAACATCATCAGCGCCGAAGACGATGAGGTGATTTACGGAGATTCCAGTGAGCTGGCCAGCGAAGTCGTCGCCTTCGCCTACGCCGGCGAAGAGGAGGAGGGCCAGGTGGATGCCGGGGTGATGCCGATGTCCTCAGGCGGCGACGAACTCGGCCACTTAATGGCCTGAATGCATAATTTTTTGAAGACTTTTTGAGCGTGTACCCGTCTGCCGGTGAAACAAGGCGAAAACGACGGGTGGGGAGAGTTTCGATGAGGTTTGGCGAGCAGAATGCCGGCCCGAATACCGTTGACAACAGTCGGGCCGAAACCGGAACCGTGGGCCCCCTTCCCGCTGGAGGGGACACAATTATTCAAACACGTGTCGGCCGCATGCGTGAGCATGACGAAGCGATGGCGCGCCCGGCCGGGAACGGCAATGTCGCCATTGCCACGGCCGCACTGCAGCCCGATATCGCTCCATCCGGAGAGACCGGAGCGCCGGACGCTCAAGCCGGGCAGAACGACGCCGAACCGGCGCAAGACGCTACAACTCGCCGCGACGGGCAGGCCGAGAACCCGGCGATCGCCGAATTTGTCGAGACCAATGAGGCAATCCGGTCGATGATCGAGGTGGTCGAGGCGGAGCAGTCTCTGCTGTGGGTCTCCAGCCCGGCCTCGGCAAGGAATGCAAGCGCTCCGAAACTTCGCGTCGTGGACGGCGAAAGTGCGGCCGATGCCGAGGATCCGGCCGAACAGAACCGGATCGTCAATCTGGAAGCAAAGGCAGCGCCGGATGCCCGTGTCGACCCGGCCCGGCCCGTCAAGGATCAGCCCTTACCGCAGATCCCCCCTCGCGTTCGGACAAGAGTTCGGATCAGCCCTCACGATCCCTTCGCCAGGCGGATGCCGGGGGCGGACAGGGATCGGGCACCGGTGGCGGGTCGGGTGGCCGCGGTGGCGGCGGCGGTAGCGGACCGGGTGGCGGCAGGCCGGCCGCCAATCCCAACCTCGGCAAGCGCTACTACGATCAGAACTTTCGCGATGTCCTGACCAAGGGCCTCGCCGGGTGCCGCCGCGGCCTCGTAACGGTCGCGATCTTTTCCTTTTTCGTCAACGCGCTGGTGCTGAGCATTCCCATCTACCTGTTCCAGATTTCGGACCGGGTCTTGACCAGCCGGAGCACCGACACGCTGATCATGCTGTCGGCGCTGGTCGTCGGTTTCCTGCTCATCCATGTTCTGCTGGACATGGTTCGGCGCGTCCTTCTGATGCGCATTGCCGTCGAAACGGAGACGCGGCTCGGTCCCTCTGTCCTCAGCGCAGCCGCAAGGGCTTCCCAGAACGGCTCAAACCGCGAATATCAGACTCTCGGCGACCTGCAGCACCTGCGCAATTTCATCACCGGGCCGGTTTTGCTGACCATTTTCGACATTCCAATCATTCCGATCTATCTGCTGGCGGTTTACCTCATTCATCCGCAATTGGGCTTCATAGTTACCTGCACGGGCGGTCTCCTGCTGGTGATTGCACTTGTAAACCAGAAGCTGACGGCAGTTCCTTTCGGCCAGGCCAACGCCTATGGCACGCGGGCGAACCTCCAGGCCGACGCCATGTCGCGCAATGCGCAGGTGATCAACGCCATGGGCATGATTCCCGAAGGGGTCCAGATCTGGGGACGCGAGACATTGGAGTCGCTGAAAGCCCAGGTGATTGCCCAGGACCGCAACGTGCTGATGTCGTCCCTGTCCAAGTTCATCCGCCTGTGCACGCAGATCGGCATGCTCGGCTGGGGAGCATGGCTTGCGCTGAACAGCGAGTTGACGGGCGGCATGCTTATCGCGGCATCGATTGTCGGCAGCCGTGCTCTGGCTCCGATCGAAGGCGCCATCGAGGGCTGGCGGGGTTTCATCCAGGCCCGCTCTTCCTTTGCCCGCATAAAGACGCTGCTGCTGAATTCGCCCCTCAACCTGGAACGCCTGCGCCTGCCCCGTGCACAAGGACGGGTGACGGTGGAGCGCGTGCTCTATGTCCCGCCGCCGACGAAGAAAGTGATCCTGAACGGCGTCTCCTTCCATCTGGAGCCGGGCGAGTCGCTGGCCATCGTCGGTGCTTCCGGTTCGGGCAAATCGACCCTGGGCCGGATGCTGGTCGGCTCGATCGTGCCGACTGCGGGCAATGTCCGCCTCGATCATATGGATCTTCGCAACTGGGACCCGCGCCAGTTCGGCGAGAGCGTCGGCTACCTGCCGCAGGACGTGCAGCTGTTCCCTGCGACGATCAAGGCCAACATCGCCCGCATGCGCGAGGACGCCACGGATGAGCAGATCTACGATGCCGCCGATACCGCCGATGTTCACGAAATGATTTCCCAGTTCGCAACGGGCTATGAAACCATGATCGGCGTCGACGGAGCTCCGCTCTCCGGCGGCCAGAAGCAGAGGATCGGTCTTGCCAGGGCCTTTTTCGGCGACCCGCGCATGGTCGTGCTGGACGAGCCGAATTCGAATCTCGACGTGCCGGGCGAGCGCGCGCTTGCCCGTGCGCTGACGCGGGCCAAGGCCAAGGAAATCACAGTTATCGCAATCACGCAGCGTCCGAGCCTGCTCAGGAATGTCGACAGGATCATGCTGTTGAAGGACGGCACGGTCCAGGCGCTCGGACCGCGCGACGAGATGATGCAGGTGCTGCGGAACGGTGGCGCAGTGGAAGGCGGAGGCGCGAGCCTTCCGCCGCAATAAAGGCACGGTTGGACCGAAATGAAGCTGTTTCGGGTTCTATTGCAGGAGCATTGAGATCATGTCCTATCTGGCACTAAGCGATGAATGGGACCGCCGGATTGCCAGGGCGAACCGCAAGGCGAGGCTCTTCGGTTACGGCCTGCTCGTGTGCTGCGTCTTCGGGTTCGGCATCTGGGCCAACGCCGCCCCGATCACCGGTGCCATCGTCGGCTCGGGCGTGTTCGTGGCCACCGGCGAAAACAAGACCGTCCAGCATTTCGAAGGCGGCGTCATCAAGGAGATCAAGGTGCGCGAGGGGGACCATGTGGTCCCGGGCCAATCCCTCGTCGTGTTGGATGACGTCGCGCCGCGCGCCGAATTGCGGCGCTTCGAACTGCGACAGGCCCGCCTGGAGGCGATGGAAGCCCGGTTCCAGGCGGAAATGAACTGGCAGCCGGAAATCAACATGCCGGAAGACCTGGTTCAGCGACGCGGGAACGATCCGGAAATCGCGTCGATCATCGACGCCCAGAGCCTGACGTTTCAGGCGCGCAGGAACACGCTGATCAGTGAGATCGCAACCCTTGAAGACGGTATAAACGCGCTCAAGGAGCGGATTGGCGGCAGCAGGATACAGCTCCAGTCGGTCAGGGATCAGCTTGCCTTGATCGATGAGGAGCTGGTCGACAAATCGGCCCTCCTGGACAGCGGTCTGATCCGCAAGCCCGAGCTTCTTGCCCTGCGCCGTTCAAAGGCCAGCCTGCAAGGCGAAATCGGCCGCCTGACCGGTGAGATCGGTGATGCCCGCGAGCGGATCGCCCGTATCCGGGAGCAGATCGAAGTGGCGCGCAATACGGCGACCAAGCAGGCGGTGGACCAGCTGCATGAGGTCCACGCCGAACTGGACGACGTGCGCGAGCGGGTGCGCACAGCCCGGGCCATTGTCGGGCGCGTCAATATAACCGCTCCCGTTGCGGGCATCGTGGTGAAACTGCGCTACCACACCTCGGGAGGCGTGATCGAGGCAGGCAAAAGCGTTCTGGAGATCGTTCCGGTCCAGGAAGAAATGCTCATCGAGGTTCCGGTTCGCCCGCAGGATATCGACAGCGTGCAGAAGGGTCAGCGCGCGACCGTGCGGCTGACCGCGCTGAGTCAGCGCGTCACGCCCATGGTCGATGGAACCGTAATTTATATTTCCGCCGATGCCCTGCCGAATGACAAGTCCGGTCAGCAACAATCCGGAGCGCCGGATGCCTATGTCGCCCGTGTCCGTCTGGACCGCTCGGCCCGCGACCTCGTACGCGACTTCACGCCGACACCCGGCATGCCGGCCGAGGTCTACATCACGACAGCTGAACGGACGTTCTTTGAGTATCTGACCGAACCGGTCCGCGATTCCATGACGCGGGCCTTCCGGGAGCCATGAAGATGCCAGGAAGGTCACGCACGAGCCGCTGTCCGGTGTTGTCGAAACGAATGGCCGTTCCGCGTGCCGGCAAATCGAACGGAGGCAAATGCGCTGGCCTGTACTTTGGACCGTCCGGGGAAATGCCAATAATATGTTCTATCTTCATTGATATAAATCAGCATACAGACAACAACGACTATAACGCGATGTCACTAGTGCATGTAAAATGCCAGCATCCAATCCCGGTAATCTACGATTGCCGCGGCCCCCTCTGACACACGACCCTCTTTGCGGGTCCCAGAACAAGAAAGGCGTTGGAGACGCTCGAAACGTGAGTAGGAGTATTTATTATGTCCATTTTATCGGAAAAATACTTTTGGAATGAAGCTGCAGCGTATGAGTTCGTAGAAGCTCAGATGTGGCCCAAGGGGCCTGTCTGCCCTCATTGCGGAACGTGCGACAATATTCGCAAGCTCAATGGCGCAACGACGCGGATCGGCACCTATAAATGTTACCACTGCCACCGCCCGTTCACCGTCAAGATCGGGACGATCTTCGAAGCGAGCCGGCTGCCCATGCATGTCTGGTTGCAGTCCATCTATCTGATTGCGCAGTCGGACTCCCTCATGCCGGTGAGGGAACTGGAACAGGCCCTGGGGATTTCGGCGAAAACGGCCAAGGTGATTGCCCACCGCCTGCACAAGGCAATGCTCGTTTCGCAGCCGCGCAAGTCGGGCACGAAAGCCGGTCCGAAATCCTGCATTCCGTCTGCGGGCAGGAAACCCGGCCAGCTTGAAGAGGCACCCCCGCAGCGTCGCCTGCCGGCGATCCGAGACTTTTTCTCATCCATGGGGGCATCGTGACGAAAGGCGGCAAGGACGACCGGAAACAGGAAAAGGCGGACGGCAAACCGCAGCCGCAGGAGAGCGACGCGCCCGTCCCCGACAGCGGGGATCACGGAACGGACCAATACGAGACGTTCCTCGATCAGGCGAAAGAGCTTGACGACGCGGCCGCCGAAAACAGGTTTCAGTCCGTGTTGCGCCGGATCCTGCCGGTTCGCAGGAAACCGCGGAAGTAGATGACCCGCTGGCCGGCAGCACACCGGCCAGCGGGTCATCGATTACATGGTGCCGCGCCGAATATCGGCCGCTCGAAATAGTCCGACCAAAGAGCATGGATATCGCTGTCATCCAGGGCGGGAAGCAAACCGGCCGCATCCTCTTCCACAGTCGCGGTGGCGGCAGTGGATCCCTGCCCCTGTGCCATCAGGACAGAATAGAGCGTGGCCGCATTCCGGCACCCCTGCTCGAAATCGCCGTGACTGTCGGCGCTCAGAAGGCAGGCCTCCTCGCCGATGAGCTCCCCGGGAAGTCCGGTAATATCCCGCCATGCGGCGGCCTGAACGATGCCAAGGGCTTCCGAACCGATCGATTGCACGCGGCGCTGCGCTATCAGAGTGATGAGCATCGTCAGGAAGCCGACCATATAGGCATCGAGCCACTGATCGTCGGCGATGTCGCCATTGGTGAAGCGCGTACGGTCCACGAGTGGACGAATACTTGTCACCGCGGCCTTTCGGGCCCGCCACGTTTTCCAGAATTCCAGCATGACATTCGCTTGTGTCACCGAGAGCTCAAATTGACCCTGGAAGGATACCATTTTCAGTATCAGGCCGGGAGAATAAAGACGTTCCCGGGCTCCTGTTTACCTCCAAGACGGGCCCTTAAGAACACCTTTGCCCGGAACCAAAGTCATGCGTTGGTACCGGCACAGCGCAAATCTTGGAAAATCTTCGAGCTGGCCCGCCGTCTGCGCTGGTCAACCACTGCTCACCTGAAGTCAGCATGCGCTCTCCGGACGAAGCCTCGTCCAATGTTGACGTCCCTCAATCCTTTCCGCCGGTTTCGAACCGGATCACATCAAGGGTAATACCCAAGCCAGAAAAGTGCGAGAACGCCATGCCCCACCTTCCGCAAAGCCCGGACTTCGCCAGCATCGACGCAGTCGCGTCGACGACCGCAGAACAGCGGACGACCGTCCTGGCTCTGATCGGCAACCTGGTGTTCAGTTGGTCGAACAACGAGAGCCTGTTCATCTATCTTCTCGCCATCCTGCTGCAGACGGACGAGGTTTCGGCAGCCGTCGTGTTCAGCACGCTGAATACCACACGGGCGCGCCTCGACGTCATCCAGCGTCTCGCCCGCGTCAAGGTCCAGGACGCCACGGTGGCAAAGGAGCTGGACAGCCTGATCCGGCGCTTCAACAAGGCCAGCCGGGTACGCAACGAGTTCAATCACTGCCTTTATTCACTTGGGCCAAATGGTGAAATCGCCCAGACGCAATCCATGAAGCTGCAAGAGGTGAAGGGGCAGTTGAAGTGGGGTGAGATCAAACCCATGGACGAGTTGCGCATGAAACAGATGGTCAAGGCGATCCAGGACCTCAAAACACTCAATCGCGACATCTGGACGTTCCTGCCGAGGCTCGAGCAGGCCTGCGCAAAAGGAAAGCCGGCTCAACGGGACGTATAAAGTGCTGTTGTCGCGCCTTGGATCACGGTCCTTGAAACGATGACGAATGCTGCTGCGGCAGCACAGACGACGGCGGCGACCAGTTCTGATCAAGATAACGGCCGTCGAACTGCGCAAAGAGCGCTGCCTGCTCCTCGTCAACGATTTCAACTTCGCCATGACGGATGTGAAACAGATTGGTCTCGCGCAGATAGCGCAGCACGCGGTTGAGATGTGCCGGTGTCAGGCCGAGCGCATCGGCGATCTGGCTTTGACTGAGCGGGCAAGCGTAGATGCTCCCGGAGCATTTGCCGATCAGTTGAAGACGGGCCTTGAGTTCGAGGAAAAAATGCGCGACCCGCTCGGCACCCGGACGCCGGCCGACGCTGGCGAGACGTTCTACAAGCAGAGCCTCGTCTCGCGAACCCGACCAGAGAATGCCGGCAGCAACGCGGGGCGTTTCGTCGAGCAAGTCAAGCAGCGTATTTGAATCGAGCTCGTGAACCGCGGACACGTTGAGCAAGGAGCCCCTCAGGTCTGCGCTGCGCAGCATCAGACCACGCAAGCCGACAATATCGCCCGGCACCGCAATGTCGACGATCTGGCGCGCGCCGTTCGCGAGCATACTGAACGTGAAAGCCCAGCCTTCGGCGACAAGAAACGCCTTCTGCCGGCCGGACTGCCTGAAACGCAACTCCTCACCCTTTTCCAGTATTTTGGGTCTTCCAAGGACACGCGCGAATGCGGCAAATTCATTGGGCGGAATAGTGGAGAAAGCGTCGAGCTTTCTTTTGAAATTGGCAATAGTATGCATTGTCTGCTCTCCAACCGATGTAATAAAACCGAAAGAGCAACAAACAAGTTCCCGCGGCCCGTGGACATTTCCGAAAAGCCGGAATTGTCATCGATCGACGCGAGAATGATCAACCGTCGTCATGTAAAGCTACATGAGAACAGTCCAATGCGGACCTTCTGAACCAGAAAGGCGGATTGGATCGTAACGTTGCACTTTTTGTCCTACACACACCATACGGCCGCTGCACCCGTAAGCACTTCGAGCTCAGAAACCGCAATTTCAATTTTTTATTTTGTTCATGAATAAACTCATGACTTGGAAAGCATAGCATATTTACTGACAATTGTATCAAATACGGCGATCAGGGCAGCCACTTTGTGTTTCACGGGTTATGTTATTCGACCCCGATGACGTAAGGTTCTGCTCATTGACCTTGCGTCCGCTCGTTTCCAGGCCTGCGCGCCATGTGCCCGGCGACGCGCGCTGACAGAAGATGGCACCTGCCTGCGCAGGTATTGGAACCACCAAAAAGAAAGACCGACAACCGGATGTGTGGTTGTCGGTCGAGTTCCGGACGCTGTTGCCTGCAGGGCCTGGGCAGGGCGCCTGGATGCCCCGCCCTTCCTCCGTTCAGGAGATCACGAAATAGCCGTCCGGATTGTCCTGAAGGTCATTCACGTCAACATTGTTGAGCGTCACCGTGTCGCCGTGACCGAGATCGATCACGGTATCGGCGCCCACCTGGGTTGCCCTTGCGGCGACATCGGCCGGCGACGATATGCCGGTATCGTTGATGTTTGTGGAGATTTGCAACATGTCCCCGGCTTCGAAATCCATGACCGCATCGTGACCGCCGCCGCCGGTGAACACGAATACATCACTGCCGCTGCCTCCGAACATAACGTCATGGCCGGCGCCGCCGTCCAGGATGTCCGTGCCGTCACTGCCGAAGAGAATGTCATGACCGTCGCCGCCGGCAAGGTAGTCGTTACCCTCGCCGCCCATAAGGCTATCGTGGCCCTTGTCGCCTGAGAGCACGTCGTCACCGCCTTCGCCAAATACCACGTCGTGACCTTTGCCGCCGGACAGGACGTCATCGCCGTCGCCTCCGAAGAGGGTATCGCGCCCGCCGTTTCCGAAGAGGACATCGTCGCCCTCCAAGCCGAATATGAAGTCGTGAGATTGGGTGCCTTCCAGGAAGTCCTGAAAGGCACTGCCTTCTATTGTTGCCATGTAACTGTCCCGCTGTTCATTGGAGGGGTGTGGTCCGGCACCGTTGGCTGGTCGTGACCGTGGAGCGCGCCGCCTCTGCGGCAGCGCACAATATACACTATAGAATTTCTCCAGATAATGGAGTCCAAATTGTGTTCATTTCAGTAAAAAACGAAGACTATTAAATTCGTTACAAGTTATTTTCGCATGCATTGCTTAAAATATACTTCGAATTTTGAGTTATTTTAGCTCGCCATTTGACCCCTGCACGTCCGAAAAGGCAGCAAGAATGGCAGTCAGGCGACAGCGGCTGCATTCGGGCAGGCCCGCAAGTGAGCGTATTCCGGTTATCGAGTTGTTGCAGGCGCAGTTCGGCAGCATGCGTGCCGTCAGCCCGTCACTGATGCCGCACCACATAGACCGACTGCCTGGCGTGGCGGACCACCCGGGCGGCGTTCGGGCCGAGCAGGTAGTCGCTGAGCTCCGGCCGATGGGCCCCGAGCACGATGAGGTCGCAGTTCAGATTGTCCGCGGCCTTCATGATCTCGCTGTAGATGGTGCCATGGACGATATGGCCCTTGACGCTTTCGGGATCCGCCGCGTGTTCGGAAAGGAAATTCTTCAGCGCCTGCCTTGCCCGGTCAAGGACCTTTCCTTCCTCGCCGGGCAGGAAATAGGACCCGACGATCGGCATGGAATAGGTGGGTACCACGGTCACCACGTGAAGCTCGTCCTTTCGAAGGCCCGCCAGCTCTTCGGCTGATTTCAGAAGCCCTTTCGCGTCTTCGGGTTCGGCGATGTCGAGCGATACGAGGATTCTTCCAGGCATTGGTGTTCTCCTGCTTTGGAGCGAGATGCGTTTAGAATGCGGGCACTGTCTGACGGCGGCGCTGCATCAGCACCACGAGGCCGAGAAGCAGGAGTGCGGGAATGTAGAACACTTCCTTGGCAATCCGTTCCGCAGGCAACTGGATCTTGGAGACCACCACGCTTTCGTCGCCGTAGTAATCATAGCCCTTGAGCTGAGGGAAATAGGGAGTTCCGGCAAGGGGTTCTTCCAGGATCATTTTGTCCCCGTCCTCCATCGCCATCAGGCCGACATTGAAGAGACGATCGGTCCCTTCGGCTTTCGGGCCGAGTTCAACGACCAGCGTCAGATCCCTGATCTTGTCGGGGTTGTCGAAATCAGGCCCTGAAACGACCATCCGGAGCGTCCCCCCGTCCTCGACCTCACCTGCCAGTTCAATGAGCTCGGTTCCCGGCCGGTCGACAAATGGCGGCTGGACGTAATCGAGCCAGAAGCCGGGACGGAACAGCGTGAAGGCGACCAGGAGCAAGGCAACCGTCTCCCAGATCCGGCTTCGCGCCAGGAAATAACCTTGCGTCGCGGCGGCAAAGAGCATCATTGCGGTCACCCCGACAATGAAAATGAAAACCGCCTTCGCCGGGCCGACGTCAATCAGCAGCAGCTCGGTATTGAAGATGAACAGGAAGGGCAGGAGAGCCGTGCGGATATCGTAGGCGAAGCCCTGGATCCCGGTGCGGATCGGATCGCCTCCCGATATCGCGGCGGCGGCAAAGGCCGCCAGGCCCACCGGAGGCGTGTCGTCGGCCAGAATGCCGAAGTAGAACACGAAGAGATGAACGGCAACGAGCGGCACGATTAACCCGTTCTGGGCCCCCACCGCCACGATCACCGGTGCCATGAGGGATGAGACCACGATATAGTTGGCCGTCGTCGGTAGCCCCATGCCCAGGATCAGGCTCATGACCGCCACGAGCAACAGCATGACCATGATGCTTCCGCCGGACAGAAATTCCACGAATTCACCGACCACCTGGTGAAGACCGGTCAGCGACACCGTGCCCACAATGACGCCTGCTGCGCCCGTCGCGACACCGATGCCGATCATGCTGCGGGCTCCGGCGATCATGCCCTGGACGAAGTCGTGTCCACCCTGCTTCCAGGCATTGCCCATGTCACCGCTTGCCCGAAAGAGTGCCTTAAGGGGCCGCTGGGTCAGCACGATCACAAGCATGGCGATGGTTGCCCAATAGGCGGAGGTGGTCGGCGAAAGCCGCTCGATGAGAATGCACCAGATCAGAACGACGATGGGCAATATGAAGTGGAAGCCGGTGACGGCGACATCCCAGGCCCGCGGCAATTCCTCAAGCGGGGCGTTCGGGTCGTCCATTTCCAGTTCGGGGTGCCGCGACGCCAGGCCGATCAGGAAAACGTAGGCGGCAAGGAAAATGACGGAGGCAACCGTGAAGGTGAGGTTCGGAAAAGCCACCTTGATCCAGCCGAGACCGTAATAAACCACTGCGGCAAGGATGCACATGGCGAGGAAACCGAACAGAACCCCGGAGAGGCGTTGAGCGATGGTTGCGGTAATCGTCGGGCGTTTCATGCCCTGCAACCCGAGTTTCAGCGCTTCCAGGTGAACGATATAGACAAGCGCGATGTAGGAAATGACCGCAGGCAGGAAGGCGTGCTTGATAAGTTCGGGATAGGATATGCCGGTGAATTCGGAAATCAGAAAGGCGGCGGCGCCCATGACGGGTGGAGTGAGCTGGCCGTTGGTGGAGGATGCGACTTCCACGGCGCCCGCCTTTTCCGCCTTGAAGCCGGTGCGTTTCATCAGCGGGATCGTAAACGTGCCGGTTGTCACCACGTTGGCGATGGACGAACCTGAGTAGAGACCGGAAAGCGCCGAGGCGACGACGGCCGCCTTGGCCGGCCCGCCGCGCAAGTGGCCCAGCAGCGCGAAGGCAAGCTTGATGAAATAGTTGCCCGCGCCGGCTTTCTCCAGGAGGGAGCCGAAAAGCACGAACAGGAAAATCATGGATGCGGAAACGCCGAGGGCAACGCCGAAAACCCCCTCGGACTGCATCCAGAAATGCCACATGGCCTTGCCAAGGGACGCCCCCTCCACTGGATCGCATCCGGCATGAAGTCGACGTGGCCGAAAAAGACATAGAACACAAAGACCGAGGCCACGATTACCAGCGGCAGTCCGAGCGACCGGTAGACCGCAAGGGCGAGACTTGTCATGCCGATGATGGAAATGATGATGTCGGAAGTCGTCGGCAGGCCGGCCCGGTTGGCGATGCTTTCCTTGAAGAAAAACAGGTAAAGACAGGACGAGACCCCGAGAATGGCGAGGATCCAGTCGTAGAACGGCACCCGGTCGCGGGGAGCCGATTTGAACAGCGGATAGGCCAGGCTGGCCAGCGCGAGTGCAAAGGCCAGATGGAACTGGCGGGCCTCCTGGTTGTTGAAGACCACGTTGACGCCAAGCAGTTCCGTCAGAACGTAGGGAATGTTGGAGGCGATATAAAGCTGGAAACCGGACCAGACGAACGCGAGCGCGAGAATGAACGTGCCGGCGGTTCCGGCGGCCGATCGCGCGCCGGTTTCGACCTCGGCAACCATCATATCCACATCGACGTCCTTGTTTCGCCGAGTGTCGTTTTCAGCAGACATGCTTCGTCCCTCCACCTGCACCCGGCAATTCAGAGTGCGTTGCCCCTCGTGGCCGGGTTATTCGCCCGGCTGCAGCCTTTTCCGGAGAAGGCCGCTTGTCATTGTTTTTGGATGATAGAAACAAAATGCCGGGCAGGAGAACCCCGCCCGGCGAAATCGGCGTGGATTACATCCAGCCGCGTTCGGTATAGTACTTCTCGGCACCCGGATGAAGCGGAGCGGACAGGCCGTCCTTGATCATCTCTTCTTCCTTCAGGTTGGCGAAGGCAGGATGCAGTTTCGTGAAGGCGTCGAAGTTGTCGAACACGGCCTTGACCACCGTATAGACGACCTCGTCGGAGACGTCCGCGGAGGTAATGAAGGTTGCGCCGACACCGAAGGTGGTCACGTCTTCATCAGTGCCCTTGTACGTGCCTGCCGGAATGGTGGCGATGCGGTAGTACGGGTTTTCCTCGACCAGCTTGTCGATCGGCTCGCCCGCGACCGATACGAGTTCAACGTCGCAGGTGGTCGCCGCTTCCGTGATCGCCGCAGCCGGGTGACCGATGGTGTAGATCATGGCGTCGATCTTGCCGTCGCAGAGCGCCTGGGCCATTTCGGAGCCCTTCAGTTCCGCAGCCAGGGCAAAGTCATCCATGGTCATGCCAAAAGCGTCCATGACAACTTCCATCGTGGCGCGCTGGCCGGAGCCGGGGTTGCCGACATTGACCTTTTTGCCCTTGAGATCTTCAAAACCGGAAATGCCGGTTTCCTTGCGGGCGACAAGCGTAAACGGCTCGGGATGAACGGAGAAGACAGCCCGTTCCTTTTCGAAAGGCCCCTGCTCTTCGAACTTGGAGGTGCCGTGATAGGCGTGATGCTGCCAATCGGACTGGGCAACGCCGAATTCCAGTTCACCTGCACGTACGGTGTTGATATTGTAGACGGAGCCTCCGGTGGATTCCGCGGAGCAGCGGATGCCGTGTTCCTTGCGGTCCTTGTTGACCAGACGGCAGATCGCGCCGCCGGTCGGGTAGTACACGCCGGTAACGCCGCCGGTTCCGATCGAAATGAATTCCTCGGCGCCCGCAACGGACGTTGTAAGGCCGAGTGCCAATGCCCCGGCGATTGCAGTTTGCTTGAACTTCATAGTGGTTTCCCCTGTTCTTTGCAGTGGCGACGGTTGCAGTCCAGTCGCCATTAAACACAACCATGACTGGCAGTGAAAGTCCTTAGATGCGATCATGTTGCCGCACGCTGTCTCCGGTTATAACCTCCTCTTGTTCATGTTCTGCCGGTTGATCCGATCGCTGCATCGACTGCAGCGCCGAGACGGTCGACGATCGCCTCGATATCTCCCTTCGTTGAGATGAAGGGAGGAGCTATCAGGACGTGATCTCCCTCACGCCCGTCGATCGTGCCCCCCATGGGATAGACCATGAGGCCACGGTCCATGGCCTCCCGCTTGATATGTGCGTTGACCTTGAGCACAGGATCGAACGGTGCCTTTGTTTCCTTGTTTTCAACAAGTTCGATGGCCTGGAACAATCCCCGGCCGCGGATATCCCCGACATTGGCGTTCTGGCCGAAGCGCTTTGCCAGGCCGTCGGCGAGGTGCTCGCCCATGGCAACGACATTCGCCAGGAGACCGTCCCGGCGAATGACCTCCTGCACGGCAAGACCCGCGGCGGCGGCCATGGGATGGCCCATATAGGTGTGGCCGTGCTGGAAAAAGCCGGATCCCTGTTCAAAGGCCTCGAAGATCCTGCCGCTCAGCAGCACGGCGCCGATCGGCTGGTAGCCGCCACCCAGTCCCTTGGCGATGGTCATGAGATCCGGGCTGATGCCTTCCTGTTCGCACGCATGGAGGGTGCCGGTGCGGCCCATGCCGCACATGACCTCGTCAAGGATCAGAAGGACGCCGTAACGGTCGCAGATCTCCCGGATCTTTCGGAAATAGCCGGGTGCCGGCGGCACCGCGCCGCTGGTCGCGCCGACCACCGGCTCGGCAATGAAGGCCATGACCAGGTCTTCGCCGAGTTCCAGGATCTTCTCCTCCAGTTCCCGGGCCGCGCGCTCACCATACTCCTCTGCCGTTTCCCCTTCATGTTGATGGCGGTAGGCATAGCAGGGCGAAATGTGATGGGTCTCGATCAGCAGCGGCCTGAATTGCGTGCGGCGCCATTCGTTGCCGCCGGCCGCCAGGGCCCCCAGCGTGTTGCCGTGATAGCTCTGACGCCGCGCAATCACGTGGCGGCGCCCGTGTTCGCCGGTTTCAACGAAATACTGGCGCGCCATCTTCAGGGCCGCTTCGACGGCTTCCGAACCGCCGCTGACCAGATAGACTTTTTCGAGGCCCGCAGGCGCATCCTCGATCAGCCGGTCGCCAAGCCGTTCCGCCACATCCGTCGTGAAGAAGCCGGTATGGGCATAGGCGATCGCGTCCAGTTGCTCATGAAGCGCCTTCAGGACGTCCGGGTGACTGTGGCCGAGACAGGAGACGGCAGCGCCGCCCGAGGCGTCGATATAGGCCTTACCCTCGCTGTCGTGAATGTAAATTCCCTCGCCGCGAACGGCGACGGGAAGCCTGGAATGAATGGCGCGGTGGAGAAGATGGGTCATCGGTCTTTTTTGGGTGATGCGGCGATTGGATAGGAGCGGGATGTGGCGTGGGTGCCGAGGCTGGCGTGGTAGGCGTCCACCTGCTTCAGGGCGTCCAGCGTCTCCTCGCCGCCATGACCGGCCACCAGGACGGCCAGGATTTCCGCAAGGGCGAAGGCCGGTGTCATCGTGTGATAGAAGGACGGGCTTTCCGTCGTGACGATGATGGTGGTGGCCGCGCGCTTGGCGAGCGGGGAGACGGGGCTGTCGGTCAGCGCAACGATCGGCACGCCCATGGAATCGGCATAGTCGGCAATATCGAGCGTCAGCCGGGTATAGGGCATGACGGTGACGGCAAAGATCACGTCTTCCTTGCCCGCAAACCGGATCCTGTCCGCTCCCGTGTTGGCGAGATCGTCCAGTATGAGTGCCTTGTCGCCGAGAAGGGAAAGGATGTAGTGGAGCTGCCAGGCAATCGGGTAGCTGGCCCTGAGCCCGACGCAGAACACGCGCCGTGCCCTGGCAATCAGCTTCGCCGCTTCCACCAGCTGCTGCAGGCGCTCCGGCGCGGACATGGCCTCGATCTGGCGTGACAAGGAAGCGACGATGTCCGCCGCCAGGGCCTGGTCGCCGGCGACATGCTGGAGGCGCCTTTGATCGCGCACCCTGCTGGCAAAACCGACGGCCGGATTGCGCATCTCTTCGGCGTAGGCGTCCCGGACGGCATCATAGCCGTCGAAGCCGAGCTGTTTTGCCAGCCGTGTCATGGTCGAGGGTTGAACGCCCGCACGGCGGGCCTGCTCGCGCATGGACAGCAGCGCCACGTCGCGGGGATTGTCGATCACGAACCGCGCAGCTTTGCCGACCTCCGCGGAAAATCCCTCGAAGGACGCGATGATCTGTGCTGCAAGCGGCGGCCGTTCCATTTTGCGGATCCTAGCGGCATTTTTGGATGTTGCAACATTTGTTTCAATATTGGTAATGAGACAACAAATGGATCATATTCAGGGCTTGAGAAATGACTGACGTGATGCCCCTGCCCGGCGTGGCAATCGCGGTCGCGCCCAATGGCGGACGCAAGACCAAGGCCGATCATCCGGCCATACCCCTCAGCCCGGGCGAGCTCGCAAAAACCGCACAAGCCTGCCTGGAAGCCGGTGCCGCGATGATCCACGCACATGTGCGCAAGGCCGACGGCAGCCATCTCCTCGATGCCGATGCCTATCGCGAAGTGATCAATGCGGTCCGGCAGGAAGTCGGCGACAGGCTGCTGATCCAGATCACCAGCGAGGCCCTGGGCATCTACAGTCCCGGCGAGCAGATCCGGGTGGTGAAGGCGACCCGCCCGGAAGCCGCCTCGCTCGCCTACCGGGAACTGGTTCCCTCCGAAGACGACCTTCCGGCCTTTCTCGAACTGCTCCACTGGATGAAAAGGGAAAAGGTACTGCCGCAGATCATTGTCTATGATCCGTTGGAGGCGGCGCGCCTCGCGGACCTGCGCGAGCGGGGCGATCTCCCTTACAAGGACATTCCGGTGCTTTACGTCCTGGGGCGCTACACGGCCTCCCAGACGTCAACGCCGGGCGACCTGCTGCCGTTTCTGGATGCCCGCCAGCCGCGTTTCTCCCACTGGACCGCCTGCGCCTTCGGGCGTTACGAGACGGCGTGCCTGACCGCGGCGGCGCTTCTGGGCGGGAACGTGCGCACGGGCTTTGAAAACAACACCGTGCTGCCCGATGGCCGGGAGGCGCCGGGAAACAAGGCGCTGGTCGCGAGCCTCGCCGCGTCGGTGAACAGCTGCGGCATCGGCCTCGCCGACGCGGATGCCCTGCGCGCAAAGATCACACGGTCTCTCGGATAGACCCGACGCATCAGCGGCGGCACACGGAACACGTGAAGACGGATCGCGCGGCAGATGCCGCGCGATCCGTATGTGTCATCACATCTTAGGCAGGAGCACCGTGTCGATGACGTGGATCACGCCGTTCGACTGGTCGACATCGGCGATCGTCACTGTGGCCGTGTTGCCGTTTTCGTCCTCGATCATGATCGCGTCGCCCTCATACTTGGCGGTAAAGGTGCAGCCGCCGACGGTCTTGACCGGATGTGCGCCGTTGTCGTCGTCCACCATCGTCTTGATGTCACTGGACATGGCTTCGGCACCCACGACGTGGCAGGTCAGGATCTTGGCGAGCTGGTCCTTGTTCTCCGGCTTCAGCAGCGTTTCCACCGTGCCTTCCGGCAGCTTCTCAAAGGCGGCGTTGGTCGGTGCCAGAACCGTGAAAGGACCGTCTCCCTGGAGCGTTTCGACCAGTCCCGCTGCCTTGACCGCGGCAACCAGCGTGGTGTGGTCCTTCGAATTGACGGCATTCTCGACAATGTTCTTGTCCGCATACATCGCCGCGCCGCCGACCATCGGGTTATCGGCACTGGCGGGTCCGGCGAGCATGGCGAGCGCGGCGGCGCCGGAAAGGAACGATACGGTCAGTGTGCGTTTGAACATTCTGTGTCTCCTCAAATTGCGTTCCGTTTACGTGGAACGAGAGAAGACACGAGCGGTCGAACGGGAAAGTTTCAGCCGCCGCTGAATTTTTTTAGATCTTGTTGAGATTGCCGAGTGCCACCACCGGTCCGGTCGGCTGCCCAGTGGGCGATCCGCCTTCGGGTTCCAGGCTGACGGCCAGGGCGGCATCTTCTTTCGCCAGCAGCTCGCGATGCGGCCGTTGCACCGACACATCCACGCTCGCACCCACCGGAATGACGCCCAACGACACAGGGGCCCCGCCGTCGATCACCCAGAGTTCGAAGTCGCGGCCCGATGCCCGCGCCCCGGACACGTGCGACAGGCCGACACGGCTGTGCACCGGGTCGTAGACCGCAACATAGTGGACGTCACTGTCCTGTGCGGCCAGCGACGCCACGAGCTGGTCCGCGGGCGCATCCGGCGGCGTCCACATCGTGGTGACGGCGACATAAACCACCAGCGCCGCGAGCGAGGCGGCCGCAAGGCCGCGCCAGAAGGCGAGGCTGTCCCAAAGGCCGGGCCGGGCCTGTTGTTCGCCGCGGCCAAACAGCCTCTGATCGAGTGACGCCTTGAGCGAAGCGGGCGGCGTGACTTCGGCAAACTCCTCCGACAGCGGAGAAAACCGCTGTTCCCACGTCTCGACAAGCCGGGCGAAATCCGCGTCGGTTTCGATCCTGCGTGCCGCGGCAAGCCGTTCTTCCGCCGGAAGCACGCCGAGAACGTATTCGGCGGCAACCATATCGTCGCCTCCGGGCTCCCGTTTGTTTTCGTCCACCGGCGTCATCGCTCGAGACATTCCCTCAGTTTCACCAGGCTGCGGCGCAGCCAGGTCCGCATCGTGTTGAGCGGCACCTCATGCCGTTCGGAGAGCTCGGCATAGCTCATACCATCAAGATAGGCGCCGCGGATTGCGGCCGCCCGCGTATTCTCCAGTTCATCGAGACAGCCGTCGATCTGTGCCTTCTGGCTGCCCGCAAGCGCAAGGGTTTCCGGACCGGGCGCCGGATCGGCGACGCTCTGCGCATCGTCCAGGTCAACTGCGGACACGCGGCGCGCTCTCAGCCGGTCGATCGCGTGATTGCGTGCGACGGCTGCAAGCCAGGAGATCGGGCTCAGGTCGGAGACGGAAAAGCGGTCGGCCTTGGTCCAGATCTTCAGGAACACCTCCTGCAGGGCTTCCTCCGCTTCCGCACGATCATTCAAGACACGAAGGCAGACGCCGAATAGTTTCGCACTGGTGCGATTGTAAAGCTGATCGAATGCGGCGCGATCCTTCATCGCGATCCGTGCGATCATTCTACCTAGGTCATCCGGCGTCATAAATGTCCTATTAGCACGTCCGAGCGAATTCCTGTCATCTTCGTTCCAAGACGCACGTCTTGACCCGGCGACAAATCATCAGGGGTGCGTCACTATATGAGGCAGCCCGAAGGAATTCAAAGAGGGGTTGGGGCAGTTTCCGGAGTGCTATGGGCCGGCGAGGGTTCGGCCAGCCTGTAAACTTTTCTCCATCCGAACCGGGTCCATGGCCGACCGAATGGTGCCGGACCTACTCGGCTCCCCTACGTGCCACCCGGTCATAAAAACCCGATCGTCCCGAGGACTTCACGGCTGGACGAGAAGGGAAATCACCAGTGCGAGCAATGCAATGACTGTCGTCGCCGCCCGGGCGGCGTGGGCGTATTCCCATTTGTCCCGCAGGTCCGTCCACGCCGGTTGCTGTCCGACCTGCTTGGAGCCGGTCCCGAAGAAAGCCGAGCCGGACGCGGACACAGCCTGGCCTTCCATCCAGTACTTGTTGACGGGATGGACCGCCAGCCAGTAGATCGCCACCGTCAGAACCATGCCGACAAGCGCGATCAGCACGAGCCAGAAGGCAGCCGTGCCCGCCGGTGTGAGAAACAGCAGGAGAGCGGTCACGATGATGCTCAAGGGCTCAGCGGCACCGCCGAAGGTAAAACCGGGATAGTAGATACGCTGCACGGCGCGATACGTCTCCTCGTCCAGCCGCATCTTGCCGGGAAGCTCCAGAGCATGCGCGACGGCAAGCGCCGCAGGCAGCGCAACGATCATGACGGTCAATACCTGGAGCAGTTCGAACATTTCGGCCCGGGTTCAGTTCACGCGTGTACGCAAGGTTACTTGCGGCCGGAACGTTTTCGAAATCGAAATGTTCCCCGCGCGGGGTCCGCTCGGAAATGGTCCCCCTCTCGGCGGCTGATCCAGCCATCCGGTGGTCGCATTCGGGTGCGGGGCGTCAAAGGGCTGTTTTCGTTGCGGCCGGCAGCCTCTCGCGGGACATGCGACGTGAAGGCAAACCGCCTTCACGGTTTGCCTTTAAGGAAATCAAATCGGAGATTTCGCCCGGCTTGAGGCTCTGGCTCATGCGGCCTTGATGCCGATCTTCTTCTCCTGTTTCCTGGCTTCTGCGGATTTCGGCAGGCTTACGGTCAGGACACCTTTGCCAAACGTTGCCTCGATCTTGTCCGCATCAACGCCCGTGGGAAGAGAGAAGCTGCGCTGGAAGGAGCCGTAGCGGCGCTCGGAGACGTAGTATTCCTTCTCGCGCTCTTCCTTTTCTTCGCTCTTTTCGCCCTTGATGGTGATCACGCCGTTGGACACCTTGATGTCGATGTCCTTGTCTTCCATGCCGGGCAATTCAGCCGTGATCTCATAGCCCTTACCCTTCTCGACCAGGTCGATCGCAGGTGCGAAAGTCCATGCTCCACGCGGCCAATCGGCCTCCATGTCGAACAGGGAAGGACGCTGTGCCCGCCGTCCGCCGAACGGGTGGAAGTTATCGAACAGACGGTCGATTTCGCGGTGGAGGGTTTCGAACGGCGACCAATGCTCTTTCGTCGTCGCAGCAGCTTTTTCGTCCGCCTTATTCACCGGCAGTTTGGTGACAGTCTTTGCCATGACATTACTCCACGTTTCTCGGCGGCGGTCGTCATCCGTGAGGGAGCGATCCCCGCTAACCCAATCTGATCCGACCCGGAAGTCGCTTGACCGGTGTACGGGCCGGCTCTTCGGACCGGGCGTGTGGTCGTGTCATGGGGTATTTGACGGGGCCTTTGTCCGCCAGTTTCCGAAGGCGTCTTCATGAAATACCGCTTCCGCGTTATCATCATTGACGGGGATCAAGGCTTGCCCGGGAAAATCGACTGGTAAGGCGTTTGCGTATTTGACCGGCTTCTTGAGCTAGCAGGCTTTCCTATCCACGAGGAACACTCAGGCCATATGTGTTTCGCGCACTTCGACATGCCGCGTCGCGGAGCCATAGGCTTCCGCCGTGGAAAGGAACCCGATCCTTCTTTCCAGTTCCACCATATGTCAGTTCGACAGCAGTCGGTGTATCGACTCATCGGAGATCATGGTCCGGGTGGCGCCGCCAAATGCCCATTCACGCATACGGCTGTGACCGAAACCGCCCGAGACGATGAGACCGGCCTGCATCGCGTGCGCGGTTTCGACCAGCACCTCGCCGACATGTTTCGACGCCGACAGAACTTCTGAACGCGCCTTGACGCCGTGCTTCATGAGAAAGCGAACCACATCGGCAACGCTGTCCTTCATTTCTTCCCGGTTGTCCTCTTCGACGGCGGCCACCAGCACATCGGAAGCCCGCCTCAACACCGGCAGAGCATCGGAGACCGCTCGGCGGGCCTCGCGGGTGTTCTTCCAGCCTATGAGAACCCGCTCTGCTTCAAAAGTGGACTGTTCGGGCGCCAGCAGCAGAACAGGCCGCCCGGCGGAAAGAACCAGGCTGCCGATATCGACCGAACGGTAGCCGTCCGACATGACGCCGCTTTCCCCGACCCCGGTGACAATCAGGTCGGCGGCCCTTGCATGGTCTGCCAGAAGCCTGCTGGGATCGCCTACCAGGCCGCGCCAGGATGCCCGCTCGCTGTCTCCGGCAACCTCTTCGAAGCACGCCCGAGCCTCTGCGAGATGGCGCTGGATATCGTCCCTCTGCTGGGCGAAGAACTGCGCTTCGAAGCCACCCTCCACAGCCACAGACGGCGGCATGTAGGTGTCGCAGGCGCAGAAGCCGATCAGATCCGCCTCGAAATCGTCGGCCAGTTGCGATGCAATCCGGATACGCTCCACGGACGGGTGGTCGATATCCAGGTGAACCAGAATGGTATTGTAGAACATGGCATACCCTTTCCTCGGGAGATTCCCGCGGCCGCCGGGAGCGGCTTTCATCGAAGCGCTTTCGGTCCGCCGCTCACTCCGTTTATTCTGCTTGGGACAGGCGCCGTTGGCGCGATCAGACCGTCATTTCAGGTTCAATCATTCTCTCTTCTGGAGGCTCCGGTATTTCCATCATCGTGGCCTCGGCTAGGGGAAGGCCGCTGGCACGTCATGCAGGCTTTTTCACGTGCTGCAGGACGGAAAAGGACTTTCTTGTGAGCCATGGAAGTGCCCTCGGATGAACCGGTTCATTCCTACTCCCGAAGGGCGCGTGCCGCCTTGATGCGCGTCAATGCGAAAGGAGAAGCGGAATACTGCTGTTTTCCAGCATTTCCCGTGTCGTGCCGCCAAGAATGTTCTGCCGCAGCCTGGAATGGCCATAGGCCCCCATGACCAGCAGATCGATATCGAGTTCGCGCGCCGTATCGAGAAGCGCTTCGGAGACCGGCCGGCCGGCGGAGGCGATATTATGTATGGTGACCTTCAGACCGTGCCGGGAAAGCACGAGCGCAATGTCACTGCCCGGTTCCTCGCCGTGATCCTCGTTCCCGACCTCCGGGTCAACGACAAAGATGTCGACCTCGCCGGCCCTGGCAAGGAACGGTATGGCATCGGAGACGGCGCGCGCCGCCTCGCGGCGCGCGTTCCAGGCAATCGCCACCCGTTCACCGAAAGCGTTCGCCTTGAAGGCTCTGGGAACGTAGACGACAGCCCTGCCGGAATCGAACAGGGCGCCGTCGATTGCGTTGCGTTCGATCGACGTCAGTTCCCGCTCCCCGGACCGCAGCATCAATGCCAGGTCGCAGTAGATCGCGTGGCGCGCGACCACGTCGTCCTCCCGCTCGGTGGAGGCCAGACAGGGGCGGATGTCGAAGGAAATGTCTTCCGCAGCAAGCCTCGCCTGCAGCCTGTCGGTCACGGACGTCAAATCGACCCGCCGCTGGTCGCATTCCTTTGCCCAGACCTCGATATAGCCCTGCCCTCCATATCCATAGAAGGGCAGTTGTGGCACTTCGCTGACATTGAGGACGGTGAGATGGGCATCGCAGATCCTCGCAACGGAAATGGCCGTCTCGAGGTTCTCAAGAGCGGTTTTGGATTCTGTCACTGCAAGTATGGTCTTGATGGGCATCGGCGCTACTTCGAAAAGGGCGGCACAGCGCCGCCGGGATGAGACAGTATCGCCGGGTGAATGGTCTTTGGACAACTGGTATCAAATACTTACAGGCGCCAGAACCCGGACGGTCGCAACCGGCGAATGTGGACGTGCAGGCCCTGTAAGGAATGACACCTACTTGGCGCGCTGGTCGAAACGCCCAAAAGTGGACGGGGCGCTTGCGATCCGCAATCGACCGCCGTCTTCGCCGAGCATGAATGGGACGCCTGGAACCAATGGAATCGACCGGACGCCTGGAAGCGCCCTATGCCCGGGATGCCGAAGAGATTGCGGGAGAGCTTGAAACCCGACCGTCGCGCGGCCTCTCGTCGAAAGAGGCCTCCCGTCGGCGGCAGGTTCACGGCCCAAATCAGCTCCGCGGTCATGAAACCAGGAGCGCTCTCGCAATTCTGGCGCACCAGTTCGCCAGCATCATCGTCTGGCTGCTTTGCGCGGCTGCGGTCATGTCGCTCGTCCTGGGCGACGTTGCGGACGCGGTCGCGATTGCTGTCGTCCTGATCCTCAATGGCGCAATCGGGTTTTTCACCGAACTTCGTGCCGCCCGGTCGATGGAAGCCCTCTCCCGCATCACGAAGGTGCGCACGCGCGTCAGGCGGGAGAGCCAAGTGAAGGAGGTCGACGCACGCGGTCTTGTTCCGGGCGACATCGTCGTTCTTGACGCCGGCGACATCGTTGCCGCGGATATGCGCCTCGTCTCCGCCTCGAACATTTATTGCGACGAGTCCCTGCTGACGGGTGAATCCGCGCCCGTGGCCAAGCACGCCTCGAAAATCGCCGCCGATACCAGCCTCGCTGAGCGCGCCAACATGGCGTTCAGCGGCACGGCGGTCACGCAGGGTCTGGCAGAAGGCATCGTCGTGGCCACGGGAATGGCAACGGAACTCGGACACATAAGCGCGCTTGCGGAGGAGGCGGTGTCGGAAGCTTCGCCTTTGGAAAAGCGCCTGGACAAACTGGGCCACAAGCTGGTCTGGCTCACCCTTGCGCTGGCCGCCCTGACCAGCGTCACCGGCATCATGTGGGGGCATTCGACCCCCGAGATGATCAAGACCGGCGTCGCCCTTGCGGTCGCGGCGATCCCCGAAGGCCTGCCGGTTGTCGCCACGCTCTGCCTGGCGCGCGGTATGTGGCGCATGGCAGCGCGCAACGCCCTCGTCAACCAGTTGTCCTCCGTGGAAACGCTCGGCGCGACGACGCTGATCCTGACGGACAAGACCGGCACATTGACGGAAAACCGCATGACGGCCGTCGGATACATCCTTGCCGATCGGGATATCGATGTCCTGGGCGAGGGGGAAAATGCCCGTTTCAGCGCAGATGACCGGGAGCTCGATCCGGCCGAAACGGAGGATCTGAACTGGGCCCTCAGGATTGGTGTTCTTTGCAACACCGCAGAGGTGGGAAGCGGTGACGCTGGAACGCGGATCGGCGACCCTATGGAGCTCGCGCTTCTTGCAATAGCTACCAATGCCGGTGTCACGCGCTCATCGCTCCGAAAGGAGTTTAAAGAGGTCAAGCAATATGCATTCGACCCGTCCCGCAAGATGATGGCCACTGTCCATGCGCATGAGGGTCAATTCGTCTACGCCGTCAAGGGAGCCCCCGAATCTGTGATCGAAGCATCGGACAAGCTGTTCTCCAAGGACGGTGTCCGGGAGATGAGCGAAAGGGATCCCGACGGCTGGCATGCGCGCAACGGGCGTGCGGCAAGGTCCGGACAGCGCTTGCTGGCTCTTGCGATGAAGACCGCGAATTCGGACGCCGAAGATCCCTATGGCGGATTGACCCTTGTCGGGCTCGTGTGCCTGCTCGACCCGCTTCGCGAAGACGTGCCTGCGGCGATCAGGGCAAGCCAGGACGCCGGTGTGCGTGTTGTGATGATGACCGGCGATCACGCCGATACGGCAGCAAAGATCGCGCGGGACGCAGGTCTTGGAACGGACGACCTCAAGGTGATGGCAGGCCGCGACCTTGCGGAGTTCGATCCCGAAACCCCCGACGAGGCGATGCGCAAACGCCTGCGCGAGACGGACGTGTTCGCGCGCGTGGCGCCCGACACCAAGCTGAAGCTTGTGTCCCTCTTCCAGCATAGCGGCCATGTGGTCGCCATGACCGGCGACGGCGTCAACGACGCTCCGGCGCTGAAAAAGGCCGACATCGGCATTGCCATGGGGCTGCGCGGCACACAGGTCGCCCGTGAGGCCGCCGACATCGTTCTGAAGGACGACGCCTTCGCCACCATCATCGCGGCCATGCGGCAGGGGCGCGTCATCTTCGAGAATATCCGCAAGTTCGTGGTCTATCTGATGTCGTGCAATCTGAGCGAAGTGCTTGTCGTCGGCATCGCGGTCGGCATCGGCCTACCGGTGCCACTTCTGCCGCTGCAGATCCTGTTCCTCAATCTGGTGACCGACGTCTTTCCGGCATTCGCCCTGGGACTAGGAAAGGGAGACGATGAAATCATGCGCCAGCCGCCCCGCGACCCGCACGAGCCGATGGTGGACGCTCCAAGATGGTGGCTTATCGGCCTGCTCGGCGCGGCGATCACTCTTGCGACCCTTGCCGCCTTTGCCCTGGCGCTGTTTCAGCTCGATCTCGATCCGGGAAAGGCGGTAACGGTTGCTTTCCTTACGCTGGCCCTCGCCCAGCTCTGGAACGTTTTCAACGTGAGACGTCCTTCGATGAAGTTTTTCGTCAATGAAATCACGCGCAACCCCTACGTCTGGGGCGCGCTTGTGTTGTGTCTTGGCCTGATCGCATTTGCCGTCGGCAATCCCGGGCTCTCCAGTGTTCTGGGGCTCCCCTCGCCCGGCCCGCAAGGACTTTTTCTTGCCTGCACCATGAGTTTCCTGCCGCTCGCAGTCGGGCAGGTTTTCGTCCTGATGTCCCATTTGAGAACGGCGGAACGGGTTGCCGGCAGGAAACCACACGCGACATTGCGCTCGCAGGCCCCCGGCTAATGCGCCATCAGGACGGCAGTCGCCGCGGCGTTTGCCAGGACGTGCTTCGTCACGCCGCCGATCAGAAAATCCCGTATGCGGCTATGGGAATAGGCTCCCATCACCAGCAAGCCGGCATTGCGGGTGCCGGCTTCCGCCAGGAGCGTCTCGCCGACCGAGCGGTCGCTCCCGCCGATCATGCTCGATGTCGCGGTCACGCCGTGGCAACTCAGGTAATCGATGAGATCCTTGTGCGCAAAGCCGATGTTCTGGTCTTCATGGCCGACGCTGACGATCTCCACGCCGTGAGCACGCTGCAGGAACGGGATGGCCGCGCTTACCGCGTGCCAGCATTGCGGACTGTTCTTCCAGGCAATCAGCGCCGTTTCGTTGAGAGCCCTGCCCGTTGCCATGGGCGCGAGAAGCACCGGGCGCCCGGTGCGCAGCAGAGCGATTTCGGCGACTTCTCTCAAGGACTGGGCAACCACTTCGCTTCCCGCGACAACCAGATCAAAGGCTGCCGCCCGATTGATGGTGATCGAGGAATAGTCGCCATCGGTTTCCATCCAGCGGGCGCTCGGGAAGGTATCTATCGCGGTGCCCCCGCTGATGAGGGGGATATGGTTCAGGCCGCAGGCCCTGGAAAACCGCTCGCGCATGTCCCGTGCGGCTCGTTCACCGGCTTCTGCAGGCCCATGTTCGACAGCAACGTCCTGGAACTGGTTCACGCCCGAGAATTCGGAAAAAGGCACACCCCGTTGCGGGACCGTCGGCGCTTGCGGCGGTTCTGAAATGAAAAGCGCTTCGATATGGGCTTCAAGGAAGGTCGCCGCCGAAAGCGCGAGCTGGATTTCTTCGACCGGGTTCGTGTTCCCCGGAATCGGAAGGAAAATGCGCTTGATGCTCATGGTATTGCCTCGCATGCGTAAAGGCTTGTCGCACCGAAGTAGCGCACCACCACGAAGGACGCGGCTGCAGGGTGGCCGGCACGGTGAACGAGCCAAAGCCGACTGTGACGGGCGCCGGACTTTTGCTGAAGCAACCTGCGCCGCATCGGACGCATGCGGGTTGAATGGAGTGCGCCAGCCGCTTTACGCGCCTTGACCTCAGGCAGGGAAACAAGGTTCAGGCGTGCCGTCTCCCGGTAGATTTCGGGAATAACAGCTGGCGCACTCACTCAAGCAATCCGACCCGGCGGCCAGACCTACGACATACCTCTTCCCGAATTCTTGCGACTTCAAAGAGTAGGTTGTCGATTGTTCAAGGGTCTCATTCAACGATGGCAGCTTGAGGTCATAATTCTAGCAATATATGGCCAACTAAAAGGCAGTTAAGAGAGACGTTTACTTTCGGAGATCTGCAGATACTGCGCCCGGGTCGTTTTCGGACTGAAGCGATATTGGCTGCGCTGAGCTGTGTTTGTGAACCCCGGTCGAAAAGGCCATCACCGGCGTGACCGACCGGTGATGGCCTTCTGCCGGATGCACGGACGTCTTCGATGTCCGTCCGCGGAGGAGGCATCCGGCTGGTTGCCGTGGCAGGCTCACAGGGACGATCCGGGCGTGCTGCATAAGCCCCTCGTTCCACTGTGGTTAGGTGCGCCGCCATCTTCGATCCGCAACATTCCAACAATGCGAGTTGTTCACGCCGGCCTTGCGACGGCGGTGAGGAAGTCTCGTGACAATGTTGGGATCGTTTGAGCGAAGCGGTCACAGGAACGTCTAATCATGAACAATTTTTGCGTGTTTTGGCAAGATTAAGACAACCGCTGATGGGGCAGCCTGCTCCGGACCAAGGTACGGAGCAGGATTGCGCGGCCCGACCCGGGCCGCGTCGCGTCAGAATTCGACGGTCTGAAGCTTGCCGACATATTCGGTTTTCAGACCGTCGCAACGGGCTTTGTGCAGGAGGTAGTTTACGCCGGTGATGTCCGTCTGAATCATGTCGCCGGCCTTGGCGAACCGCCTGGTGGTCAAGCTCTCCTTGAGCCACCTGCTGGCCTGCCAGGAGAGAACGGCTATCCGCCATCCAGTAGTTTCAGAGAAGGTAATGCGGAAATCGGGCCATCGGGCCTCTCCACGCTCTGTTTCGTCATCGTATCGGACCTGTGCTGCAAGGGTACTCATGTATCCCTCCCGTTTCGGCCCCCAGCCATTTCTCTTGGTGTCTCGGCTTTGGAAAAGACCGTCATCGAACCGGGATCCCGTCATGACTCCTGCCGGCGTTCGGCATCGAACGGCCCGTAGGGCACCGCTCGCCGAATGCACTCAGTGCTTTCGGACGCCGAATTCCACCATGTCACAAATGGGAGCCTGGTCCCTGTGCCTTCGCTTCTTGAACGTGAGCGACTTGCAGCCAATCAACGGCCAAATCCAACTCTCAACACCCTCCAGAAACCAAACAAAATTGGCGGATTTTTGTTATCCGAGCCGCGCCGCTGCATTTGTGATGGAGCCGTTTCGGCCCGCTGTTCCCGGAGAAGCTTTAAGCGGATGATCCGTAACCGAATTTTCCGGCGACACCGTCAGTGTGTTCCTTGATGATTTCAAGCTCGCGATCGTCGAAAGGCGGCGAATAATATCCTGGAGGGCTGATCGTGGCTTCTGCATGGTCCGCCAGACCCTCGTCGTCGAGACCGCAATGGGTGAGGATGGTCCTGACCGTCTCGGCTGGCTCTCGGCACAACGTCTCGTAATTAACCACCAGGATCGCTTTGCGCAGATCCGGGTCGTCCAGCGCGCTGGCAAGCAGATTGTAGGCCGAAGCCCAGCTTCGCGCCCAGCCTTCGACGTCCCGGCCCTCCCGCCAGCATCGCTCGACCTCGCCGACCTGACCGTCACCCATGTTCATCGCACGACGGTCGGGCCCGAACTCGAAGTGCCCGGCCCGGCGCAGGTGATCGCGGACCTTATCGTCCCCGCCGCTCAGCGAACACAGGATCCGGTGCTGCTTCATGAGAGATGCGATGTGCCAGACCGGATCGCGGATGGGCACGACGAAACACGCATCCGGCAGCAGGCGCTGGATATAGCCCAGCCGGGTCAGATTGTAGTTCGCCTTGCTGAGATACCGCCTTCCGCCACGCAGCTTCAGCATCTTGCGGATGTGATCGGCGTAGAAGGCATCGAAGGCCGGATTGTCCGCCTGCCTGTCCAGTACCATCGAGGTTGCCCCGTCATGGAGACCGGGGAAGAAGGCCATCCACAGAACTTCCTCGAAGGCCTCCGGGCTCTCTCGGGTAACCAGGATGCGGTCGCGGTGGGCGCGTTCGCGCGGCTGCTCCGGTTCCGAACCGGCACGGTCGATGAACCAGTTCCACGCCAGGGGAGCATGCAGCAGCGGAAAATCGCGATATCTGTGTGTTGCGGTGGCCGGATGGCGTGCCAGCAGCTCCAGGAGGATTGTGCTGCCGGAACGGGCGAGGCCGGAGACATAGATCGGACGCTCGATACTGAGGCTGCCGACGGTATCGCGCGCGAATGCGCTTTCCACATTTCCAAGCCAGCGGAAGAACCGGGGATGGCGTTCGATCTGGCGGCCGAGGGCGTTCGACCATCCGTCGACCTCGGCAATGGCACCTGCATTGCTAGAAGCGCCGGAAGACAGGGATTGTGTCATTCGATCCGTCTCACGAATTTCAGGATGATTGCCGACAGGAGCAGCACGACGAAGAAGATCAGATCCCAGCCACGCATCCATGACGGACCGACCGGAACGACCTCGGGACGCGGAAGGTTGAACTGGACACGATCAAAGGGAAGTTCGTCGGCGAGATAGCCGGCGGGGTTGCCGATCAGCATGTCCCACCAGTAGCGCTTGTGCACTTCGGGAACCGGCCTGGCCAAAGGAATTGTTGCGATTTCCTGCCCGCCCTGATCGATGATCTGGGCGCCCGGCGTCCGATCACCGGCGTTGTCCGTCCAGTAGCCGTTGAAGCCGCCGGCAACTTCGATCTGAACGGGGGTGCCCTGTGGAGGGTAGGCAGCGCCGTGACGGCTATCCAGCCACACCACGATGAGCAGGATCGGCAGCGAAGCGGCAATGGTGGCGGGGAACACCAGTGCGATGCGGCGCAGGGCCAGTGACAGCATGCGCCGGATCAGCGGCCAGGCGTCGGCAAACTCGCCGTCGAAGCTGTTGAGCTGCGTCTGGCTCTGCTTGAGAGCGACCTTGAGCTTTGCAATCACCGCCTGTGGCGACAGCAAGCGATAGAGTTCCATGCTCGCCATCGCGCAGAGGAAGCCCCAGAACGCAATACTGGCGACCGGGGGCAGCAGCAGGGACAGCCACTGGTCGAGCCAGGTGAAGACCGGCCCTGGAAGATCGAGAATGCCCATGGCAGTCATCGCCCTCAGCTGTTTGAATCTCCGGAAAGCGTCTGTGCGCTCTGCTCTGTGGCCTGCCGCTCGACCGCCGCCACGCGCTTGCGCCGGAGCAGCTTGCGGATCGGCCAGGCGACAACGAAGAAGAGCGCGAGACCAACGGCGGCAACCAGTGCCCACAAGGCACCCAGAAGACTAAGGCCGGCGCCCGGCCCCACATAGGCATGGGCCAGTTCTGGCGCCAGGACGACAGGCAGGGCTACGAGAGCGGGAACAAAGAACTTCGCATTCATAGTGATTTCCTCCGGTTCGGGGTGGTTTCGGCTGTTGAGGCACTGTCTGCGATGGCCGGGTCGAAATAGGTGTCAGGCAATCGCTCGGACCATGAGATGATCGGAATGAGGTCGCCATTCGGGCCGCCTCGCACAGGATTGACGTATTCCCATACGGTCTCTCCGGCGCGGTTGACCTCGATGATGCGGCCACCATTGGATTCGGTGATCAGTGTGTTGCCGTTGGGCAGCCTTTGCTGGTCGGAGCGGATCCGGCTTTCCAGCGGAGTCTCGTCGCTGCCCTGGTAGCGCCACACGATGTTCATCGTTACCGGGTCGAATTCCAGCACGCGCGAGACACCGGCGGTGTCGCTGAAATTGCCGTAATTGTCGAACAGCAGGATATTGCCGTTCGGCAGGATGTCCGGGTCGTGCTGGCCGAGCCACGGCCCCCGTGTGGCCCAGGTGATTTCACCGGTGGCCGGGTCGAGAATGGCAAGGCCGGTAGCCTCGCGGAACGACATCAGGATCTGTCCTTCCTTGCCGGGCGCGAAATTGCGTGCCAGGTCGGCGTCGATGTATTTCACGGAATTGGCGTGCAGCGGATCGCCGAGGGCAAAACCCGATACGGTGTAGAGCATGTGGCGGTACCGGGAATCCATCAGCGCCGTCACGAGCCGGAACTTTTCCAGCTCTTCGCCCTCCGGCGACAGAACAACGAGGAAATCCTCCAGCCGCGGATTGTGCAAGTGTCCCAGGCGATCGGTCTGATCGTCCATGAAGGCGTGCGTCAGCGCATAGATCTTGCCGTCGGGCGCGACGCTGAACTGATGGTGCGTGCGGCCGAAATAGCTCCACAGGACTTCCGAATCGCGGTTGAGCTTGACCATGCCGTATCCGTAGGGCGTGTCGCCGACACCTTCATAGATGGCCAGAAGATCGCCGTTGGGGAACGCGTGCGCGTGCCTGAAATAGACATGCGAATCCGGCTGTGGCTGTTGCAGGTCGCCCTTGCCCGGCGACCAGACGGTGCTGAAGGGGCGCGACCATTCGTGCACGACATTGCCTTCGGCGTCGATCAGATAGGCAGACGGCTTGTCGCCGGTCGTATAGAGCGTCAGTCCCTCCTGGACCGCGGCGCCGCGGTTGACCGAAACGCCTTGCACATCGTTGCGCTGGGGAACCCAGAGATCGCTCTGGTAGACATTGTGCTGCGCATTCAGCTTGCCATACAGCGCCGTGCCGGCCTCGATCGCCTTGCTGATCTGGGGACCGGGAAAAATGTTCGCGGCCGTAACCGCCGCGCCCGCGACGAATATCAGGGCGACAATGGCGAGCATGAACAGCGCGCGCAGCAGATTGTCCAGCGTGAAGGCTCGCTCCCTCACGGTTCGCTCCCTCCCGGCAAGTCCTGATTTTCTGATCATCGAAGTTGTCATGAGTCGAAAGATCTTTTGTAGTTTCAGGTCTGGTGAATAAGCGGCAAGTCTTCATATGGCCGGGTCGAGCCGTGCCATATGATTGGAAGAACTGGTATTCTTCGGATACGATGGACGCAGAGTCAGTCTGCAATATGACGGACTTTGGGCTCTTTTTGGTCAAGCAGCCTGCAAATTTGATCGAAATGGGTCAAATATGGCGAAAGCAGTGTCGAATACATATTCTCGAGTATAGTTCCATGGAAACAACTTAAATTTTCGCACTTCTATCCAATTTTGACAAAGGCTCATCCCGTGGCAACGGGTCCATGATCCGGACGTATCCAGGGTTACTTCCGGAGGAAAAAGTCTTCCAGGTTGCAGACGGCATTACGCCGCGTCTTTTATCTTCGACCCTGTCTGGCCCCGGACTTGCCGTAATTTCGTTCCGTTCCGTGCATTAGACTGCGCGCCAGCTGCTGGGTGGGCGGCAAAAGTGAGGGCACGATGAGAGCTTTCATCGTATTCTTGGCGGTTACCGCCGCCGTGGTACTTGTCATTGCTGTCGCGCGCCCGCGTGTGTCCACGCAACACGTGGAAGCGAGGGTCGCCGAATATGTCGCGCACGCCTCGGGCGGCAAGAGCCGGATAACCGGCGAAAGCGCACTGCGTCTGCTTCCCCTGCCGGTCGTTACCGTGAAAAGCGTTGAGATCGAGGGCATCGGCGAGGCCAGGCAGGCGGCGCGCATCGACATTCCGTCCATGGAAGTCAGCTTTCAGTTCCTTCCTCTTTTGATGAGCGGCGAGCTTGTCGTCGACGGTATCAAGCTCGATCAGCCGGTGGTTCAGCTTGTCCGCACTCCCGGTGCTGATCGCGGCGATATCAAGTCGGGCCTGAACAGCATCCTGCAAGCCGTTCTGGCGGCCGACAGCGCCGCAAAGAAAGCCAAGGTGATCGACGTCCAGGACGGGCGCATCGAACTGGAAGACGGGAACGGCGGCCGCAGAGAAGAAATTGCGATGCCCCGGATGCATTTGGCCCGGGCTGACCGGCAGGATGCGCTCCATCTGGCCGGGAAGGTCGAGTGGCACGGATTCCAGATCGGGATAGACGCCGATCTCGATACGCGTGACGGCACCCGGCCCGGCCTGTGCTGTGAAGGCGACGTGACGGTTGAGATCGCCCCTGCGGAAACGGAGCCCGGCTCATTCGAAGTGCCGGTCCTGTGGGACAGCGGAACGCAGACCGATCCGGATGCCCCCCGCGACGAGCCCTATTCCCTCAGCGAATTGCTGACACAGGCCACGGCCGCAGCTCCCCTCAGGCTAAGCGGTGCATTCAAGGCAGGAACGCAACACGTGCGGTTGGAGGACGTCGCCCTGGAACTGGGCGACATCGCGGCGGCCGGTTCCCTGGGCGTCGACCTGGCCGGCGAGGTCCCGAGCATATCGGCGGAAATGGCCTTTCAGGAACTCGACCTAGGCCGGCACCTGCATGCGTTTCTGCCGACCAGCCTCGATGAGGTTTTGGCGTGGCCGGTCCGCGCGGACGTCTTCGCGAACGCAGATCTTGATCTGTCGGCCGTTGTCGCGGAAGCAGCACTTGGCGACATCATATTCGCCGGTCCATCGGTCCGGCTGGTGGGGAACAGGCGCGGGATAACGCTCACGCTGGAGAGGACCGAAGTCGCCTCCGGCCGTATCCAGGGTCTGGTGACGGTCCAACCGGCCGGGCAGGAGGCGCTCGTCCAACTGTCCGGCAGCCTCGCGGATGTGTCGCTGGCGGATATCGGCGAGGCTCTCCGGCACGGCGCAGGCAGAATTCCCGTCGGGCAGGACCGGCCGCCGGAAGGCTACGTCACGGGATCCATCGATCTGTCAGGCAAGGGATCCACCCTCAAGGCGGTGACGCGTTCGCTCCGGGGGTGGGGCGCCAGCGTCGTGCGCGACGGCAGCCTGGCCGGGGCGGATATCGTGGCGACGCTGGAACGGGTGGCCGACAATTCCACACTCGTCGACGAAGGCAAACCGCTCATCCCGGTGGCAGGGCGAACCTATTTCTCCGCCCTCGTCGCCTCCGCGGCGGTGGCGGACGGCGTGGTGCGGGCTCCTCATATCCATTTCAGGGGCGAGAATTTCAAGATCGACTTCTCCGCCGACGTCGACCTGGCCCAGGGCGAAATCGAAGCGGCAGGAAGCGCGTCGCTGTTTGCCGCCAGCTCCGGGCAGGATTGGGAGACGCTGATCGAGCTCCCCTTCGGGATAGGCGGTACGATGCGCGAACCGATGTTCGCCCCCGGCATACCCGGGATCGGCGGCACGCCGGCGACACCCTCCCCTGCAACCGATCCCGACGCCGAAGGCGCGGGCACTTCCCCAGATCGAAATGCGGCTCTCTATGACAATCAGTGATCAGATAGACAGACCACACGGCCTTGCAGGAGGGATTCGCGTGTCGCTGGCGAGCCTCGCTCCACTCTTCGTTTTCGCCGTGTCTTTCTCTTTCTACACCCTGTGCCTGTTTCCGGGCCTCGGCGGTGAAATGAATTCCGGCGACTCGGCGAAATTCCAGATTCTCGGCCACACACAGATCCTGCTGCATGGCCCCGGATACCCGTTCGTGCAGTTGCTCGGAGCGCTGGTGCGCTTCATGGACCTGCCGCTGCCGCCGTGGCAGACCATGACTGTGGTCATGGCGGTCATTCCGGCGTCGATCGCCAATGCGGTCGCATTCCTGTTCGTCCGCCACCTGACGAAGAACACGATTGCGGCCATTGCGGCCGCCCTTCTCCTGGGCAGTGCGGAACTCATGGCCGTTCAGGCCACCGAGGCGGAAGTCTATCCGCTGGCGCTCGCCTTCATCCTCACCACGCTGTTCCTGCTGGCCCTGTTCGTGGAAACCAGGAAGCTGGGCTATTTTCTGGCCGCCTGCGCGGTCTATTCGCTGTCCTTCGGCAACCATCTGATGATGATCATGCTGGTGCCGCTGTTTGTCTGCGTCACCGCGCTGAATTTCCGGCTCATCGTGCAGCCCCGCAACGTGGCCATCGTCGCGGCCTTCGTTCTGCTCGGCGCATCACAGTATCTCTATCTGGCTCTCGTCGCCTACAGCCCGGACACCGCCTATTCGGAATACATGCCCCTGCCCCCGGAGCCGATGGAACTGGTCGACTATGTCAGGGGCACCTATTTCGCCGACCTTTACGGGTCCGGACTAGCGTCAACGCGGACGCTGCAGTCGCTGGTCGTAACGCTTCGCTCCGCCCATCCCTGGTTTTCCGCGCCGCTCATCGCTATCGGCCTTGTGCTGTTCGCATTGGGCTGGTCGCACCGGGATCGCGCCTGGTACGGGCTGGCCGTCCTCTATGGCGGCGCCCTGGCATTCACGCCGTTCATGCTCTGGTACGGCGCCTACGACATCCGCGCCTTCCACCTGCCGGTCCTCGGACCACTGCTGGTCGCCACGGTCGCAGCCCATTTCTGGTATCTCGCCCGCTATCGGCGTCTGCGCAACGCCGTGGCCGTCCTTTTCGTGACCATCGGGGTGTTCCGGGCCGGCCATGTGGCCATGGCCCTGTGGGACCGCCAACCTCTGTTTGAGGGTCTCGAACCGGCCATTGTCAGGATGATCGAGGAAGCCCCGGTCGAACAGCCCCTGTTTGCGATGGCCTACCCGCTGCGCATGGCAACGCTCTATCACGAGCTGATGGGCGATCTTCCCAGCGAACCGATGTACCGGGTCTGGTGGCGCGCCGTGCCCGAACTCGACACGCGCAGGGAGGTGGGCGGTATCGTCGTCCCGACGGACGGCTATCAGTTCGTCAACTGGATCGAACACAAGCGTCCCGAACTGAAATGCCAGACCCGGAAGATAGACCTGCCCGCAGGCACACGCTGGCCAGCCTACGCCTTTACCTGTGATGATTCGCAGTAGCGGTCACAGGAATTCTGCGGGCAGCGGCCCCTCAACCCTCAGAACAACCAGAACGCGTTGTTGATATCCCCAAGCTGCGCTCAAGGCGTTACCGGGATGAAGTCCTTGTATTCGTAAGGATTAATCGAACTAACGCCCCATATTACAGTGATAATATTACTTAGGGTATACTCTAGGTAGTGATCCTTATTTGTCAATTTCGTGTATTGTTTGTGTTGCAAATTAGGCAGGTCTTCCGTATAGGCACGTCAACAAATGACCATCGCTATTAGCGCAAAGAAAACGCCTCCGCTGGGGTGCGGGTCGTATTGATCCGCTTCGGGGCTTTCAACTACATACATTCGATCAAGGAGACCTGAATGGCACGGAGACGGCCGTATGCCTACGCTTGTGCTGCGTTTTTCATCTTCACCAACCTTGCCTATGGGGACCCAGTCATGGGAGATCCAGCCGGCGGAAAACTGGACAATGCTCACGGATTGAGCACGGCAAACACGAAGCTGAACGGGGTGCCGCAAACTCCGGTGCCGTTGCGCATCGTCGGCACGGAAAAGCTCGGCCAGATTACCGGCGAGGCTTCTCCGAATGACACGGCAGCCAAGTGGGACATCCACGGTACCGATCTGGGTCACATGTTCTGGCACGAGGGCGCTCTGTACATGGTCTTCGGCGACACGTTCGGCGCCAAGGGACCGTTCGGGCGGAAAAACTGGCGAAGCAACACCATGGCCCGCATCGCCGATCCCAACCCGCACAGCGGGCTGCCGATCGAAACGATGGTCACCGGAGCAGATGGCAAGGCGAAGGAACTGCTGGCCTCCCGCAAGATCGACGGCGTGGAGATGACGGTCATCCCGACACAGGGGATCTCGATCGACGGCAGGATGTATCTTCACTACATGTCGGTGCGCCACTGGGGCAAACCGGGGCATTGGGACGTCCGTCATTCCGGCATCGCCTATTCCGACGACAACGGGCAGAACTGGGTGGTTCCCGCCGAGGCTGTCGAGAAAAACGCGATCGGGTTCGAGCAGGTCGCCTTCGTACGCAAGAACGGCACGCTCTACACGTTCGGCATTCCGGAAGGCCGTTTCGGCGGCGTGAAACTGCGCCGGGTCGCCCCCAGGCACATTCTGGCGCGCAATGCCTATGAATACTGGAACGGTACCCAATGGGTCCGGGACGCCGCGGCGGCCAAGACCATCGTCCCCGGCCCGGTCGGCGAACTTTCCGTGGCCTGGAGCGAGGCACATGGCTGCTGGATCATGATGTATGGAGATCCGGACAAGCGCGCCGTGGTCCTGCGAACAGCCCGGCAACTGACGGGCCCCTGGGGCGAGGAACTGATCGTGGCAAAGCGAGACGATTATCCGGGTCTCTACGGTCCCTATATCGTTCCCGGCAGCGAAATCGACGGCGAACTCTATTACACGCTGTCACAGTGGGATCCGTACAACGTGTTCCTCATGCGCACGTCGCTGGAGCGGGACGTCATCGCCACCGCCGCCGCGCCTGACGCTCCGGCGAGCGAAGTCGCCGCGGACAGTGCCCGGGTCGTAAAGCAGAACTGACAGCTTGTCCGTCGCCCGCTCCGCAGCTGCAGCGCGGGCGACGGACGAACTTGTAAAGGTTTCACCACCAGAACTAATCACAAAATTGCACAGAATTCGGCTTATTTTTCTCGCATTTTACTTTCCCTGATCATGCTGAGCACCTTCTCCCCTTGGAGGGGGCGAATATTCCTTCAGCAGACCTCGTCCAGAACTTCTTTTCGCCATGACGTATCCGTACGCTGAAGGATAGCGTTGCGGTCCGGGTTGCTTCCCGTGGCACGGCGTAGTCTGCCGAACTCCCGGCGGAAGTCTATTTCTTTGACGTGGAGGCTCACGTGCGAGCGATAACGCCTTCGGCAACCGGGCCGAGCGAAACGGGCACCCGAAGCTATATCGACGTACCCCGGTTGGGCTGGTACATCGCCCTGCCCTGCCTTGCGATACTGCTGACCGTGTTCCATCGTCTGGCGACCGGGGTCTGGTGGCTGGCCGATCCGGTGAGGATGGCCGACTTCGTCGCCGGAGCCCCTTTCCAGTACCGGGTGCTGCTTCCGGCGATCGTCGCGGGCATAACGGACGTCGCCCCCTGGCTGGGCGTGAATGTCGTGTTCACATTCCTCGAAGTCGCGACCTGGATTCTCCTGATCGTTGCCGCCCATCGCGTGCTGGCGGCACTCGACATCGGCGGCTCGGATTTCGTGCGCCGGCTTCTAGCCATCACCATCGTTGTGCCGGTGGCGCTCCACGTGATCGTGCCGGACCTGCGCTTTCAATCGACTTATCTCGTTGATTCCGGAGTTCATCTCTTGGGAGAATGGCGGCTGGTCGCGCTGTTCCGTTATGTTTACGACGTGCCTGCCGCCCTTCTGACGCTGGCGCTGGCGCTTTTTCTCATCCGCTTCATCCAGAATCCGGCCCCGCATCGTTTCGCCGCGTATCTCGGCGTGCTTGCGCTTGCCGCCATGAACCGTGAAACCGCCGTGTTCATGATCCCGGCCTCCATTGCCGCCTGCTGGGGCGTGCTCGACCGCCGGACGCTGGTGCTGGCGCTGATCGCGCAACTGGTTGTCTTCGCCGCCGTGCATGGCGGCGTCAAATGGGTGTTCCCGGGGATTCCAAATCCGCATGCCAATGTGGGCGCGACCCAATACGAGAACCATCTCGTCCACAATCTCGGACACTTTTCCAGTCCGCTCTACGCCATAACCTATTTCGCCCGTTTCAGCGCCGGGTTCTATCTGCCGGTCCTGCTGTTGTACCGCTACCTCGACCCCGCGCTCGGACGGATGCTGATCTGTTTCGCTGTCCCGTTCCTGGCCTCGGCGGCCTATTTCGGGCGGCTTGTCGAGCAGCGGGTGGTCGTGGAGGTCGTACCGCTGCTGTGGCTCTGCGCAATGCAGGCCGTGTGGGCTTACAGCCGTGCACAGGCGCGCGCGGCGGAAGCGATCCCGGTGCGTTATCCGCAAGACCTTCCCCAGCGGCCGGATCCTATCGGGGACGATGGCGTGGCGGTCGTTCGCACGGACGCCGACTGGCTGCGCATTTCCGCCGCGCACGAGCGTGTTTCCGGGGACGGGCACGAACGGCACCCTGTGCAAGATGACACCCCTCCCTCCTGGAACCGCCGGCGCGAAGCCGGTCATCCCGAAGTCCTGTGAACACGTATTGCGAACCTTCACGCTAGGGTCTGTTGAACTCAGTCCAATTTTAGAAAAGGTACTACGATGATGGAGAAAATCGGCTCGGCCGTCTTCGTCCTTATGGTCATGTTTCTTGCGTTTGTGGCAGGAGCCATGGTGATGCTTGAAAAGACCTTCCCGCACGATCTGTTTCGAGACGCCTATCGGGCGTGGGAAGCTGTCAAACTCCAGGACGAGATCACCAGCGACCCCGTCCGGGCCAATCTCTACCAGCCGGCCCGCACCGACGGCCGCGGCGTCACCCGGTACGATGAAGCCAAGGCCTTTCCCGGCTACACGCTTTTCACGTCCGGAGACGATCAGGTCGCCCGACTCGTCGACATGGATGGCAACGTCGTCCATGAATGGCGGCTGCCCTTCAGCCAGGTCTGGAACGAACAGGCGGCCGTCAAGCAACCGCAAGCCGACTCCATTATCTATATGGACCGGGCGAGGGTATTCCCGAACGGCGACCTTCTGGCGATGTACATATCCTCGGCCGATACGCCCTGGGGCTACGGAATGGTCAAGATGGACAAGGATTCACGCCCGATCTGGAGCTATCTTGAACACACCCATCACGACATGTCCGTCGCACCTGACGGCCGCATTTACGCGCTGACCCATGCATTCAACTTCGAACGTCCGCCCGGCGCGCAGCAGCTCGACCGGCCCTATCTGGAGGATTTTCTCGTGGTCCTGTCGCCCGACGGCAAGGAGCAGAAGAAAATCTCCCTGACACAGGCCATGCTGCATTCGCGCTACGGTGCGCTGTTCGAGATCCTGCCCTATTTCACGCTGAACGATCCGCTTCATCCCAACACCGTCGAATACATCGATGCCGAAAAGGCGAAGAACTTCCCCTACGGACAGGAGGGCGATGTGGTGCTGTCCTTCCGGGAGCCGAACCTCATCGCCGTCCTGTCCCCGGAGACCGGAGAGATCACCTGGGCGGCACGCGGCGTCTGGCTGCGCCAACACAATCCCTCCATCCTGGCAAACGGCAATATTCTGCTGTTCGACAATCTGGGTGTGCTCCGGCGCGGCAACAGCTCCCGGGTTCTCGAGATCGATCCTCGGACGCTGGATGTGGCGTGGGACTATACCGGCACCAAGGAGGAACCGCTTCACAGCGTCATCCGCTCGAACGCACAGCGCCTGCCCAACGGCAACACCCTGATCACGGAGTCCGACGGCGGACGGTTGCTGGAGGTGACCCGGAACGGAGACATTGCCTGGGAGTATGTCAATCCGCTGCGGCGCGGGGACAGAGACCAGCTCATTCCGATCCTGAACGGCGCTCAGCGGATCGATCCGGCCATCTTCACGCCGGAGTTTCGGGAAACGCTCGGGCAACCCGCATCCTGACGCGGGGAGCCCCGCCCGGGCGCGTTGCGGCCTCATACATAGCGTAATTCCGGCACGCGATGCGGTCGGGCAGGACCTGATCAGTTGCGGGAGACTACAGTTCGATTCTCTTGAAAATCCGCCGGGGTATCAGGCGGATGACCAGCATGATCCAGCGCCAGAACGACGGCACATAGACGAGGTCCGCACCTCTGGAAATGGCCGAATGGATCCGCTTCGCGGCATCTTCGGGCTGAGCCCACAGAACGCCTTTCTTGAACTCGGCGGTCATCGGCGTGTCGATGAACCCGGGCCTGATCGTGGTCACGCCGATGCCGGATTTGTGAAGCCGCTGGCGGAGCCCTTCCAGGAAGGTGTCGACGGCCGCCTTGGCGGCTCCATAGACGTAGTTGCTCTGCCGCCCGCGCTCGGCCGCGACCGAGGTGATCACCGCAATCTGTCCGCCCTTCCCGGCCTGCTCCATCATTCCGGCGACCCGGGTGAGCAAGGCCATGGTACTGAGGGCGTTTGTCTGGAACTCCTCGATCATGACATCGACCGAGGACTGGCAGAGCGACTGATCCGGCAGCGTGCCATGGGCGATAAACACGATATCAAATCCGCCGAGCGCCTCTTCCGCTTCCTTCAAGGCGGCGTCCTGCTCATCGAGATCGTTGACGTCGAGCACGTGCCAGCCTGCCAGTTCCGCGCCGCGCACGGCAAGATCGTCGCCGGTCGCGCGAAGCCGCTCTTCACGCCGTCCGACAAGAAACATCCGGTCGCCGTCCCGGGCAAACAGGCGCGCGGTCGCCGCGGCAATCGCCGAGGTCGCACCGATGATGAGAACCTTACGCATGCACCGCCCCTGCCGAGGAGGCGGCAACACGCCGCCAGAAATCAGACATGATACCCCCATCAAGATATTTTTCGAACTGGCGCCACGCCGGAAAGCCGCGCGTGAAGGTTTCCGCCGGCATGCGGGCGTCCTTGGCCGGGTAGACCGCCCCGCCGGCCGCCAGGGTGATCTCGTCCAGAGTGTCCAGGAGGTCCAGGGTCGGTTTGCCCCGGTTCGGAAAATCCAGGGCCAGCGTGACCCCGGGCCGCGGGAACGACAGCAGTCCGCTCGGCTGGTGATCGCCGAACACCTTGAGCACGGACAGGAACGATCCCTGCCGGGCCGCCGCCGCCCGAGCGATCAACTCACCGACGGCCTCCGGAGCCGCTTCGTAAGGAATGACGCACTGGTACTGGAAGAACCCCTTCCGGCCGAACAGGCGGTTCCAGTTCGGCACGGCATCCAGCGGATAGAAGAACGGTTCATGGTGCACCACCCGCTTGCTCGGACGCGGCAGGTGATAGATGGCCGCGTTGAAAGCCGCAACTGCCGCACGCGGCAGTAGCGACACCGGCGGCGTGAACGGCAGACCCGGCTTGGTGCGCGGCGGCGTCACCCGGCGTCCTGCCTCCACGTGGTTGCCGCGGTGGAAGACCCCCCGCAGACCACCGGGGCCGGGATTGAGGGAATCGATCCACGCGACCGTATACTCATGGCTGTTATGCGATGTCCGGCTCAGATCGAGGAACTCGTCGATCCCCGAAAACCGCACGCTCTCGACTTCCACGGCATGACCCGGGATCCGTTTCAGGCCGATCTCGGCCCACAGAATGACTCCGGTCAATCCGCAGCCGCCAATCGTCGCCGAGAGCCACTCCGGGTTTTCCTGCGGCGAGCACACAAGGCGCGAGCCATCCGAGCGCAGCAGTTCCAGGCTGCGCACATGGTGTCCGAAACTGCCGGCCCGATGATGGTTCTTGCCGTGAACGTCGTTGGCAATGGCACCCCCGACCGTGACGTAGCGGGTTCCGGGCGTCACCGGCAGGAACCAGCCCCTGGGCACGAAATGGGTCAGGATGTCGGAAAGCAGGACACCCGCCTCACACCGCAGCACGCCGGTATCGCCGTCGAAGGAGATGAACCGGTCGAGGCCGCGAAGGTTGACGAGCGTCCCCTGCCCGTTGAGACAGCTGTCGCCATAACTGCGGCCGTTGCCGAACGCCAGATACGGCCGGCCGCTTTCGGGCAGGCTGTCGCCCTGCCATTGCATCTGCAGGATGCGCTGCGGGCCGGCTTTCGGTGGGAGACCCCAGGATCGGTACTGTCCGTTTGATGCCATCACAATGCCGCGATAATCGTGCCGGCTCCCAGGCCGGCCAGGGCGAGGCTGGTCCGATCGCGCGCGGCGAACACCAGCGGATCGTCATGCATCTCGCCGCGGCCGGTCTTGAGCCAGACCCGTGTCACCCAGTAGACGAGAATGGGAACACAAACCCATAGCATGTCCGGCCTGGCATAGGCGATCGAGACCTGCGGCGTGCTCAGGTAAAAGGCGAGCACGACGCCGGCGACGTAACCCGATCCAACCCCCATGCTGCGCAGCATGGGCAAGTCGTCAAGAACATATCCCCTGCCCGCACTCGACTGCTTGCCGTTCTTGCGCATCAGCAACAGTTCGGCGCAGCGCTTGGCCAGCGCAAGGCTGAGGAAGATGAACACCGAGAAGGTGAGCAGCCAGTTCGACAGGACGATCCCCGCGGCCGCTGCGCCGGCAAAGATCCGCGTCGTATAGAGCAGTGCCAGCGTCACCACATCGACCGACTCGATGCGTTTCAGGAAGAACGTGTAGGCGAGCGTCATGGCGTAATAGCCCGCAAGGATGAGCGCGAATTTCAAGGGCAGCAGCAAACAGAGTGCCGCGGAGATGCTCAGCAGAACCGGAATGAGCGCCAGGCCGTGAGAGATCGGAAGCCGTCCGGATGCAAACGGCCGGTGCCGCTTGTTGGGATGGAGCCGGTCATCTTCCAGGTCGATGATGTCGTTGAGCAGGTAGACGCTCGACGCACAGCAGCCGAAGGCGAAAAACGCGATCACAAGCTGGGTCATGGCGGTGCCGTCGGTGAACTTCAGTGCAGCGATCAGCGGTGCAAACAGCAGGAGGTTCTTCATCCATTGATGCAGACGCAGCGCGCGGACGTAGAGACCGAGGGTCGGTGTCTCACGCGGGAAAACGCCATCGACATTCGCATTCTTTTTCGCCCAGTTGAGCAGCCGAGGTGAGGCATTGACCACGGTCGCATGACGGGCAGCGGACCAGATCGGGCAATCGTCCGAGGAGTTGCCGGCATAATCGAAGCCCGTGCTGCCGTATCGCTGGCGAAGGACCTTGAGCTTGTTGTGGCATGTCAGGTTGATCGTGCCGTTCGTGGCCAGCACCTCCTCAAACAGCCCGAGACGGTCGGCAATACGCCGGGCAAGCGTCTCATAGGCGCCTGTCGCCAGAATGAGCCGCCGGCCCTGCGCCTTCTCGCGCGTCAGATATTCGACCAGCGGCAGGTTTACCGGCAGCGCGGTCAGGTCGAGCGATGTCCGGCGGGTTACCTCCGCCTTGAAGAAGGCCTTCCCCTTCATCAGCCACAGGGGCAGGAGGAACACGCAAAGAAACGACCGTTTCAACAGCACGATGACCGATTCCACGAGCAGGTTGCTGTTGATGAGGGTCCCGTCGAGATCGACGACGAGAGGTATCGACGGTTCCTGAGCCGCTTCCGCATCCGCGGTCCCGGCACTTACAGGAGTATCAAGTTGAAGCATGACTGCTCTCTCCCTGTGCAACGCCCACCGACCCCGGCTGCTTCGGCCCGCGAAAGACCTCAAGCCCGAACCAGGCGCCCAAACCGATTGCCACCGCAAACCAGAGCGTTGCGAGCCGCACGATCATGGTTACGGCGATAGCGACCGGGACACTTGCCCCGGCGTAAACCAGCAAAGTCGTCATCGCGACCTCCGCGCCGCCCAACCCGCCCGGCAGGAACGAAAATGCTCCCGCGAGCATGGCCACGGCATAAATGCCGATGGCGAGCGCCAGCCCGATCTCGAGACCAAGGGACTGTGCGATGAGATATGTTCCGACACCTTCGCCGCCCCAGGCGACCAGCCCGAGAACCGTTCCGATGACGGCGAGGCGGGTGTTCAGCATGGAGCGTACCGCACCCAGAAAGTCTCTTGCAGTGCCAAGCAGGGCGGCGGCGCGCGGCTGGCGGAGGCTCAGCGCCATGCGATCCAGACGCCCGATCACCACCGGATGCTGGAGCGCTGTCAGCGCCATGACCACGAGGAGGCCGGCAAAGGCGATCATGTATGCACCGGCGCCGGCATTCGTGAGGACGAGTGCGGCCAGCATGCTGATCACGACGAGATCCAGAAGACGCTCAGCGTAAAGCGCGGCCAGGCTCTGACGGGGACTGACGCCGAATGGCTGCAGATACAGGCTGCGCATCGCCTCCCCTGCCTTGCCCGGCGTTGCCGTGAGGGCAAACCCCGCCATGTAGATGGCGCAATGCCGCAGCGGCGGCACGGCGGCCGACCTCTCACCAAGGAGAAGCAGCCAGCGCCAGCAACGCAACGCGTAGTTCACCAGAGACAGCAACAGCACAACAACGACTGTGCCGGTGTCCACCATGGCAATCGCGCGGAGGGTTTCCCGAATTTCGGTCGGAAACAGAAGCGGGAGGCACAGAACCGCCGCAACAATTCCCAGTGGCAGGATTTTGCTGCCAAGGCGAAAGTACCTCACAGGAGAGCTGTCGGCGTCCATCTGCATTTCCCGGCTTGTGTTTCGTAAGGCCACCTGGAAGATGCTGGGCGCAAATATTGGGGATACGATGATCACTCTTTAGCGAAAACGCGGCAATTTATGTCGCCTTGAGCACCAATCCGGGAATTTTTGTGGCGCCAAAAGGGCAGGCTAACCCTTTCATTTCGCAGCACATATCAACGGCGAAGAGGGTAACGTCGCTCCGGGCAAATTGGTTCCAATTCGATGAAATCTTCAATTCGTCCGGGCCCAACCCAAGCCGGACGCCTTAGTCGAGCCCAACCGGCCGCAGGGCCTTTTACCCATCATTAACCAACGCGTGCCGGCGCCGCGAACTCCCGGCGGGTTGGCCAACTGAGCGCCCTCCCCTCTCCCTTCTGCTGCGCACCTATTCGAAACACGTTTCAATTCATGCCGGTCCGCAACGACCTTCTTTGGATCCGGGCAGGCACCAGATAAAAAGTGTCGAGAGCGGCCGCGTGGATGCTCTACCGACACGCAGGCAGCCAGGAGCGGCAGCTGAAGCGTCGATTCGGCCGCCCTTTAGCCTCACCAATGTTAGCAACTGCTAATTTTCCTGCTTTTGTATTTAATATCAACTACTTGGGTTGCTTTCCTCGCCGATTGCACTAAATCTCGCGCGAAATCTGAGAGAACCCGGCGTGATTTTGAACCTATCCGTCAGAAAGTTTCAGATTTCCGTTTGACCATCACGCGCCGGGACTTCCGGACATGACGTGCCACGATTTCCGGAGACCCCTACCCTTCCATTTGAACCACAAGTTCGCCGAACGACGCAGCCGCCATGCTTCAGCCCAACGGCAAACGAACGCACCACCTCCTTTGCCAAGACGAATATGCACACCGTGGCAGTGCCGGCCGGAGGAGATCATCACCAAGGCGAACCACCTTCCAAAGGCGCTGTCTGCACCCTCTTCCGGCAGAGCGCGACCACTCAGCCCTCTCACCATCCCGATTGCACTCTCCTTTGAACACGGACGCAGCACCAGATCGAAACGTTGTCGACCGTGCCCGGCACACCACATCACCTGTTGCGACGTTCCCCTGACTGGCGCGCGGCCGGCAGGCGCCACGCGGACCAACTTTTCTTCGCCCGGCTGCAAGGCGCCAGACGGGCGTGACTGCGGCGGTCGGCAGAGCGCTCGGCACGAACCCACAAAACCTGCGAACCGAAACTGAGGGCACTTGGATAACGGCAAACAGATCGGATCTGGCTGTCAGCGACCGGCAGCGGGCACTAAGTGACGGCCCAATCAGATTGCACACACTGGAACCAGAGCCGTCGCGACCAGGTCGCCCAAAGCCCTTATCCGAAGCATCAGGATCGACATCGCGACACCACCAGGCGCGGAGTGTCGGGGCACCAAGCGGCACAGCCAGAGCTGCGAGCGCAATACACAGGTGCGTTTGGTCCAATGCCTCAGATCTCAGGCAATAAACTGAGGCCTACTCTTCGCAAGAGGCGCATCCACCGAACGGGCGGACTTAGCAAACTGCTAACTTCGCACGAGTCCTCAGACCCGACAAACCAACAGGCCGTCGCCAGAGCAGGCTTGGATATTCTCCTGAAAAGTTAGCAACTGCTAAGTTCACCCTTGCGAGACCTCAAGGCAGGACGGCTTCCTCGCACATGCTGGGGATGACTTTGCGTCCGTCCATACGCGCTACAAACCGACGGCACCTTTCGGGGCTGGCATTGCAGGAGTCGGCACTGATCTGGAGGGCACGGCTCTGTTGCTTGCACGAATTCGTCAAGACGCCGACCCGCCTGAACTGGCTGCCACGATTTCTCACGATGTCAGCGGCGGGGCGCTCTGCTCTAAAGAGCCGCTGCATCTGGTGCTCCAGCGATGTATCCGTCGGCACGAGAGGCCGTGGCGGTTTCCTACCGGTGACACTCCGGCCGCCACCTACAACGTGCGGCAAGCCGGTGCGTCCCTATTCCTCGGCCCGGTGAGCTGCGCCGGCCAAGAACGCCTGAACTCGGCCATACGGATGCACCCTGGCTCGCGCCGACGCCGCTAAGACCTCTGCTTTGATCCGGGGCCTGGGTGTCGATCCAGGCTCCGCCATCGAGAGCCGGGGAGGGGAGCGCGGCTGGGAAGCCTCAACTCAAGCGAGATGCGTTCCTGATCCAGCTTGTCGCTGTGCATGGTCGAGTGGCGCAGGCAGCGAAACAGCGCACTTTCCAAAGCCGCTCTCGTCCCGGCAGCAGCTTCCGATTGCCGACCAGAAAGGCCTCCGCGGCAAATGACTTGCCCTCAGCCGGCTTACCAACAGGGGAGCGCACGTCGATCGGGCAACGCGCGCGCTTACCAGGGAGCCCGCGACACCGAGCCACGCGAAGTTCAACAGCGTTAACAGTTCCTAAACGCGGCCATCCTTCTCCAGGTCGGCAAGGCTCACCCGGTCGGCCATCTGCACCAGCCAGAACAACGTCCTTTTCTGCACGTCGTTCAACTGATCCATTCGGGAAATCTGCAGCACGGTTTCTCGGTGGGTGTGCCAGGCAAGGAAGAAATCAACGATGTCATTCACGTCATCGATGGAAGTGTTTCTTTCGGCCAACTGATTGCTTGCTCCCCTCATTCATTCCGATGAGAGTTTAGAAGCTCTTTGCAATCACCGAGCGTGAAAAAATCGTGAACCTGTTGGATGCGCCTCGAAAGTGCTATTCTATAAAAGTCCGGATTTTTGTCGAGGCTACGGGGAATGCGCGCAAAAATATTGGAAATAAACCTGTTCGGGAGCTGTATCGTCCGCTCCCATGAACCCGGCGCGTTCGAAATCACGGGCAAGAAGCATCGTGCAATTTTCGCTTTGCTGGCGACGGCACCGCATGGCTGCAGAAGCCGGACGTTTCTGCAGGAAACGCTGTGGGGCGTCTCCTGCTATGACACCGGCCGCCAGAGCCTGCGCCGTGCCCTGTCCGACATCAAGTCGACCATGGGCCCCTATTTCTCCCAGCTGATCACCACCAACAATTCCGACGTCACCCTGGATCTGAACCGCGTGACCTTCAGCGGACGGCCGGGGCAGGGGACATTTCTGGAAGGTCTCGACGTGCCGTCACCGGATTTCCACGACTGGCGCGACTCCATCAGAGCCAATCCGGACCAGATCCATTCCCTGTTCCGGCCGGCTTCTTCGCCGCTCCCGCGCCCGCCCGTACCCACCGTTACGGTGCTGCCCCTGCTCAGCATCGAAAACAATCACGAATTGTCCGTCCTCGGAGACTGGTTCGCCGAAGAGATCTGCCGATCCCTTTCCCGAAGCAATCTTTTGGCCGTCATTTCACACCTGTCGAGCCGGGCGCTGGCGGGACGCCAGGTCGATATTGAGCATATTCGCACCAGGCTCGGCGTCGATTACTGCGTCAGCGGCAGCATCCGCATGTTCGATGATCAGGTGATCACCGACGTCGATTTTCTGGATGCAGTATCCGGGCGGATTCTGTGGACGCGGCGCTTCAGCGGCAAGGTCCGGGATTTTATCAGCGATGCCGGCCACGGGCTCAGGAGCATCGTGGAATCCGTCGGCAGCGCCATTGCCTCCGACACGCTGAGCTACGTCCGCGGCCGCCCCATCAGCGAAATCGCGGACCACAGGCTGCTCATGGCCGGTGTCAGCCTGATGCACAGAACCACCTTGCGGGATTTCGCAAAATCCCGCGAATTGCTGGACGAAGCCATCGACCGGTCGCCGCGATCGGCCGAAGTGCTCGCCTGGCGCGGGAAATGGCACGTGTTGAGTGTGTTTAACGGGTGGAGCACGGATGCTGCAAAGGACACCAAGAGCGCGGTCAATTGCACTGCCAAGGCCCTTGATATTGAACCGGAAAACGCCTTTTGCCTGACGATTGACGGTTTCGCGCACAACAATCTACTGAGGCGGTTGGACGTTGCTTCCCAGCGGTACGAATCGGCTCTGGACCACAACCCGAACGAGGCTCTGTCCTGGCTGTTGCGCGGAACCTTGTTCGCCTTTCAGGATGCCGGCGCGCAAGCGGTCCATGCCGCTGAAAAGGCGCGTCAGCTGTCCCCGGTCGATCCCTTTAAGTACTATTTCGATTCGCTGAGCGCGACCGCCCATCTGGCGGCCGAAGACTACGAAACGGCGCTGAAATTCGCGGACAATTCTCTCGCCCGCAATCAGCGGCACTTGTCTACCCTTCGCGCGAAGATTACGGCGCTTCATTTCCTTGGAAGGGACGATGAAGCGCGCGATGTGGGAGATGAACTTCGCCGCCGGCAGCCTGACTTTTCTGTTGAAGGTTATATGCGTGCGCATCCGGCTGCGGACTATCAGCTCGGGCAAAACGCCGCTCGAGCATTGCGCGCGGCAGGTTTTCAGTAAAATTTTTCAAAAAGGGGAAGGGCGACATGGCTTATTTCGGCGGCATAGGTGGTATTGGCGGCATAGGTGGTATTGGCGGTATCGGCGGCATTGGTGGAATTGGAAATCTAAATACGACGGGGCTCGGAAGCTTTCTTGGAGCTGGCGCAGTTGGAGTTCTCGATCCGCTCACTGTTCAGGGGCTGCAGACAAGTGCCCAGGCGATCAGTCACGCTGCCGGAAATACCAGCCCCCATTCCGCAATCGAACTTGAGTTTTCCTCTGCGCAGAACCTGGAAAGCTGGGCTGACTGGGTCAGAGCATCGCTATATCTCTCCGACTTCCTGAGCGAGCTGCATTGGGACATAAAGGACGAACCCGATGGGACCGTCGTCTTGTCCCATCGCGCCAGAAGCGGCACCGCACAGCCATTCTTCGAGCTGACGCGCCCGCAGATGTCCATTTTCGAGGAGCAACTGAAGCTCGTCCGGTCGTACATGGATCAGCGCCCTGAACGAACGCCGGAAATCATCACGCAACTTGGATTTCCGACACCCTATTTCGCAATGATTCTTGGCCTGCACCCGGCGCGCAATGGAAGCACATTCGAACTCATCTCGATTACGCAAGTGCTTGCGGCTCATGTCGCCATGATCGCAAAGCATCACTTGGCGGTGCGCCGTCCCGATCGGATCGATGCCATGGTTCTGCCGATAATTCCGACACCGGGCCATGGCAGCTTTCCGAGCGCTCATGCAACGGAAGCCTTTGCCGTTGCTCGCGTTTTGGAAGGTCTCATCGACGCGGCACCGTCGCATTACCCGGACCCGGACAAACGCAAGAAACTTGTCCGGAAGCAGGCGGAACGGGTCGCCGTCAGCCGAACAGTAGCCGGTGTCCATTATCCGGTCGACAGCTGGGCCGGCGCATTGCTCGGCCAAATGATCGGTGAAATCATCCTCAACAAATGTGGTGTCTCGCACATTCTGACCGGTCTGAAATATGAGGCAAAGGCTGAATCTGACTTCATGCTTGCGTGTTTCCGTGACCCGGACTGGAAGGATCATGGCGTAAGCGAACTCCCGAACTGCGAGGTCGGTGAAAGTTCCCTGTTCCATTGGCTTTGGGCCAAGGCCGTTAATGAGTTCGGCCTTTGATTCATCCTGTATTCAGTTTGATCTGATTGAAATCAAAAAACTGAATAATTCCAAAGTTTTAGAGCGTCTAAACTGCGTTTTTTGAAATGTAGGACGCTCTAGGGAAAGACAGCGAACCATGACTGATACCGGCATCCTCGGCGCAAATGACACCCTCACGCCGGCAAACTACCTGGGGCCCTACGAAGCGTGGAACTTCGGTATAGGCAAACCCTATGCGTTCCCTGCTTTGCGCCGGGATGACATCTCCCATCTGACGGCCCTGGTGGAATACCCGTCGCCGGCCTGGATAGACGAGGAACCAGACACCTTGCCGTCGACGGAACGCCGGACGCGATTGCCGACGATCTGGGGGAAAGACGCCAAGATCCCGCTGACGTTCTGGCCGATTGTGATCGAGAACGAGGCAGGGCAGGGCGTTACCTTGAGGCAATTGGACCAATGTCTGTGTAACGCCGTACAAACAACTTCCGTCGACGAGCCCCGATTCCGTCTGGCATTTCCAGTCGCTTCCACCGCGATGCATGAGGAGATCAGCCGGTGGCCGGGCGATCCAGACTGGTCCCCGGACCCGAAGGTCATCGAAAACTGCCCGGCGGAAAGAACCATTAACGTGCTGGCGGTTATCGACGACGGCATTCCCTTTGCGCATCAGAATTTCCGGGCTGCTGACGGCGAACGGTCGCGGATAGAGTTCTGCTGGCTGCAATCTGCCGACAAGGATCCGAATGCCGCCGATCCGAGTGTCCTGTTCGGGCGTGAGTACACGCGTGAGACCATGGAAAACCTCATTCGTGACTATGGAGACGATGAGGACGCGCTGTACCGCGCCGCCGGCGCGGCGTCAGACCTGTTTGAACTTGGATCGGCGATCAACCGGCACGTGACCCACGGTGCGCATATCATGGACGTTGCCGCAGGTTACGATGCAAGAAAGCCAGACGTTCCACCGGAGGAAACCCGGCTCATCGCCGTTCAGCTTCCCAACACCATTGCCTGGGACACGTCGGGCTTCGGCAAGGACATGTATATGCTGTCGGCCGTACACTACATCCTGGAACGAGCCGAGCGGATCGGCGCCGGATATGGCGTGACCGATATCCGGGTCGTGATCAACTTCAGTTACGGGTTTTCCGCAGGCCGCCACGATGGCGCTTCCGAGTTGGAGGCAGCTATCAACGAGATCGTAATCGAACGGCGCAAACTCGGCAGGCCGACAGCAATCGTTCTGCCTTCCGGCAACACCTTCATGGATCGTCTGCATGGGGAAATCACCGACCAGGATTTTGTGGAGAATTCCTTTGAATTCACTTGGAGAATTCAGCCCAATGACCGGACATCAAGTTATCTGGAGATCTGGTTCCCCGAGAACTTCGATCCGGCAGATTTCACGGTCCATGTCGAAGCGCCTTTTGGAAAAGCCACGGCAGCGCTGGAGCTGAAACCGGCTTCGCAATATACGTTTGGCGACCCCAGAAACTTTGAAATCATACGACTTAACAGAACATCTGCTGCCGGTCCCATCGGCCAGCTAAGCCTGGACAATCATCGCAGGACGCATCGCCGGCGTGTTCTCGTCGCGCTTGCGCCGAGCGAACCGGACGATCCGGACTTGCCCGCCGCTCCCGCCGGAGACTGGCGCATCAGACTCTCCCGTAACCACGACATTTCACTCGGGCACCCGCCGATATTTCTCTGGATTCAGCGCGACGCTGATCCGGAAGCCTTTCGGTCCGGCAGCCGCCAGAGCTATCTCCACGATCCGGCCTATCGGAAATATGACGATCGTGGACGGGAAGCCCAGAGTGACGAAGCAGGCGGCCCTGTCCGGCGTTTCGGCACCATCAATGGCCTCGCGACCGGCGCAACCACGCTGATTGTCTCAGGATGCAGGCCATCGGCCGAAACAGCGTGGGAGATCACCAGACCGGTGCCGTCGGGCTATAGCTCCGCCGGAAAGGTCGGTTTCGGCAATGCGGTCGGCACGGTCGACTGCACCGCGCGGGCGGACCGGTCCAACATCCTGCCCGGTCGGATCGCAGCGGGAACCCGCAGCGGCTCCTATGCCATGGTACAGGGAACCAGCGTCGCAGCGCCGCTGGTGGCACGACGGATTGCCGAGGCCTTCGCCACATCTCCGGATGACAAGGTCAGGGCCGCCGAGAAGGACAATTACCTGTCTCTTCTGGACACCATTCTCTTGCAGACTGACAGCGAAGAGGACCGGGCGCGACTCGGTCGTTGTCTCGTCCTGTAGATGCCTTGTTTTCTGGTGCATTCTTCGCACCAAAATCACGCTTTTCTCACGCCATTGATTGCAGCGAAGCCTTATAATACCTGCACTTAGAGATACGGGAGACCTGGACCCGGGCACCACGACGACTTCGAGGCGGGAGCTTTCGCTGCGAAGGCGATCGCGCCGCCGTGGCGCCGGGCCGGAAATACCGATTTCCGCTCAAAAGCGATGAACCAATCGCACAGCCGATCCGGCGCCGGTGCCTCATCCCGGCGGACGGTCCAGCTGTGCCTGACGTAACCAGAAACACCGGTCAATCGACGGACCGGGGAACGAGAAGCACCCATCGACGGAAGTCTGCGACATCGAACTCAGCAATGGAGGAAGCCATGTATGGCGACGTGCTGGAAGCAACGGTTCTGAACAACACCAGGTTCGAGAAAAATCCGAACAAATGCCTCGTCTATCATATCCTTGACGACCAACGACAGCCGCTGACGCCCGAGCAGATGGCGGTGGAATGGTCGGCATTGGGGAAGGGAGAGGACGTGACGCCTCTGCGGACCCGCCGTTCGCCGGTGCGGGTTTGCGCAGCTGGTGACGCCTGGCTCAACGTGCTGATCGAAGTCTCCCGCTTCCTGGGCTACAACAAGACGTTTTTCGATGTCCTGGATGCATACTATCACACGGCAAGCACAGCCTGGCCGGGAGATACGTTCGATCAGACGATCGAGAAGAGACCCTTCAAGGTTCACATAGAGTCCGGAATCTTCGACTATTTCGTCTTTTCCGGTGGTGGAAACGACATTCTGGGCGGGGAGCCCTAACGAAACTTCTGAAAGACCGGAGAGCCGGACAGGGGTCCGAAAAGCCCGAGGACTATATTCTGCCGGAGCGGCTCGATGCCACCTTGCAGAAGCTCCAAACCTGTTATCTGGACATTGCCGAATACGTGATGAACCGCTCGCCGCGTACCCAGATGCTGGTACACGGCTATGATTATCCGGTTGCGCGTTCCGACGGCCCCTGGCTGGGCCGGCCATTCCTCAGGCGCGGCTTTGACATGAGGACGGACAAGGCTCTGATTGCCGACATTCTCGCGTATCTTGTCGACCGTTTCTACGCGATGCTGGAGGACGTCTCGGACCGGCACACCAACGTGACGGTGGTGGATATTCGCAACATCGTCCGGGGCCGCTGGACCGACGAGTTGCATCCGGAACTGGAAGCGTCCAAGGACATCGCGGCGTTCTACCGCAACGTTATTGACGGATATCCATCCGTCTGATGCCCTGTGGCGCCAGGCATGGGATTATCAGGCCGGCGGCGGCTGGAGGGACAGGATCCGGCAGCGCCCATGGCGGCAACTGCCGGCCTGTCAGGGTTGACGACTTGACATTGATGCGACTGAGTAGCACCTTAGGTGTCAAGGAGAACAGTCATGAGCGTCAAGTCTTCGATTTCCCTGACCGATCAGCAGGACGCCTTTGCGCGCGCGCTGGTCGACTCCGGCAAATATTCGAGCCTCAGCTCCGTGCTGCAGCAGGGCCTTGAACTGCTGCGTCAGAAAACCGAGACGGAAACCCTCGAGACACAGGCTCTGCGCGAACTGATCAAGCAGCGCCTGGAAGGGCCATTCGTATCGGCGGCCGAGATGGAAAGCAGCATCGAGACCATGATTGAGCGGAAGCGGCGTGGTCTGCGTGTGGGCCGTTGACTATTCAGCCGCGGCCGAGCGCGATATCGAGCTGGTCTTCGATCACCTCTTCGCCACCTATTGCGACCTCGGCGACGATCCCGCGGACGCTATCGAGCGCGCTGCGGAGCGGGTGAGGGGGATTCGTTCATCCATTGACCGACTGGGGGAGGCGCCTTTTATCGGCACCCTTCGGGACGACATCCATCCCGGATTGCGTTTCGTGCGGCGGGACCAGGCGGCAGTGTGGTTTCTGCCGGTCGAGAACCGCAAGCGGATCCTCGTCGCGGCGATATTTTTCGGTCCTCAGGACCACATCCGCCACATGCTGGCACGGCTCTTGTCAGAGTAGCGGAACATCTCTCCAACCCGGTGTTCAACGCGCGCGCAACCGCTTGATGTGGTCGACGATCATCCTGTGATCATAAGGCTTTGCGAGATGCGGGCCTTCTTCGCAAAGGTCCCCGGCGGTATCGGCAATGCGTTCGACGGCACCGGCCAGCAAGACCTTCACCTCGGGCATGTTATCTCTGACCCAGCGAGAAAGATCAAAACCGCTGATTTCCCCGGGAAGTTCGACGTCGGACAGGACTATATCGATACGGAACTCCGGATGCTCCAGCGCCTGTATGGCTTCCGTACCGGAGCCCGATTCAAGGACGCGAAAACCGCAGTGGCGGAGATACTCGGCAATCACGGTCCGGGTTATCACATCGCCGTCGACGACGAGGATCGTGTCTTCTGCAGCTTCTTTTTCCATCACCAGCCTCGCTTTTAACCGCTCGCGTGCATGAACTCCTTGATCTGCTTGGCGAGCTGATCACTCGGAGTCGGTTTCGGAACAAAGAGATCGATGAGATGTTTGTGCTTTTCCATCGGCACGAGGTGTCCCGACATGACTACGATCTTCACACCCGGCCGCTCTTCTCTCACGGCGCGTGCCACGTCGAGGCCACTACGGTCGCCGGGCATTCGCACGTCCGTCACCACCAGGTCTATGCGCGCTGTCGATCTCAGGACATCGATTGCCTGTTCAGCGTTGCCGGCCTCAATGACCCGCCATCCCAGGCGCCGAAATTCTTCGGCGATGTCGAACCGGATAAAAAACTCGTCCTCCGCCAAAAGCACCACATATCTTTCGGCATCGGCTTCCTTCTCGGGGATGATTTTAGCTGCCATCCGCTGATCCCCGGCACGAGATTCGATTGCCCATTCCCCATGCTCCTTTCCCACCACAACTTTTCACGGACAAACCTGTTCCATTTGTTGAGCTTTTAATTTCACGACGACCCTGACTTCCCTGCGCGCGGAATAAAACCGTCACCAAAACCCAGGATATCGACCCGCGCCTGTCCGAAAGTAACGGAGACGAAATCGGCGGGCCAGAGAGCGTTTGCACCTTCCGGCGTGCCGATAATAGCTCCTGCACCCTAAAATATTCTCTCCGATTGCGACATGCGGAGCCGCCGCGTGCGGATATCGAATGCCGCACCGAGATCCGGACAGCGCGTCCCCACTGCAGGCCCCGTTTACGGCGATCCGCGATTGCGCGCCGCAAGAGCCTTTATCATCGATAAATGAATGTTATCATTGATCAATCAACCAAGTTGGCATCTATCTATGTAATGATAGTTTTTGTCTTGCTTGTTATGGTTAACAAGGTATTATCACGCCATGTCAGCGGCTTACGATCTCCGGAAACACCTCAGCCAAATGCCCTGGGCCCGGCTCGCCGGCCCCCTTGACGGCGCCGGCCGCGCGCTCACCCGCGCTGACGAACGCCTCCGGCGCAGCCCCGAGCTTGCCGAAGGGTTTTGCGCGCGTGCGCACTTCTTCGACACCTGCGCCGCCATGGCCCTCGACGGCGAGTTGGTCCACCTCGAAGATCTGGTGCTGCACGACGCCGGCACCGACAAGAGGGCCCCGACCCACGAGCTCACCCGCGCCGCCAGGCTTCTCGGCCTGCGCCGCCGCATGGACCGCCTGGAGTTCTCCGGACTTTTGAGCCGCACCGGGATTTTTTCCCTGATCGGACAGCACCAAGAAGAAGCCGACCAGGCACGATCAGAGGAACACGCAGGATCTGCGGGGGGAGGGGGCCGTTTGGAGCCCGGGGGAGAGACGCCGGACCGAGACCAGGATGAAACAGACCTGCTCGCCGAACTGGACGAGGTCCTTCAACGCTCCGAGCACCTGGCCCTGGGAATGATCCCGCCCAGAACAAACCGCGCGGCGCATTTTGCTGTACAACCCGAACCGGGATCGGACCACACGCCCAAACCGGAAACCCGGCTGGAAGACTGGCTGGCGGTCGTGACGGACGTGAAAGCCGAAAAACTCCCTCCGGTGCTTGCCGCCGCCCTTCTGCTCGACGCCTGGCACATTCTCCGGCCGATCGAAAGCTGGCCCGAACTCGGCCGGTTTCTCACGGGTGCCTTCCTGAAAGGCGAGATGACGCCGAACCACACGCCGATGCTGTGCGCAGGTTTACGGAAATCGCCGTTCCGCTGGCGCCGCCAGGATGCTTTGGGAACCCGCCTGTCGGCCTTGCTGACCGGCTTCGAGCAGGCCGGTGCCGAAAGCTCCAGGGATCTCGACCGGCTGCAGCTTGCCCGCGACCGGCTGATGCGCTGCTGCGCCAACAGCCGCCGTCACTCCCGGCTGCCGGAATTCATAAGCCTGTTTCTCACCCGCCCGCTGGTGACCATACCCATGGCCCGCCAGGATCTCGGCGTCACCGCCGCCGCCGTCGACCACATGATCCGTCAGCTCGGCCCCGCCATGCCCCGCGAACTCACCGGCCGCAACCGCTACAGGGCCTGGGGGGTGCTGTGAGGGGAGGGACCTTGACGGCCAGCGATGCTCGCCTGCCGAAAAGCGAACCTGTTCGCCGCAATGATCGCGCCACGGACATGAGTCTCAACCGCGATTGTACACAAGAGATTTCACCGCAAGCCGCGGGTCACCCCGCCGGTGCCTAAAGCCATTCAAGACTCTCCGGAACCTTGAGGCCATGGGTTGCAAAGCCGGGACCCAGGAGAGGAGCCAGCGAGGCTGTATCGGTTTCACAATAGGTGAAAAGGGCATCCTCCTGGAGCGATTTGACGGCCCGGGCACGGTGGCAACGGATTCCGTCAATCAGGGCACGCACGGCTCTGTTCTGCAGACACGCAACGGCATCGAGCAAAACCGGCAAGTCGCCACAGGACGGTTCGCTCGGGAAGGGCGGTCCTTCCAGCGCTTGCAAAACAGCACCGTAGATCCCCGTTTCCCAGAGCGGCGCGCCGTTGCCGGACAAGCCGGTAAGCTGTGCTGGCGCAGGCTCCCTACCGGCCGCCACGTGGCAGGGAGCCTGCGCGGCGTCCCGGCCCAGACCCGTGTCCGCATTGCGCGCCAGGCCGACCTCACCGGAAACTGTTTCAAGTGAGCCGGCCATCGTCCGGGCCTGCAAATTGCTGCGGCTTGCCATTGCGCCTCCCGGCGTGGGGCTTGCGGCCAGGCACTGTTCGATGTGCTCGTTCGTCAGCCCTGGGCTCATACAGGCGGTGACACCTGGAAGGTTGCAGGCCATCGCTTCTTCGAAATTGCGCCCAACGGCACGCAGAAGGCCGTCGAGTATGGCCGCATCCATCAGCGGGTAACCAAACCTGCATGGCACGTCGGCCTGTCCTGCCGGCCCGGCGCGTCCGCATTGCGGCAACCGGTGCAGATGATGGCCGAAGGCCGTGTCCCAGCGACGGAACGAAACATAGGCCTCACAGGCTTCGATGGCCGATTGCAGGAGGTCCTCCGGGGTGCCGGTCTCTGCCAGTGTCGCGCCCGATCCGCCGAGCGGCGCGCAGGCCCTGCCGGTGGATACCCCCCGGCCGTTCACTTCGATATTGACGAAAGTGTAGACGTAGGCGGCGGCAGCCCCTGACCACCCCTCCGGCCCGGGCGTGTAGGTTGCAGTGCCTGCCTCGAGTATCCGTAGCCGCGGCGCGGTCATGGTCCGTCTCCTCACCCCGTCTGGAACCGGCGCGGGCAAAGCCTACCGACCCTCCGCATCGTCCCTGATCCGTTCTTGTTGACACGACATTACCAATTGCGCTTCTATCGGAAAAATACGAAATATCCTCATTACTATAGATGTAATCTATGAGGAAAGATGGACAAGAGTCTGGTTCAGTTCCTGGCGGTTGCTGAAGAGGGCACGATCAGCGGCGCGGCAGCATCGCTTCTGGTCACCCAGCCAACGCTGACCTTCAACATGCGCAAGCTAGAGGAAACGTTGGGCGTGCGCCTTTTCGAACGTTCCTCGCGCGGTGTGAAGCTGACGCCCTATGGTGAAACGCTTTATGAAAACGTCATCATCATGAGCCGCCTCTATAAGAACGCCCTGAACGCGATCGAACGCCAGCGTGTTCAGAGCGAAGAAGGATTGAGCATCGGAACCGGCTACTCGTGGTGGGCCCTGTTCCTGAAACGACTTGTGTTCGAATATGGCAATCGCACTCTGGGAGCGCCGGTCAACGTATCGCTCGGCAACAAGCTGAGGTGCATGGACCAGCTCCTCGCCGGTGACATTTCACTGTTCATCGGTCACCGGATCGACGCATTGGCCCCTGGTGTTCAGGCCGACTTCATCGAAATCGGGCTGGTCCATGACGGCTATTTCGTAAGGGAAGACCATCCGCTGCTTGGCCGTGTGCGGACAGAAGCCGAGGTGGCTGCCTTCCCGACGACGCTTGCCTTTCCGCCCGAGGCCCGCCAGCAGCGGCTGTTGCTCGGCCAGGGATATGGTCAGCCCGGCGGGCAGCAACCGGAATATCTCGGGCACGCCTTCACCTCCAATTCTCTGGAAGCATGCCTGGAATACCTGCGCGCGAGTGACGCCGTCATGCGTCATACCGATCTGATGGCAGGGGAGTTTGCCCGCAAAGGCATCGCGCAGGTGAAAATGAAGCCGGACCAGGAGCCCGCGTATCAGCCGGTCGGCATTCACGTGCTACCGGAAAGGCGCTCCGACAAACGGCTCGCAGGACTGATCGATCGCATCTACGAGGAAGCGCGTGCCATCATTGCGGGCACTGCCCCTTCCGCCTGACGGCAGCGCCCGGACCGGCGGCCCTTTTACATTCCGAAACACTCCTGCAGTCGCCGGGCCAGATCATCATCCGAGGGCGGGTTGCGATGGGTGTTCTCCAGATAGATCTTCTTTTCACTTTCCGGCATAAGAAACTGCTTATGCCAGAGGAAGTAGTCTGGATTGTCGCCGAAAGAGCGGTAGAACATTCGCAGGGCATTGACCGAATAGACGGTAATCCGGACGTTGGTCAGCCAGTCCGCACGGAAAAAGTTCCGCCATTTACCGTGCTCGGCCGCCGTCATTGCCGACAGTGCTTCCTCGAATGCCCACAGAGATTGCGAGGCCAGTACAAAGGCCTGCGGATAGCATTTGCGCAGGAAGGCGTCGATGCTGCGGCACAAGAGGGCAAGGCCGGTCGCCCCCGACCTGTGGAACCTGACCTGAAACAGCATCAGGTCGCGGAAAAACGTCGCCTCACATCCCGTCAGCTCGGCAGCGGTTTCCAGGCAATTGCTCTCCAGCGCCGCAAACCGCTCGATCGCAGGTGCACTTAGCGCTTCGAACCAGGCCACTTGCCCCTCGAATGGCAACCTGTCCGTCGCCCACAGCAGGTCCTCGGCAGGTTCACGTGTTTCGCCGCGCATGACATGGCCGACCAGAGAGCGGGCCGGATGGTGGTAGAATTCGTCTCCTGCCCGGTCGTCTTCATGAGGCCCGTAGCTGATGGCGGCATCGATGAAGCCTTCGAGACAGGCGGCTGCCCGTTCCGGCGACCCGGCGAAATAGCGTCTGGAAAACGTGAGCGGGGCGAGGGCGGCATCGATTTTTCCGTCCCGCCACAGGCTGGCAAAAACATCCAGCGTGAACACATGCGGCCGCACATTTCCGCAATTGATGAGCAAGACGTCGTCCGCGCCGGCTTCGAACGCCGTCTCCAGCTCATCGACAAGCAGTACGGTGGAAACAGGCAGCATCGTCAGGTGGCTGGAGGCCTGCAGGTCGTGGAAGGTCGCGTGATAATATATGCCGTGCGGTCCGTCCTCGTCCGGCTGCGGCAGGGACGGTATGCGCATGCTGTGATTGCCCTGCCGGCGCGAGACCATGCGGCCATAGCCATTATCCGACCAGATCTTCGCGACGCCGGGCGGAAACGTGATATGGCCCTGCCGGTAGAGTTCCGTGATCTCTCCATAGAGATAGGTCAGGCACGGCGCACCGGGAATGACGGCCTGGAGCATGTCGTACTGACGGCGGATGGCGCGGCTGATCAGTGCGCCGCGTCTCTCAGGCGTGTCGTATTCGGGATCCTGCTCCCAGAAGGGACAATCACCCTGACCGCGAAACCCGAGCGTCCAGACCACGTTCCGGTCTTTCTGCCGCTCGATGGCTTCCTGCCATAGCTGCTCGAAAAGCCCGCCGTTGCGTTCGAAGCTGGCAGCGGACTCGGGAAAGGCCCGAAAGAACATTTCCGCGCCCAGGGGCTCGGCGTGATGATGGGTGAGATAAAGCCCCATCTGCGAGGCGACCTCGGCCTGGCCGCCGTTGCGCGGCAGGTCGGTGCCTGGAATAACCAGATTGCCGCCCAGCCTGAGCAGTGTCTCGAAAACCTGTGCCCAGACGTTCCGAGGGGGAGGATAGTGATCCGTCCAGCCGATCAGGCACACTTCGTCATTGATGAACCAACCGCGAAAGCGGACCCGGTGCGGCCGCGATGCGTAGTCGCTTGCCGGCACCCTGATTTCCGTCCGGGGAACCGGTTCACGATCCGCCCAAAACCAGAATGGATCAACGCCAAGCAACGTCCCCGACAGGTGGAGAATCCCATAGACGAGACCCAGATCGTCTTTCCCGATCAGCTTCAGCACCGTGCGTCCGGCATGCCGGTCAAAGCGAACGGCAAAGGATTCCGGGTCGTCGAGCTCATCCCCGGTGTCATAGCCAACCTGAATCTGTGCCCGTTCCGGCCCGCCGAATGTGAGGCTTGTCCGAAAGACCTTGCCGAAATCGCGCGCGAAAATATCCAGCGCGTTTTGAACGGGCAGCGATGGATTGCCCGGCGGACAGAGTGTTGTCTCGCTGTTCAGGATGAAATGGGAAATATCCATAATCTCATGCCCTTTTCGAGTGCTGCTGGATCAAGGCGAACCGGACACAGGTGTGCCATACGCCACGCCGCGGCCCGATGGTCGTTGGTTGCTGAAGGGGAAGGGACGGGGCCGAAAGCTTACACGCCGTCGCCCGCAGTCACTTTGTCGCGCTTGGGGTGTGCTGGTCCGGAGGACGTCGACGTGGCGCCGGCGACCGGCTCGTCTGACGTTCGCCCCTGAAGGATTTGGTTCATCTCGGCACGCAGGTTGTCGATGTGGCGCGCCATGGCCCGATGGGCTGTCGTGGACTGCCCTGCCTCGATCGCGGCGGCAATCGCATGAAAATCGCCGATCCACAATGGCCTCAGTTCGGCACCATACAACTCATCCTCAATGGGCCGGGCAGCGCTTGTCCACGCGTCGTGCAGGGTCTGCGCCATGGTCAACAGAACGCTGTTGCCGGTCTGCTGAGCGAGTTCAAGGTGAAACCCGCGAAGCGCATCCGCAAAGCGCGCGCTGTCGCCGGCCGCTGGTGCGGTGAGGCGGTGTGTAAGCTTGTTTGCCGTGCTGCCGGCGGAGCACTGGGCGGCGAGCGACGCCAGGCCGGGTTCCAGTGCCTGCCGGGCGCCGAGAAGGTCGTTCAGGCTGCCACTCGGCACTGCCTGCGGATGAAAATCCGCCGATGCGGCTGAAGTGCGCGGCAACACCACGATGCCCGCCCGTCCCTTCACCGCAACCTGCCCCGTCACTTCGAGCGCGATGATGGCTTCGCGGATAACGGGTCGGCTGACCTTGAGCTTTTCGGCAAGATCGCGCTCGGTGGGCATCCGCCATTCGGGGAGGTCGCGATGTTCCTCGATCATTCCGGCAATCCGCCGGGCAACGATCTGATACAGGCGCTGTTCGCCCCGGAAGGCCGCTCCCTTATCCGACTTGTTCATCGCTCCATCCTTCCTGGCCCGCCCTCCGGCTGTGCCGGTGCGATCCCGTCATCCTGCAATCGATTGTCACAGGTTGGTTATGCGCTTTAAAGTTTGGTAAGACCAATTATTGGCTTTGTCAATCAAGTTACCGGAAAAAACTTGCATTCTTGAGCAGAATAACCCCTCTTGACATATTGGTAATACCAATTCAAGGTTATATGGTAAGACCAACAATCAAAAGTGCCGACACGGCGAAACGTCGGCTCCAAAAGAGGAGGAACCCCTGATGCGCGTATCACAAGCGGTCAGCATGGCCGCGATCATGATCGGCGGTGCGATGGGAATGGCCCACGCCCAGGAAGTCAAGATCTTCTGCGGCGACACCGGCATCGGCTGCGCCCAGTTGCAGCCGGTCACCGACAAGTTCAACGCTGAAAATTCCGGGATGAAGGTGACGCTGGAACTCGTCAACTACGCCACCGTCCTGGACAGCCTGCCCGTGCAGCTGGAATCGGGCGAAGGCCCAGACGGTGGCATGATCACCGACCTTGGCGGCCTCAGCCGCTTCTATGTCGACCTCACGCCTTATGTGGATGTCGACTTGTTCAACCACGAGTTTCCGCAGACCCTGCAGTGGCTGCGCGGCAGCGATCCGACCGGATCGGCAATCAACGGCATGCCGGCCTCGCTCACGGTAAACGGTGCCTATGTCAACCTGACACTGTTCGAGCAGGCCGGCGTTCCGGTGCCGGGTGAGGGGGCCACCTGGGAGGAATGGGCCGAGGCGACCAGGAAGGTAGCGGAGGCAACTGGGACCGACTTCGCCATGGAAATGGACCGGTCCGGGCATCGCTTCGCCAGCCTCGCGATCAGCTATGGCGCCAGGCTCGTCGATGATGAGGGCAGGCCCGTGGTGGACGAGGGGCTCAGGAACGCGATCACCCAATTCGTCGAATGGCACAAGTCGGGCGTCATGCCGATGGATCTGTGGGGAGCCGTGGGCGGCACCACCCATCGCGAGCTGTTCTCCGATTTCCTCAATGGCAACGTGGTTCTCTACTTCGGCGGATCGTGGACCCTGTCGCGGATGGACTCGGAGGTCGGCGACCTGTTCGACTGGAGCGTTGTCCCGACACCGTGCGGCCCCTCATCCTGCACCGCCATGCCCGGCGGCCCGGCGCTCGTCGCCTTCAACTCGACAAAGCATCCCGAGGTGATGGGCAAGTTCATCAACTACATCGCGCAACCGGAAAACTATGCGCAGATCATTGCCGCGGCGGTTGAAATTCCCGCGGAAACCACAGTGGTCGAAAACGGGGTCGAGTATCCCGGCGTATCCGCCCGCACCCAGAAGGCCCTGGCAACCTTCAGCGCGCAGGTGCCGAAGATGGACGAAGCCGCCTTCAACTTCCAGGGCTGGCGCTTTCAGCGCGCGATGATGAATGCGCTGACGACCCGTATCAGTCAGGTGCTCAACAACGAGCTGACGGTAGATGCCGCCCTGGAACGGATCGAAGACGACGTCAACCTCGCCATCACCGCCGCTGGGACCCAGTGATCCACCCACCGGAGGGCGGTCACCGCTCTCCGGATTTCTTCCATTTGTACGGACGGTGCCGCCGCTGCCAACTGCCGGTGACACCGTCCGGCTGCGGCCCTGATCTTGTGAGGAGACCAGTTCCATGATTGCTACACGGCGGGTTTCAAGCCTGCTGGCCGATCTGGCCATGCTGCCGGCGCGCCTGGCGGAGCCCTTGATGAGCGGCCTGCAGCGTGCCCTCGGCATCAGGCGCATGCCGTGGGTCTTCCTGATACCCAATCTGACGGCAGTGCTGCTGTTCGCACTCCTGCCGGTGCTCATCAACGTCTTTTACTCCTTCACCGGCAGCGATCGTCTCTATCCCCGCGACCGCAACTTCGTCGGCACGTTCAACTACGACACGTTGCTCGACTGTGGGAACTACCTCGACCCTTCCTCCTGCTCGCGTGATCTGTTCTGGCGGGCCCTGCACAACAGCATGGTCTTTGTGCCGATCCAGGTCGTCTGCATGATCACCATCGCGCTGATCACGGCGATCTGTCTGAACCGCAACATTCGCGGGCGCGGTTTCTTTCGCGGGGTCTTCTTTTTTCCCGTCATGCTGTCACCGGTGGTTGTGGCCCTGACGTGGCAATGGATCCTGCAACGAGACGGAATTCTGAATGCGCTGCTGCAGGCGCTTCAGCTGCCGACCCACAACTGGCTCGCATTTCCCGACACCGCCTTCTTCTGGTCCGTATTCGTGACGGTGTGGGCGCATATGGGGTTCTACACCATCATCCTGCTGGCCGGGCTCCAGTCGATCCCGCGCGACGTCTACGAGGCCGCCAAGATGGATTCGGCCAGCAACTGGCGGGCCTTCACCCACATCACCCTGCCGCTTCTGCGCCCGGTCATGCTGGTGGTGTTCGTCCTTTGCGTCATCCGCTCCGTCCAGACCTTCGACGAACTCTACGTGTTGACGGGCGGCGGCCCCGGTTCGGCGACGATGCTCATGGTTCAATACATCTACGAGGTCGGATTTGCGTCGCAGCCGCGCAATTTCGGCATGGCAGCGGCAGCCTCGCTTCTGCTCGGCCTCCTGCTGCTGATCTTCACCGGCATCCAGATGCGCTTGTCGAGGAGTAACCGGAATGACTGACGTAGCGGCAAACCGCAATCCTAGCCGGATCGGAACTCTGCTCACCGCGCGGCGCGGCCGGGACCGATTCGATTTCACCGATGTCCTCACCTACGGATATCTGCTCCTTGGGCTGCTGATCATGTTCGTGCCGGTTGCCTGGGTGGTCCTTTCCTCGTTCAAGACCCCCGGAAACCTGTCTGAGTTTCCTCCAACGCTCTTGCCGGCGAAGATCGAAACGGCGGTGGTCGAGGGGTTCGGCGATCCGCTGCCGCTCTTCGACGTGCGCATGGAGGACGGCAGCACCAGGCGCCTCGCCCAGATCGGCCGGATCGGGCTCAACGCCCGGATGATCGATCCGGAGAACCCGGAGGCCGGCCGCATGGTCGTCAAGAGCGTGGATGCCGTGCCGGTGAGGCAATTCCATCTCGCCGTCGAGAACTATTCCCGGCTCCTGGCGACTTCGGGCACCGAAATCTGGCGCTTTGTCTACAATTCGATGTTCATCACTATCGTGGCCACGGTCATCACTCTGATCATGAATTCCATGGCCGCCTTTGCTCTGTCGAAATATCGCTTCCGCGGCAGCAATGCGGCTCTGGTGGCCATTCTGGCGACCTTGATGATTCCGGCAACGGTGGTGTTGGTTCCGACCTATCTCATCGTTGCCCAACTTGGCCTCGTGGGGAACTTGTGGGGCGTCATCCTCCCGACCGTCGCCACCCCCACGGGCGTCTTCTTGCTGCGCCAATACATGCTGACGATCCCCGACGAACTGATCGAGGCCGCGCGCATGGATCACGCCAGCGAGTGGCGCATCTTCTGGCGGATCATCCTGCCGCTGTCATCGCCGGCTCTGGCCGTGGTCGCCGTTTTCTCGATCCTGTCGCGCTGGAACGATTTCCTGCTGCCGCTGATCGTCTTGAACGACCGAGAGTCGTTCACCCTGCAACTGGCGCTCGCGTCCTATCAGAACCAGTACGAAATCCAGTACGACCAGCTTCTGGCGATGACGACGCTGACGGCACTGCCGCTCGCCTTCTCCTTCATCTTTCTGCAACGCTACATCACGTCGGGCATCGCCTCGACCGGTGTCAAATAGGGTCCCGCAAGCATGTCCAGTCTCGTTCTCAAAGACCTGAAGAAGTCGTTCGGGGCCGTCACGGTGATCCCCGGTGTCGATCTTGAAATTCAGGATGGAGAGTTTGTCGTTTTCGTCGGGCCCTCCGGATGCGGCAAATCCACGCTTCTGCGCATGATCGCAGGACTTGAAGAGGCAAGCGGAGGCGACATCAGGATTGCCGGAAGGAGCGTCGTGCGCACCGCCGCCGCCGACAGGGGCGTGGCCATGGTCTTCCAGTCCTATGCGCTTTATCCTCACATGAGCGTGCGCAAGAACCTGTCCTTCGGCCTGGAAAACATAGGCATGCCCAAGGCCGAAATCGCGAGCCGCGTGGGCCGGGCGGCCGAGTTGCTGCAAATCGATCAGTTGCTCGAGCGCCAGCCGCGCCAGCTTTCGGGCGGCCAGCGCCAGCGCGTCGCGATCGGCCGCGCAATTTGCCGCGATCCGGAGATTTTCCTCTTCGACGAGCCGCTTTCCAATCTGGATGCCGAACTGCGTGTCCTCATGCGGGTCGAGATCACCAAACTACACGAGCGGCTCGGCAACACCATGATCTACGTCACCCACGACCAGATCGAGGCCATGACGATGGCCGACAAGATCGTCGTCCTGCGCAAGGGCGTGATCGAGCAGGCCGGTCCGCCGCTGGACCTCTACAACCGTCCGCGCAATACCTTCGTTGCGGGCTTCATCGGCTCACCCCGCATGAATTTCATCAACGGCACCATCGGTCCAGGCAGCGGGGGCGAGACCGTATTCTCAACCGGAGGCGGTCTTTCGCTTCCCCTCGGCGGAAGTTATCCGGTTTCCTTGGGCGACAAGGTAACCTTGGGAATTCGCCCGGAAGACATTGAAGTTACCCAGACCGAAACCGGCTGGCCGTTGACCCTGTCCGCCGCCGAGCATCACGGGGCCAACAGTTTCCTTCATGCCTCCCTGGATGGTGACACCCCGCTTCTGGTGCAGCAACAAGGACAAAGCAGCCTCAAGTCGGGAGATCATGTCCGCGTGCATCCCAGGTCCGGAAAATGGCATCTGTTCGACGGGGACGGGAACCGCATCGACAGGATCGAATAGGATCCACCGCCAAGGCAGCTGGCGGCCGGTTTTGTCGGGACAGGGACCGGCACTGTTTCCCGGCGCGAGGCGGCATCGGTGACGCCGCTCAGCACGACGACGCGGCCGTTTGACGCCAGAGCGTTCCATGCAATGAGACCGTATCCGAGCTTCTGCTCGATCAATTGCGCCCCGGCTTACTCCAGCCAGCCTTTGGAGATCGCGAAACGTACCAGCTTGCCGCGATCGTCGATCGCGAGTTTTCGCATGGCGCGGGCGCGATAGGTGTCCACGGTCTTGTGACTGATGTGGAGGTCCAGGGCGATCTGCTTGTGGCTCATCCCGAGCGCGATGCGTTTCAGCACCGCCCGCTCCCGCTCACTGAGGCCCTCGTCATCATGATTTTCGCAGGCGCTATCGGCGCGGCCGACTGTCGCCGCGGCATAGCGCCGATCGACATAGACGCCACCATGGGCGACGACGTTCAGGGCGCGCAGGATCTGCGTGCTCTCCGCCGACATTGTCAGATAGGCCCGGAAACCGGCCTGGAGACACTGCCTCGCGCCTTCGAGCGACGGCTTGGCGACATAGGCGACGAGGCGGGTCTGAACATGCCCATTGCCGAAGGCAGCGACCAGTTCAGCGCAATCCGCGTCGAACTGGTCGGGATCGAGCACTATGATTTCGGCACCGGCGGCGGCGAGCTTGGCGGGTTCGGACGGGGATATCGTGAGCGCCTCGAAGTCGCGCAACGGGTGAGCGTCGCGCATCATTCCGGCAATCGCACCCGCGAGCACCGGATTGTCGAGAGCAAGGAGAACCATCCTTCTCGAACGATCATTATTAACGTCAGGCACAACGCTCCGACCTAACTCGCCACTCCTATGGAAGCTTGCTATCGGGATCATCTTTGCGAATTACTGATCTGGATATTGAAGCATTTCGGCCTGCATCAAGAAAAGTCGGGCCGAAGCGAAGAACATGAAGGGCACAGCCTTACGCGTGCCCGTCAAAGCCAGGATCGCTCCAAAGCGAATTCGACGATCGAAGAGCGCTTTGTCAGGCCGATCTTCTCGGAGGCGCGGGCCTTGTAGGTCTCCACCGTCTTGGTGCTGATGCCGAGTTCGTTGGCGATTTCCTTCAGGCTGAGGCCGCGCGCGACCTGCTGGAGCACATGGCGTTCCCGCGGGCTGAGAAGATCCGTCGGATCCTGCTGCAGCGGTTCTTCGCCAGTGGCCTGACACAGGTTCTCAAAACCTTCGCCGATGAATACGCCGCCCATCGCAACCGTCCGGACTGCCTCGACAATGTCGATCATTGCGCCGGATTGAGAAACGATACCGGCAAATCCTGCCTTCAGGCACTCACGTGCAAGGCCGCCGGCATAACAGGCGACATAGCCGATAACCTCCGTGTGCGCATTGGATTTGCGCAATTCAGCCATGAAGGCTGCCGGGCGGAGCCCCACCGTGTCGGGATCGACAATGACAATGTCGGGCTGCTCACGCTCAATGGAGCGCATGACCTGGCGCGGGTGACTGTCGTCGGCTCGACAAAGCCCTGCGCGCTCGCTTTCGAACAGGCTGATGACCGCGTTGGATATTACCGAGTTGGAACTGACAATCACCACAACGGGAAGTTTAACAAAAGAACTCATCCGCCTCTCCTTCGAAAAGTCCCTGCTCCCTTAATGGTAAACGGGGAGGATAGTTCCAATTTCTTTTCACGTTTGGAATGTAGGAGAGGGCAAGGCCTGTGGGGATTGGCGATATGCCGTGAAGGCGTATGGCCTACAGCGGATCAGCCAGCGTTTTTCATGTCTTACTTAAGGGAAGTTTTCTGGCGACCGCGGGGTCCGGCGGCTCTGCGGCAGCCATCGTACAGGGCTCCGCTGACGGAACCTCACGAACCGGGTCGCCAGCTCACACGCAGTGGAGAAACCGGGCGGCCGGCTGGCGGCCGCCCGGCATCAGGTCAGAACGACAGGTCGTCAACCGGCGCTTGTTCAAACTCCGTGCTGCTTTCCAGCGAAAGGCTGTCCGCATCCGCGTCGTCGGCGAGTGCCACCAGTGAATCTCCCGACATTACGGCTGCATCGAGGAGGTCGTCGTTGTCAAGGAACAGCTGCGGATCGAAGGGTTCGACGCCGGCGAAGATCCCGTCGACGGCATCTGTTCCGTGCCAGGACATGTCCGACACGCGCAAGGCCGCATCGTTGAAGACCAGCCACTCGATCTCCTGCAGGAAATCCTTGCCATCGCTGCCGATCCGATCGTCGACCTCGATCCCGTCGCCAGAGCTCCCGATGCGGAAGTCGGCCCGATTTCCGGCGTAGTGTGCCTGGTCGATGCCGTCGCCACCTATCAGGGTGTCGTAGCCCGTGCCGCCGATCAGCACGTCATTGCCCAGACCACCGGTCAGATGGTCGTGGCCACCGGCCCCATCCAGCCAGGCACCGCTATCATAGCCCTCGACAGTGTCAGCCAGCCGCGTGCCGACAACCGTGCCAAAACGGACGTGGTTGGCGTCGGCATCGGTGACCGATCCGTAATGTGTGCCTTCGGTGTTCACGAAGAGCGTCGGGCTGATGATGTCCGAGTTTGCATCGCGGATGGAGCTGTCGACCACCACAGTGTTGGAATGATCTCGCCCGCCGTGGAAGTTGATGTCACGGTCGGTGCTGAGAACATGCACCTCGTTGCCCGCGGCCGAACGCCACGAGGCGAAGACGACCGAGTGGCGCATGTCGAGGTCCGACAGGTTGGCGAAGGTGCTGTCGTAGACGTCGCGGATCTGCAAGGCGTAGCCGTTGCCGCCGGACCCCTTGTTGTGTGCACCCGTCATCGTCAGTCCGTCCGCCGTCATCTCGCGGCTCAGCGCAACGTTGACACCGAGCGACGGCACGTCGTCGGCACGGATGTCATGCAGATACAGTCCCGAAGTGCCCTCGACCTGCACGACCGCGTCGCGATTGTACTCGCTCAGCGTATTCTCGAATTCCGAGGGATCGGCCGTGCCCAGTCCATAGTCGACGCTGAACCCGCCCAGCTTGACGTCCCGGACGAGGTCGATTTCCTGCACCTTGGTCTCAGAGCGGGTAAAATCGAAATGGAGGCCTGACGCCAGATGAATGGTATTGCCGTCGACACTTGCGACTTCGATGATCGACGTCCGCAGCGGGACATCCGTGTTGCGCCAGCTATAGTCGCCGATCTCGTCGTAGAACTCCTCGGTGCTTTCGCGCGCCAGGTAGATGAAGTCGCCAGCCTGGAATCCGTGGCCGCCGTCGAGAGTGAGGAGGGTATCCCCCTCCATGGCGTCGGCGTTCAGGAGATAGCTGCCCGAGCGCGATCCGTCACCGACAGCAAATGCTTCCTGGCCAAGGCCGTCGACGCGGATGATGGTCTCGCCCGAACCGGCACCCTCGAGCGCAATTCCGTCGCGGTCGAGACGGACCGTGCTGTCGAAATCATAGGTGCCGGCGGCAAGCCGGATGGTCGTGCCGGCCTCTGCGGTATCGATGATCGACTGCAGCCGCGCGGCTGTCGTGTCCGGTCCCAGTTCGATCACCGGGCCATCGGCCGGCGCGGGCTCCGGAGTCGGCTCGGGAGCAGGCGTGGGCTCCGGCTCTGGGCTCGGCGTGGGCTCGGGCTCCGGAGTCGGCTCGGGTTCGGGAGCAGGCGCCGGCTGCAACGTCGAGTCGCCGGACGACGTCAGCGTGATCGGAGCATTCGGATCGCCATCGGCCGTAAACCCGACTTTGTAGCTTTCGCCGGGTGCCAGGCCGGCATCGCTGACAGTTACCCGCCAGTGGCCGTCGGCGATCTCTTCATGCGTGCCGTTCCACAGTTTCTTGATCTCTCCGTCAAAGGCGATCTCGAAAACGAGGTCCTGCACTTCGACGTCACCATTGTTGGTAACCGTCACATCGCATGTGAAGCCGCTGGACCAGGAGTTTCGAATGGTCGCGTCCATTGCAAATAGGTCGGCTTCGGGTTGCGATGGATCACTAGTCTCAGGCGCAGGTTCGGGCGCGGGTTCCGGCTCGGGTGCGGGCTCTGGTTCAGCTGTCGGTTCAGACCCCGGCTGCGAATTGCTCAGGAAAACTTCTGCATCGGGCGCGGCTTCAGCCGTAAAGCCGAGCTCATAACTTTCCCCCGGTGCCAGGTTGGCGTTTTCGACGCTGACACGCCACAGGCCGGTGGCGACCTGTTCATAGGTGCCCCGCCACAGGTTTTCAATAGTGCCTTCGAACGAAAGGTAAAATTCTAGATTCTGCAGCGGAGCATCGCCGCCGTTGGTAGCCGTAATGTAGCTGGTAAAGCCATCGGACCAGGTGTTGCCTCTGGTCGTTTCGAGAACCAGCGTCTCTCCGCCGGAGGGGGAGTCGATGCTGGTTTCCGGATCGGGCTCGAGTGCTTCGGCGCTTCCCACGGGTGAAACCACGGCAGGGTCCGACGGGTCGCCCTCAACAATGACGCCGATTTTGTATGTGTCGCCGGGTTGAAGCCCGACATCGGCCGATACCCGATAGCTGCCCTGGCCGTCAGTGGTCCAGTCGGCGCTCCAAAGTTTGTCGATAAGACCGTCGAGCGCCATGTCGAATTGGATGTTATCGAGGCGGGTGGTGCCATCGTTGCTGACGGTTATCTCCATCTTGTAACGATCGCCCCACGCTTCCACTACAGAAGACGAGAGAGTGTAAATAGACAAGGTTGTTGTCCTGCATAGCTGTTGTCTTCCGGTGGGCAACCGGAACCCCCATTTATCCACATGACGATTGTTTCCCGGCCGGCCGGACCCCGAGGGTCGGCGTGGCACTTGGATGGTCCGTGCGACGTCCCACGAGCCGGTCTGCGGGTAGAAGTTGTCTGAAAAGAGGCAGCAGGGCGGGTTCGAAAGCGACCGGATTACCGATCGCCGCCAGACTCGTCGCCTGTTTCCGACGGTGAAGAACGCCCGTCGGCATCCTGCCAGGCGAGCTTGCCGTCTTCCGTGCGCTGCCACAGCGTAGACTGGGAACCGCCCAGCTTCGAGTTTGCTAAGGGGCGGAACTCGCTGACAAACTTTTCCAGCGCAGGCGCGTCGAAACGGGACAGATAGACCTCCGCCCAAGCAAGTTCGTAGGACTTCAACTCGTCGTCACTCGTGAAGTAGAGCTGTGGCTCGCCGGCCTTTTCGTTGGCCAATTCCGGCTCGTCAAAGGCTCGTGGGACAAACTTCACGATTCTGTGGATAGCCCCGTCGCAGTTCTCGAACACGTTCTCGCCCTCCTCCATGAGCAGCGCTGCGGCTGTCACCAGCGGTGCCGTGGCATGCAACTGGTAGTGCAGTGCGCGGGGGCCCCGACCCATCTCCAGTGGCAGCGCTCCATCTTCGTCAGCCTGACAGGCAACGAGACGAACCGTGTCGGCTGCCCAGGTGCGAAGCTCCTCGTCGCCCGTGATTTCCGACACTGCCGCTGCCGCCAACCCGGCCCACGCACGCAAATTGTTGCGGCTGGCTTTTGGAGGCGCATCGGAGGAATCGAACCATTGGGCCGATTCCTCCATCCGCTCGCTCAGCCAGTCTTCGATCGTTTGCCGCCGGTCCTCGTCCAGGTTGGTCGCCACGGGGGCGGCCTGCAGATAGGCAAGCGCGAAGCCGCCAACGCGGGCGGGCGATGAAAGTTGTGCGTTCATCGTCTCAAGTTCGCTCATGGCGTTGGCGTCGGCCCATTGGGCGATCGCATCGACCACGCAATTGGCGGCGTCGGCGTCGTTTTCCTCGACCGCGGTATTGGCACCCTTGGCAAGGTCGACGATCAGGTCATCGATCGGTTCGAGTGCCGCATCGACGGCGGCGTCGGCTTCCTTGTCGATGTCGGATCGATCCTTGCTGTCATCCGTGTAGCGGCTGCCGTAGGACAGCGAAACAATCGGTTCAGGTACCTCGAAGCAGGCCGCGCTTGTCTCCGCCGCCGCCCGATCCGGGGTGAGCCCGAAGCCGGCGACGGCCGCGATTGCAAGAATTGTCCGCGCAAATCTCATTGACCAGTCTCCGTGTTCATCTGGAGAAGGCGCAGGCTGGCCTGCGCTTCGGGATTGCCTGCTTCCGCGGCGCGGCGCAACCAATGTCGGGACTCTTCGACCGACGGCTCCACTGCCGCCCCCAGGGCGTAGGCCTGGGAAAGTTGCAGCATGGCGTGTGAATGCCCCTGCTCGGCAGCCGCCTGCAGCAAGTCCGCGTATTCCTGCAAGTCCTCCGTCCCCGTTGCCGCGTCGCGCACTCGTTGCGCCAGGGCAAACTGGGCTTTGGGCTCGCCGGCTTCTGCGGCCCTGCGCAGCGCGGCCGTGGTGTCGGTTTGTTGTTCCACAAGACTCTGTACTTCGGGTTTGGCAAATCTAAGCTGATTCAACGCAGCCGAGACCATGTCGTTCCGTTTTCCCTCGATCAGATCCACATAGAAGGTTGCCAGGGTCCGGTCGTCGAAGCTGATGCCGTTGTCCTCGGTTCGGTGGAGAGACAGCAGGCGCATCGCGGCGGGGCCATGCCCGGCCGTGCGGCCGCGATCAAGCAGTTCGAGCGCCTGTTCCACCGCGGCTTCGCCGCCAACCTCCAGATAGGTGTCGGCGACCAGCACATAGGTCCAGCCTTCCTCTGCCAGCGCCTCTGCCACGCCGAGCCAGTGCACGGCTTCCTCGTGCTGGCCGAGCGCGTTAAGCGCTTCGGCCATGGTGACCGACTCATCCACATGACAGTTGAGCGCGGCCCGGAACCGGTTGAGGTAGTCCTCACGGGCTGCCTCATCGACGAACGGCAGCGCAAAGGTGATTGCATCGGCATCGCCGTTCTTCTCGATAACCTCGCGATAGCGCTCCCAGATCGCACGGCGTACCTCCGGTCCGCCGTCCTCGAGCCGGACAAGCGACCGAAGTCCGATCCCCTTGCCCTGAGCGGCGAGACGTTCGGCCAATTTCCGGCGCGTTTCCGGATCGGCATCCGCTCTCTCCAGCGCCCGCAGAAGGTGGAACGCGGCGTTCGGTTCGCCTGCCTCCATCGCCTGGCGCAGCTGCTCAAATCCTTTCTCGCGCTCCTCGGGCGTGGCGGCAAGCTTCAGCGTGTTGCGGGCGATCCGGGTCAGCGGCTCGCCGTCCAACCTCGTCGCCCGGTCGATCAGGAGATCGAGGCGCCCCTGCACGGCATCGCTTTTCCGCGCCATGCGCGCATAAAGCGCAACCGCACGGGACCGGCCCACAATCGCCTGCGACTGCAGCTCGGCGGCAAGTTGCGGGTCGGCTTCGGCAAGCACTTCGCGCAACTGTTCAGGCTCCGCCTCGAACGTGAGATTGCCGACGTTCTCCTGCAGTCCCTTCCAGTAGGCGGCACGCTGCGGGTAAGGCCCTTCCGGGGCACGGCACATCCAGGCATGCTCAAGCTTTTCCATCACACCACTGTTGCCGTGGATTGATGCAAGCCGCTGCAGACGACTGATGAGGTCGAGAAAGGCCTGCGGGTCGTCGGCGTGGCGAAATCCGATCTCGGCGAGCCGCAATGCCGCCGACAGATGGTCGGGTTCGACTTCGAGTGCACGCTGGAGCAGCTCCACGGCCTTTTCCTCGCCGGCCCATCGTCCCTCCGAGGCCAGCGTCAGATCCGCCAGTTTGGCCAGCGCCCAGGCTTCCGGACCGAATTCTTCGGTCAGGCGCCCAAGCGTATCCATCAGCCTCGCTCGGGCTTCCGGGTCGTCATCCGCCTGCCTTTCGATAAGGCTTGCCAGTCTGACCAGACCGGCACGCTCGCCATTGTCAGCCGCCTTCGCATAGAGCTCTTCGGCGCGCGAAAAATCCCGCGGCAGCAGCGCACCATGCTCATACAGCTTGCCGAGTTCGACCTGGGCATATGCCAGACCGCCTTCGGCCGCCTGCCTGAGATATTCGACGAGAACGGAGTTGTCCTTTTCGAAGCCATCCGCCTCCAGATGCAGTTTCGCCAGATCCCACGCAGCATTGAAGTCGCCGAGATCTGCGGCCAGACGGTACCAGCGCGCGGCCAGCTGCGGGTTGCGGGCAACCAGCCCACCTCGGGCGAACTCGTGGGCGATCCGGCTCATGCGGTCGCAGATCCGCTCATCCAGCTGGCCCACCAGGCTACCGAAGGCGAGCGTCACGGCCAGTTCGGGCTCGATCTGCCAGTTCGGCACCTTTTCACCTTCAGCAGTCATTTCGGCGAGCCGCAAGAGTGCCTCCGCGTGCCCGGCATAGGCGGCGGCGGCGAGCAGTTCGAGCCCCTGTGCCTCGTCGCGTTCGGCGGCAATGCCGTCGAGCAGCAGTTCGGCGGCGGTGTGTTGGGCACGGCGCGATCCGCCGGCGCCAACCAGGCGTTCGACCAGAGCCTCTTCGCGCACCGTTTTGGTCTGTCCTGCTGCGATCAGCAGCTCGATGCGGTCGAGCAAACGGTCCTCGGGACCGTAGGACGGATCACGCTGCTGCAGCAGGTCATACGCCGTTGAGACCGTGTCGAACCACCGTTCGGCATCGATCGACCGCAAGAGCCGCAGGTCCCGCCGAATCAGCGCGGTGGAGCGGTCGTCGAGCTGTTTGCCGCTCCAGTCCTGCCAGCGTGCGATCAGTTCATGCCGCGGGGGTCGCGGCTCGCAAATGGCGCGCCTTGGAATATCGGGCGGTTCGAATGTCACCTCGAGTGGTGCGGCGCGCGCCGGAGCCGGCAGCGACACCGCGAGAGCCAATACCGCCGAAACCACGGCGGAACGGTATGCAAGGGGTAGTCTCATAATCCGCGCGCTCCTTCCCAATTCAGTGGCCGTCACTGGGCATAGGTGCTTGTGACGGCGCTTGCCCGATAGGCATCGCCATCGGAGCGAAGTACCAGGCTTGTCGCAGTTCCGCGGCGCAATTCGACAGCCTCCGTACTGCCGAGTTCGCCCTCGCCGTTGCGAATGACGAAGTCGAGCGTCATCGGAGCCTGAAGTGCCACCGAAGCGGTTTTCAAGGGACCGACGCCTTCGAGAGCGACGGCTTCCGCCTCGGGCACGTAAACCTCAACCCCGTCAAGGTCTGTCAGATTGTAAAAGACAAGATCGGCATTGGCGGGCGAGTCGGTGATCTCGTCGCTCATGAGCTCACCCTGGTCACCGGCAGCAACATACGTGTAGTGCGCGTTAGCGCCCGGTTGCACTGAAATCGTGCGCCCCGCGATGCGCAGCTCGACCTCGCCGGGCGAGACTTCGTAATAGCGCGTGAGACCGGCTTCGCCGGCCTCGGCCGCGTTGCCGTCGATCTCCGTCTCCGTTCCGGCATCGGTCAGGATCCGCAGGTACGATGCGTCTGGAGCCGACGGTTCGGGATAGAGCGCGTCGTCCTGCGCCATGGCGGTTCCGCCCAGGGCCGCGACTACGGCCAAAGTTGCGAGCAGTCTATTCAACGGTGCGGTCATCCTTCAGTCTCCTCTGTCGAGCATACGGCCACGGCGGCGGCGTCGGCGACGCTGCGGTCGAAGCGGATGCGGATTTCGCTCAGGTCCTCCTGCCAGAAGGGGCGGACCGACTGGTAGAATCGTTCGGTGGGATCCGCGCGAACCGGGCGATTGATCGAAGTCCCATGGGACAACCCGGCCTCGTCGACGAAGGTAATCTCGACGCTTCGCGCGCGCGCGCCGCCGGTCGTCACCCGTATGAAGTCGCGTGCGCCGGGAACGTTCCCCGAGAGCGAAGCAGTGAAACGCACGTCACCGTCACGGCTGGTCGGCAGCGGCCGGCAGTCGTCCCACGCCGAGGCAATCAGTTCCTCGAGCGGCTGTCCGCCGAATTCACCGAGATTGTTGTAGATCGGGTTCTCCCAAACCAGAAAAGCCGGCGGGTTTTCGTGAAACTCTTCCGACAGCAGGTAGGCGCTGATGGCGCCGTACTGGTTGCCGCCGGCAATCGAGTAATTGGCGTAATCCAGACCGGTCGCCTGGCCAATGAAACCGGCAAAGTTGGGTTCCTTCAGGTCCGACATCGAAGTCCCGGTAATCGCTATGACCGGACCGCCGGACTCCTTGGCGAAAATCCCGCCGGAGGCGCTGCGTTTTTCCGGTGAGGTCGTGAACATGACGGTTCGGGCTTCCGGAACCGACTTCCGGCAATAGCCCTGGATAATGCGGCGCAACTGCGAAGGCAGCGTTTTCCAGCCGACGCGCTCGGTCACATATTCCAGGGACGGGAAATCGCCGAAATCGGGGTGCTTCCGGATCAGGTCGCCAACCGCGTCGGCAACAGCCCGGGCTCCTGTCGAAGTCCAATGGAAGTCGGTGGGAATGAATGCCGGCTCCTCGCCTTCAACCTCCTGCAGCACTGTCTGCGCGTCCACCGTCGTCACGCCGGCCTCCCGGAGGCGCTCGACGAAGTCGACATAGGTCCTGCGCGCAATTTCCGGATCGTGACCCCATGCGGCCGCGGATTCCGGCAGGTGTTCGGGCATCGCCTGGCTCTTGGTCGGAACCGGAACGTAGATCAGGGTAACCCCGCGCGCCTCCAGCGCACGTGACAGCTGGCCCACGAGGTCGGCGGTTTGCTCCGAGAGCGGATGGTTCATGCGCATGTCGTGCTCGAGCCGGAAGAACACGCCGTCCCGGCCCTCCACGACCGCCGGCTCGGCGAGATGAAGATTGTGGCAGTCATAAGCGGAACCGGCGTCGGAAGGGCCGGATCCTTCCTGCGCCGCAACCGTCGTTGCCGGTATTGCTGCGAGCAAGACCGACGCCGCAAGCCCGATCGATAACCTCATTGCTCTGCCTCCGTTTGTTGGTTGGTTGCCTCGGCAATGGCGTTCTTCTCCTCTTCGGTCGGCTCGACGGCCTCGCCCAGCGCAAACAGACCGGGACGCTGGTCGAGCATGCGCTGCAGATTGCTGGCAGCCGTGCGCAAACCCAGGTCGTCCGCTTCCATGACCGTCGCCAGCAGCGCGGCGACGCGGGCCTTGTCGACCTCCTCGCCCGCGTTGCCTGACAGCGCGTTCAGCGCCAGTTGCATGGCCGCGTTGGGATCGCCGGCAGCCGCGAGATCGACACGGAACTGCCGGACCCGGTCGGGCTGGAATCCGAACGGGTGCCCGGTGGAATACAACTTCAGCAGACCGTCGGCTGCGTCCCGATCGCCGGACATCGCCAGCGCCCGCAAAGAGTTCTCAAGATGCGTCAGGCGCCGTTCGGAGAACTCCACGTCCCGGCGTTCGAGGATCTTCAGGAGCGGTCCCACGGCATAGTCACGGCCCGTATAGGCCGCGGAGGCATAGTAGAGCGCAGCGGCCGAAAGAACGTCCGGATCGCCGAGTTCGACCAGTCTGTTTGCGTAGCGGAAGGCGGCCAGGCCGTCGCCATGATCGGCCAGGGCGCGCATTTGGTCATAACTGATCCGCTGTCCCGCCAGCATGCGCTTGCGGGCACGCTGCAACTCCCAGGTGGGCAGATCACGCGTTCTGGTGATGCGCTTGTCGAGAACCGGCACGATGAGGCTCTGCTGTGGCAATGGAAGTTCGGCGAACCGGTTCGGGCCGGCGAGGCCCGGCACCGTCCAACCGGCGGCGATGAGCGCTAACGCAACGGTGAATACACGGAATTCAGGCATCGATGCCTCCGGGATCTGGAGAGGTGAGGGGGTCTGGATCGGGCCAGATATTGGGGTCGGCGAGATAGCGGACCGGAAATTCCCACAGGATGCGGTCCGGTGCCGCTCCCCCGGCAGCAAGTTCCTCCAGGAAGTCCGCCATCGGGCGCAGGGGGCCCTGACCTTCCTGGGCGAGATTGAGGACGTCGCGCTCCAGACTGAGCTTGAGCGCCGGCACGAAGCTCCACCGGTCGTCGGCGCTATAGCTGGTTCCGACAAGAACCGTATCGAAGTTCGTGGTGTCCGCCGCGAAAATCCCGCCCTTCGGTCCGTCGGCAAGTTCGGCGACGAAGGGCGCTACACGCTCCGGTCCCAGCCCGATCGTCGGCGCAAGGCTTTCGGAGGTGACAAAGGTGACGAGGTCTCCCAGGCGCTCCTCGGGAACGGCCGGCCGCGCGACGAACCTGTCGGTTCCCTCTTCGATAAGGCCCGAAGCGGCGACGGCCGCAGCAACGGCGGAGGCGCCGGCGGGCGTCCAGTGGGTATCGCGCGCCAGAAAGATCTGGCCGTTGCGCGCTTCTTTGCGCAGCGCCGGGCGCGTGTCGACGCTCGCCACCCCGGCGCGGGCAAGCGCTTCGCGGAAGCGCTGATACTGCTCCTCCATGGCCGGCCCGGCATAGGCGGGCGCGCCGCGGTCGCGGTAAATGTCCGCCTTGGCGGGAACCGGTATGACGACAAGGTCGGTGCCGTCTGAGGCAAGCTCCGCACGTGCCGCGGCGGCCCAGGATGCGACCCGGTCGATCTCGGCCTGCTCGGCCGCCACCATCTCCTCGTCCGTGAACAGCCAGCCGTCGTCACCGACCGTGACGCCGGCCCTGCCTTCACCCAGCGCCAGATAGCGTCCGGCACCCAGCCAGGCGATGGCGGGCTTCCGGTGCGGGATGGCGCGGCTGTACAGGTCGCTGAAGCTTGCGGCGGCTTCACCGGTAATCAGGTCGCCGGAAACATCCTTCAGCCGGTCGAGATTGCCACCGAAGACCGCAAGGTTCAGGTAGAGCGCATAGGCGAGGAACCCGACCGGAAGCAAAAAGCGGAAATATCTCAGAAATCTCTGCATCTTACGGTCCCCTAGAACTGGAAATAGAGAAACGGAGAAAAGCTCTGCTCGGCGAGGCGGAGCGCCGCGAGAAGGGCGAGGCCGCCGACCAGCACGGTGGGAACGACGGTGTCGAGCACGCCCACAGGACCATCGGGCGCGGGCGTCAGCCGGGTACCGGCGAAGCGCCTGATCGTCGGCGTGAGGGCGGCAACCGCAATCGCCAGCACCAGGGCCATCAGGCTCTCCGCCGGCAACGCGAGCGCCGTCTGCGGCGCCAGGGCAACGTCGTTCAGCCCTGCCATGCCGGCAAACACGCCGACGGCGGTTGCAACGTCCGGCGCCCGGAAGACCACCCAGCCGGCGAGGACGATCAGCAGCGTGCGAACGAGCGCGCCGATCCCCAGGTCCCTTGCCGCAAATCCCGTCGCCCGCTCGTAAGCGAGCCACAGGCCATGCCAGAAGCCCCAGATGACGAACGTCCAGGCTGCGCCGTGCCAGAGGCCGCCGAGCACCATGACCGCCATCAGGTTCACGTAGGTCCGGCGCCGGCTGACCCGGTTGCCGCCAAGCGGGATATAGAGATAGTCGCGCAGCCAGACCGACAAGCTGATATGCCAGCGCCGCCAGAACTCGGTGATCGAGCGCGAAATATAAGGTGCGTCGAAATTCTCCTGGAATCGGAAGCCGAGCATCATTCCGAGCCCGATTGCCATGTCCGAATAGCCGGAGAAGTCGAAATAGAGCTGCAGCGCATAGGCGACGGCGCCGAGCCAGGCAAGCGCCATCGACGGATCGGGCGACGTAAAGGCGAGGTCGGCGATCGGCGCGACCGCGTCGGCCAGCAGCACCTTTTTGGCAAGGCCGACGAAGAACCGCATCGTGCCGGCCGTAAACATGTCCGCGGAATGGGTGCGATGCTGGAACTGCGGCGCAAGATCCTTGTAGCGCAGGATCGGACCGGCGATGAGCTGCGGGAACAGCGCGATGAAAGCGGCGAAGTCGATCAGGCGGACATCACCCGGCGCGTCGCCCCGATAGGTGTCGACGAGATAGCTGATCGACTGAAAGATATAGAACGAGATGCCGATCGGCAGCAGTATGCGCCAGTGGACGCCAAGACCTGCGGCATCGGTGCCCAGCACCGCAGCGAAGCTGTCGACGAAAAAGTCGAGATACTTGAAGGCGCCCAGTACCGACAGGCAGCCCGCCACCCCGATCCCGGTCCACAGACGAGGGCGGCGGCCGGCACGGATAAGGCGGCCCGTCAGCCACGTCCAGAGCGTCGTGAGGACGAGCAGTGCAAGAAAATCGACCCGCCACCAAGCATAGAAGGCATAGGATCCGAGCAGCAATATGAGCGAACGCCAGCGCTCCGGCGTCAGATAGTAAAGCGCCAGGAAGGCCGGCAGAAACAGGAACAGGAAGGCTTCGGAGGAAAAGACCATCAGTCACTCCCGCTTTCCTTGCATGCGGCGACCGCACGCAGGACACCATCGCTCGGCAGCGTCGGAACGGACCGGATCGCCACGTTTTCGACCATCAGGTGGGCGCCGGCCTCCTTGCGTGCCTGACGCAGGAGGCGCGGCGTGTGCGGAGCCAGCTCGCCGGCGACGATGCGCGGCAATTGCGCGCTCAGATCGTTGCCGGCCAGATGCAGCCTCGTTGTCGAGGCAGTGCGGATCCCGGAGCGGTTGCGGGCAAGCGCATTGTCGGCGATCAGCGCCGTGGTGCCGTCGAGCTGACGGGCGAGGGAAATGCCGGCGCCGCCGTTGCCGGTGACGGCATTGCCGGCGATGATCAGGCTGCCGACCTCCGACGCTGCGATCCCGTCGCCGCCGTTGTCGCGAATGAGATTGCCGGCCACGGCAACACATGCTGCCCCTTGTGCCAGCTCGAGCCCTTTGCCTGACGATGCGGATATGACGTTGTCCCTCAATACGACCGCCATCGCGCTGTCGTCGATCCGGACGCCGTGTTCACGGGCGGACACGATGGCATTCGAACGGATCGTCACGTCACGCGAGGGACCGGCGAGACGTAGCGCGTGGCTGCCCCTGCCACCGTCGAACAGATTGCGCACGACGCGAACCCGGTTGGTGGTCTTGAGGCTCAGCGCCACCCCGCGTGAATCCACGAAGCTGTTTTCGTCGATGTGCAGACCATCGGCGCCGCGAACGGTAACGCCGTGCAGGTCGGTGAAGGTGTTGCCTGTCAGTTCCGAAGCGCCGCGAGGCTGGAATATTCCGCCGGTCGCGATCGACAGTCCGGCCATCGCCGTGGCCCCTTCAAAGCCGAGGCCGGTGAGCCGGCTGCCGCGCATGACGACGCGCCCGGAAGCCGCGATGGCGACGAACGGACGGAAAACGTCCGGCCCGCTTCCGGTGGCGGTGATCGCCGCTCCTTCGGCGACCAGGTCCCCGAATGACAGCACGAACGCGCCGTGACGGCCATCGAGCAACAGTTCATCACCTGGCCCGAGGCTCAGGGTCGCGCCGCGCAGTACGATGACCGGCGAACGCACCTCGACCCCCTCTTCAGAGCGGGTGACGACCTCTTCCATCACGGTATCGCGCGTGAGGTCGAACAGCGTTTCCGGCGTCACCTTGCCGGACCTCACGTAGATCGCCCCCACACCCTCCGCGGGCTGCGCGGAAAGGACGGTTTCGTGGCCAGCCGGTCCGCTGCTCAAGGTGAGCTGGGTAAGGGCAAGCCGGACGTCGGAGGCCTGCAGCACAGGATCGGCACTGCGCGCGGGCGTGCCCGCAGCAGCAGCGGAGGCCGGTTCCGCTTCTTCGGAACGGACCAGCGGCGCCGGCGTACCGAGACCGTAGCTTGACAGGATCTCGGCACGTTCCCGCATGAGCGGGGCGACTTTGCCGGCGTCGCCGGCCTCGGCGGCCAGCGGAACCGCAAAAAGCAGCCCCGCGAGTGACCACCGGGTCAGACGGTGCGCCAGACCCGGCCGCGACTGAATCCTTGCGCTAGAAACCATCATGTCATGCAGCCGAGGTTGTCTGATGTCTTGCGGCCCGAGCCACTTCCGGTTCGGAACCTGTCTTGCGAAGCGGCTGCGCCGTCTTTCGCCGGGCAGGTTTCTTCCGGTTCTCGGTTATTGCGACGGCGACGAGCACGAGATCCTCGTCCCCGACGCTGGCCAGGCGCGCAAGCTGACGCGGTTGCACAAGGAAAATCTCACCCGGTCTTGCCGTCGTGAGTGTCTCCCCAACCTTCGCCCGAGCCACCCCGGAGGCGACGGTGACCACGGTGCCGCCTTCACGGCCGTCGACTTCGCCGACGCGGCCCGGAGGCAGGCAGAGGCGTCGGATCCCGGTGTCGTGGCCCGCGGAATGTGCATGGGTTTCAGCTTCGCTGCGGGCGTGCTTCTGGAGCCAGGCAACCGCCTGTTTGACCTGCTGTGCGCTCTTGTGGCTGGTGACCAGCACCGCGTCGGGCGTATCGACGACGATGACGTCGTCCATTCCCACCACGGCCACCAGCCTGTCCTGTGCGCGGATCAGCGAGTTGTGCGTGTCGACCGCCAGAACTTCACCGGACTGCACATTGCCGTCTGCCGTCTTCTCGCCAATGCTGTGCACGGCCGTCCAGGCGCCGACATCGTTCCAGGAAATGTCGGCCTCGGCAGCGGCCATTGCGCTGCTTCGCTCGAAGATCGCGCTTTCCGTTGGTGCGTTCAGCGCCCCCGAGAATGCACTTTCTTCCAGAAGCACACGGTCGGGACCTTCGCTCCCGCCGTCAAGCGCCCGGCGGACCGTCGCCAGCGTGTCGGGTTGATAGCGTTCGAACTCCTCGATGATCCGCTCGGCCCGCATCATCGAGATGCCCGAAGCCCAGCACGAAAGTCCGTCGACCAGAAGCTGCGCCGCGCGCTCCCGGTCCGGCTTTTCGACGAAGGCGGCCACCCGGTTCAGACCGGGACAGCTATCGATCAGCGTACCCCTGGTGATGTAGCCGAAGCCGGTTTCCGGATAACGGGCGGTGACGCCCAGGGTGACGATCCAGCCTTCAAGCGCACCACGCAGCATCTGCTCGGTGGTCTGGTTGAGACTGCCCGAGATGACGTGATCGGAGGGCAGTACGAGCATGACCGCGTCGGGGTCGTTGCGCAGGAGATCGAGCGCCGCGGCCAGAACGGCCGGACCGGTATTGCGGCCGACGGGCTCACCGATCAATCGTGCCGCGCAGCCGATATCCTCCGTCTGTTGTTTCAGCAGCGGGAGCTGGGCCTCAGCCCCGACGATGGTCGGTTCGTGAAATATCTCCGAGCGGTGGCGTTCGACCGTCGCCTGCAGAAAGCTGGGGCCGTCGACCCCGTTTGCCGGCTGAAACTGCTTGGGTTGAAGACGTCGCGACATCGGCCAGAGGCGCGAGCCCATTCCTCCTGACAAGATAACTGGATAAATGCGTTGCATCGTATTCACTCCTGGGTATCGCAGAACAAGCGGTCGATTTCCGAACGCTGTTGCTATTCGAGCAAGGCAGTGCGGGCGCTCTCGACCTGGCCAAACAGATCGTCGAGCGTTACCAGCGGTTCGCGAACGATGCGAAGATCGACATAACGGCCGCTCAGCTCGCTCGGTAAGGAAACCTCGGGGATCAGCGTCACCGGAACCTGGGTGTCGTATTGCCGCGGTGCCGATGCTGCAGGCTGCTGATCGGCGAGGCGGGCAAACACGGTCTCACCGCCGGGAAGCTGCACCTGTGCGCCGCCGCTGACCTGTAGATCGAGCAGGGTTTCAGAAGGCACGGAGGCTTCGATGACCAGTGGTGCATCCGCCTCGGCGAGCCGCAGCAGGGGCTCGCCGGCGAGAACCGTGGCACCCTCGGGAACCGTGGGCTGCGCGGCGCAGTCACAGGGCATTCCGACGGAAAGGGTTTCCCCGCTGACGGAGGCGATCGAGTAGGCCACCTCGCCAACGGCGGCATCAGAATCGATATAGGTAACCTGGCCGTCGGCAATGGCTCGCAGAGTTTGCCCGGCAGGCCCGACGAGGCCCGGGCTGTCCAGGTCTGTCACATACAGCCGTTGCTGGACGAGCATGCCGGCCGTCGCGACCAGCGCGACCGCCAGAGCGACAACCATCAGACCACCGACGAAGCTGCGCATCCGGGCGCCAATTCCCCGGCGTTTGCTGGTCTCTCCCTTGGCACCTGGCCCGGTCAGGGCACCTGTGCGGATCACGGAACCCACCGACGCCAGGTCGCCGGCTATCCACGCATTGATCAGGTGGCGCAGCTGGGGCAGGTGTTCGCCGGCGGGCTCGACGAAGCGCAGTGTCAGCTCGCGCTCGGAGACGCGCAGGATACGCGCGACGGGATGCAGCGTGACTTCGAACCCCTGGAAGGCAAAGGCCAGGCGCACCGGTCGAACCTGCTCCCCGAGCCCCGGATCGGCAAGGCCGACCGCACGCGCCTCCACGACGGAAAGGCCGGCACCCTGGTATCGCCGACCGTCGATGAACACCGAGAACGGTATATCGACGAGCGGATGCTGATCAGCGTAGAGGCCGGAATCCTCGGGTTGGACCGTCGCCTTCTGCTTTGACTCGGCGCTGCTGTTCGCGTGCTGAGATCCTGTCATGCAATAATTCCTCCGGTCATAGGACGCCCGTTGCCAGCGTCACGCCGAGCGTGAGCCAGCCGAGGGCCAGGACGTGAATGAAGGTTGAAGTGGCTGCGCGCAGCCGCTGGCCGACTGCAAGAGGCGCCGTTCCGGTATCCGCGCTCTGCCGGGTCCATTTCTGCCGGTCCTGGCGGAAAAGAACGTAGCTTTTGACAGCAGCGCCAACGATCTGGCTGAAGTAGAGAAGCGGGACGTAGACAATCGGAAATCCGCCGCCGCGAAACGCCGAGAGCGCAGCGCAGAACAGGTAGCGGGTGAACATCACCCAAGCCAGATACGCCGGCAACGCAATCGGGTCGATGAACAGCGTGGCAATCAGCACCGCGATCGGCCCGGCAAGCGTCGTCCAGATCGACAGACGCTGGTCGAGGATCGACCACCAGGTAAACATCCCGATCCGCGCAGGTCCCAGTGACAGTGCACGGCCATTGGTCCGCAGCATGTTTCCGAACCAGCGGCGCATGAGCGCCACGGCGCTGTCGACAAAGCCGGGCCGCGGCTGCGTTTCCATCGAGAGGGAACGCACGTCCGGCACATAACTCATCCGATAACCGCGCGCGAGCAGCCAGAACCAGGTGGACTTGTCGTCGCCGGTCAGAAAGTTCACATGGCCCAGCCGCCAATGCTCGATGTAGTCGTGCTGGACCTGACGCACGAAGTCCGGATTGGTTGCAAGGTCCGCCCGGAAGACGCTCAGACGGCCGGTCAACGTGAGAACCCGGCCGCCGAGCGCCATGGACGACATCATCATCTGTCGCTGCATGAAACGCAGCGCGAACCAGGAACGGAAGAGCCAGCCTCTCGGAATCTCGGCCGCTTCGTCCGTCGTCAGCGCGCCGACGCGCCGGTCGGTGAAAAAGGGTGCCGTGCGGGTAATCAGATCCGGGGGCACGCAACTGTCGCCATCGACAAAGACCAAAACGTCGCGGGCGCTCGGCGCTTCTCGCGCGATCAGCCGGAGGGCACGTGCCATGGCGTCGCGCTTGCCCGTCCCGGGGATCTGGTCGATCAAAAGCCTCAGGTGCGGATGTCTGCGGCGGGCCCGGGCGAAAAGCGAGCCGATGGCCCGCACGTCGGCGCCGTCGACGACCGAGGCGACAACCGTGGCACCGCCGGGGGAGCGAGCTGCCGCCTCGATGATCGAGCGGTATACCCGCGCAGTCGTGCTGGCTTCGATCTTATAGGTGGTGACCATGAAGAACGCATGGGCGGGGACCGGGCGGCGCGCATAGTCGCGTTCCGCCGAACGGCGCAGGCGCGGGAAGCGCCAGCGCGTATAGTACAGCGCCCGCAGGAAGTTGAGCATCGCCCAGCTGTAGCGCCACATGCCGATCGCACCGAGCACCAGGAGGAAGCTGCCGATCTCTCCCAGTCCTTTGGCATTGATCCCGACCGCCAACACCGCAAGCGCGGCAAGATAGATGAGATGTCCCAGCATGGTCTGGCTCACCAGCAAATGCCCTGATAGGTGCCGTTCGAGACAAGATTGGCGTCAAGGCGGGCAAGGTCGATGACCGGACGTTCAGCCGCCGCCGCCTTCAGGGCCTCGGTTGCTTCGGCATAGCGATTGCCGATGAGGAGCACGTCCGATTGATCGATCAACTCGTCGATGCTGGGGATCATGCACCCCCTCAGGTCAGGTCCGTCGCCGTTGCCGCGCCCGATCCCGCCATTGCCGTTGCTGAGAGCCTTGGCAACGAACGGATCGTAGACCCGCACTTCGCCGCCGGCCTCGATCAGGCGCGCGGCAAGCGCGGCGAGCGGGCTCTCGCGCAGATCGTCCGTTCCCGCCTTGAAGCTGACACCGACGAAGCCGATGCGCTGCTTGCCTGAATCGCGAACCATCTGCTCGGCCCGCTCGATCTGCGCCGCGTTGGCCTGAAGAACCGCATCCAGCACCGGCGAACCGACGCCGAGCTCGCTGGCCAGGCAGCGCAGGGCGCGCACATCCTTGGGCAGGCAAGAGCCGCCGAAAGCGAAACCCGGACGCAGGAAAGCCGGAGACATCGCGACTTTGCCGTCGCTGCACAGGACGCGCATCACCTCCTGGCCATCAAGGCCGGAAGCCTTGGCTATGTTGCCGATTTCGTTGGCAAACGTGATCTTGAGCGCACGCCAGGCGTTGGAGGTGTATTTGATCATCTCCGCCGTGCCGATATCGACCCTGTTCACCTGGCAGGGAAATCCGGCGTTGAGCTCGCCAAGAAAGTCTCCCGTCGCCTCGTCGAGGGCCCCGAAGACGACGAGGCCCGGGTCGTCGTAATCGGCGATAGCCGTGCCTTCGCGCAAAAATTCAGGGAAATAGCCGACGCCGAATTCAGATCCGGCCCTCAGCCCGGAGGCAACCTCCAGGGTCGGCACACAGACCTCTTTCATCGTGCCGGGGACGATGGTCGAGCGCACGATTACACCATGGCGATCGCGCTTGTCGGCGATCGCCCGGCCGATGTGTTCGCAAGCGGCAATGACATGCGCCAGTCCGACGGAGCCATCCGGATCGCTCGGGGTGCCGACGCAGACGAACGAGGCTTCGGTCGAAGCAACCGCCCCGACGGCGTCGGTCGTGGCAGAGAGGCGGCCGGAGGCGACGCCGTCGGCCACCAGTTCATCGATGCCGTCCTCGACGACGGTCGAGCGGCCGGCATTCAACGCCTCGACTTTTCCGGGATCTATGTCGACGGCAACGACCTCATGTCCGTCACGTGCGAGACAGGCCGCCGAAACCACACCGACATAGCCTATTCCGAAAACGCTTATCTTTGCCATTGAGTATGTCCCTTTTACCGATTGACCGCGAAACGCCGAAGACCGGCGAGGCGGTAAAACCTTATGAACCTGCACACGGGCCGCCTTCGGCGAAATGCAGAAAAGATGTTTGATTGCAATATCTTCGCACAGGATGCCTGCGTTCTTCAGGACGCAGGACGCTCTATTATTTTTTGTGCTGCAGGCCAAACCGACCCGACACTCAGATAACCTAGAGAGCGGGAAGGGGCTCGTGCAGTCGGGAAGGCGGAGCCGATTTGAATGAATGATCCCGACGTGGTTTCCGCACGTCCCGACAGGCGTCGGGAAGAAGCCCGACACAATGATGGCAGAGAGGTGACGAGACCCGGATGTTTCCGGCAGAATGACGACCCGGGACCGATCGGGCGGGGGGAAGAACCGATTACGGAAGGAATTAACCGCGCCACGGCTTCAGGCCCGTCGATTGCGCCAATTGTGCGCGTGTCGAGGCATCCGCGATCGCCCGGGCACTGCCCCCGGGAACCTGAGGTGTCCCTTCTACGGTGGGGCCGACAGAGTGCGTTGGTTCAATTGGCTGTGTATGGAACCGGCCAGATTTCCTGTTCGGATGATCCAGCGTCAGATAAACAATGGAGCCCCTGCGTCACCTATGTTCTCATTGCGAGGCATGTCGGAACGGTCTCGCGGATTCAGATGCCCCGACAGGTCGGGAGGCATCTGAGCAGAACCCGCCTACCGCTCGCGCAGCGCATGCGCGATCTGGTCGGTGATTGGCTTGACCAGATAGCTCAGGACCGTGCGGTCACCCGTCCTCATGAATGTCTCCACCGGCATGCCCGGAACCAGGACGTGATCTCCGAGCTTGCCGAGTTCCGCATCGTCGATGGCAAGCCGGGCGACATAATAGCTGGTGCCGGTGCGCTCGTCCTGGCTGAGGTCCGGTGAAAGCGTCAGCAGTTTCGCGTTGAGCTCCGGCGTCGTGCGCTGATCGAAACTCGGGAACCGCACCCGGGCTCCCTGGCCGGGGGCCATCTGGTCGATATCCACCGGCCGGACCTGGGCTTCGACGATCAGCTGGTCTTCGCGCGGCACGATGGCCATGACCGTTTCGCCCGGCGCGATCACGCCGCCGATCGTGTGGACGGAAAGCTGGTGCACGTATCCGTCGCGGGGCGCGAGAATATCGACCCGCGTCAACTCGTCCTCGGCGGCAATCTTCTGTTCTTCCAGCTGTGCGATGCGCGAGCGCACTTCCTGAAGCCGCTCCAGAACTTCCGCGCGGTAGGTTTCCTCGATCTGCAGGATCTGGATCTTGCGTTCGCTGATCGCCTCCAGCGTCCGGGCGATCTGGGCGATCAGATCGCCGTATTCGCCCTCCAGCCGCGCCATCTCGCGGCGCAGCGCCGTGACCCGGCTCTTGGACACCAGCTGCTTGTCGAGAAGCCCGCCGAGATCGGCCAATTCCTCTTTGATCAGTTCGATTTCGGTCTCCTTGGCCCGAACCTGCGCCTCCAGACCCTCCGTCTGCTTGTTGAACTGGCGGATCTGCTCTTCCAGCTGGTTCTTGCGCCCTTCCTTGGAATTCAGGCGGGCCTCCAGAAGAAGCTGCTGGCTGCGTTCGATATCGCCCAGTTGGCCGCGCCGCTCTTCCGGCCATTCGATGCGGCGAAGATCGTCGCGCTCCGCTTCCAGGCGCAATTGCTGCGCCGTCAGGTCGGTCAGCTGCTTGGTGACAACGGCGAGGTTGGCGCGCGTGACCGTGTCGTCCAGGCTGATCAGGAGCTCCCCGGCCTTGACCGTGTCGCCGTTCTTCACCCGGATTTCATGGACGATGCCGCCCTCCCGGTGCTGGACCTGCTTGACGTTGCTCTCCACGACCACCGTGCCGGCGGAGACGACCGCGCCGGAGATTTCCGTGAACGTCGCCCAGCCGCCGACGCCGCCGACCACGAGGACCGCCAGAAACAGCGCGAACAGAAGATGGTTGCGCACGGTCTTGCGCAGGCCGTCATCCGCGCTATCCGCTGACGGTCTTGCCTGCAGGGGATCCTGGGGATTGGAAGTCTTGCCTGGCATCTTCATCTTCCCGCTCATGCCCCGACGCTCCGGCGCGGCACCGCCTGCACCACCTGTTTGAGAACTTCGTCCTTGGGCCCGAAGCCGACCATCTTGCCGTCCCTCAGGCAGAGGATCTTGTCGACTGTGCCGATCGCGCTGGGGCGATGGGCGATCACGATCACGACGGAGCCCCGTTCCCGCATCGCGCGCACGGCATTGGCAAGCGCGCCTTCGCCTTCCGCGTCGAGGTTCGAGTTGGGCTCGTCCAGCACGACGAGGAACGGATTGCCGAACAGGGCCCTGGCAAGGGCGACGCGCTGGCGCTGGCCGGCCGAAAGCGCGCGGCCGCTCCGGCCGATCACCGTATTGTATCCTTCCGGCAAACCGACGATCAGGTCATGCACATCCGCCAGCCGGGCGGCTTCGATGATCATCTCGGACGAGGCGTCGGCACGGAACCTGGCGATGTTTTCCGCGATCGTCCCGTCGAAAAGCTGCAGGTCCTGGGGAAGATAGCCGATGAACTCTCCCCGCCTTGCGCTCGTCCATTGTCCGAGCTCCGCGCCGTCATAGCGGATCACGCCCCTCAGGGCGGGGGCGGCGCCGACGATCGCCCGGGCAAGGGTCGATTTCCCCGAACCGGACGGGCCGATGATCCCCAGGCCGTCTCCCGCCTGGAGCTCCATGGAGACGTTGTGAACGTAAGGCGCGGCCTCGCCGAACGGCCCGCAGAACACCTGCTCCAGGGTGATCCTGCCGACCGGAAGCGGCAGGTCCATCTTTTCCGGCTCGGCTTCGGCGGCCGCAGTCACGTCGCGCAAGCGGCTCAGCGCCTGTCTGCTTGCCACGAAGCCGCGCCACTGCGCGACCGCCTGTTCGATCGGCGCCAGCGCCCGGGAGGTCATGATGGAAGCTGCAATCATCACGCCGGGGCTGATTTCCTGCTGAATGGCGAGCCACGCTCCGACGCCAAGGATGGCGGACTGGAGCACGAAGCGGATGGTCTTGATGGCGGTTCCGAACAGGCCGGTCACGTCGGACGCGCTCCGCTGGGTGGCGAGATAGTCGCCGTTGCGGGCATCCCACCTGGAGCTCAGGGCCGCCTGCATCCCCATGGCCGTCACGACCTCGGAATTGCGCTGACCCATTTCGACGTCGGCAGCCCGCCTGCCGGCCTGTCCGGCCGCTTCCTCTGCGGGTTCGCGGGACATCATCTCGTTCAGTCCGATCAGCACCGAGATGATGACGGCACCGCCGAGGCCGACGAGGCCGAGAAGCGGGTGGAACAGGAACACGATGCCGAGATAGAGCGGCAGCCAGGGAATGTCGAAGATCGCGGCCGGACCGGGCCCGGACAGGAATGTGCGGATCGTATCCAGGTCCTGCACCGGACGCAGGCTCGCGGCCCTGCGTCCGAGCCGCACGGGCAGACTGTTGGAGACCTTGTAGACGATGCCGGAAAGACGGGCATCGACCCGCTGGCCCAGCCTGGACAGGATGCGCGCGCGCGCGCTTCCAGGAATCCGTAAAAGACATAGAGCACCATGGCCAGTGAACCGATGGCCACCAGCGTCGGCACGGAGCCGCTCGCCAGCACCCGGTCATAGACCTGGAGCATGAAGACCGGTCCGGTCAGCATCAGGATGTTGATGACGAAACTGACGGCCGCGACGCCCCAGCAGGCCGTCCGGATGGGACGGAAGGCCATGGCGACCTGGTTGTCCCGGCCGCTGGTCGATCTTGCGCTGCGCTGTCTTGCTCTGGTCATGTGTATCTGGAGCCCGCGATGAATTTTCGGGCTGACTCCTAACCCGCGGCGGCGGACACGCACAATCAACCAGAGCGTCTGATTGCGGTATGCCCCCAGGAAACTGCAGTGGCTGTGGAAGATTGTGCATACACCGCCTGTAACAGGCGGACGGCAAACTAACTTTTCCGGGAGTGATCCATTCATCGCATGCTAGCGTATCGGTGCCGGATGCAAACAGGTGCGGATATGCAGACGGTCATGAGAGCAATTCACAACCCGGACTGTGCGGAGACCGAATTGACGCCTGAAGATCACCTGGTGCTGATCAAGCGTATCGCCGAGAAACGTGATCGGGACGCATTCCAGGCGTTGTTCCTTCATTTCGGCCCGCGTGTGAAGGCTATAATGCAGCAATCGGGCGCGGATCCGGCACTTGCGGAAGATCTCGTGCAGGATGTGATGCTGACGGTCTGGAGCAAGGTGCATCTCTATGCAGCCGAGCGCGGCACGGTCAGCACCTGGATCTACACCATTGCGCGCAACGCGCGTATCGACCGCTTTCGCCGGCGGTCGTCCCGACCCTATCAGGACCTGGACACAATCGAAGTGGCCTCTGAGGAGTGCAACGGCGAGGACGCGCTGTTTGCGAGCCAGCGTGCCGGCCTGGTTGCCCTGGCGCTGGAAGAGTTGCCCGCAGAACAGCGCGAAATAATCGAATCCGCCTTTGTTCGCGACATGAGTCAAACAGAAATAGCGGAAAAGCTGTCCTTGCCCCTTGGCACCGTCAAGTCGCGCATGCGCCTTGCCTATACGAAACTGAAAGCAAAGCTGGAGGGCGTGCAATGACCGTCCTGCATCATCTCGACCGCAACACGCTGCTGCGTTACGCGAGCGGCGATCTCGACGAAGCCTTTGCCGCCATCGCCGCCGCGCATCTGGCCCTGTGCGAAGACTGCCGCCGGGACCTGCGCGCCGTGGAGGAGCTCGGTGGGCATTTTCTGGAACACGGCGATGCCGCAGACCTTTCCGGCGATGCCCTTTCGCGGATCATGGCGCGGATCGATGCGGCGGAAGCGTCCGGTGGAAGCATTCGCCCGAAGCGTCCCCCGGCGCCGGCGGCCCACCAGGAGGTACCTCTTCCCCTGCAGCGCTATATCGGTTCGTCCCTTTCGGAAATTCCCTGGAAGTTTGTGGCGCCCGGTGTGCACCGGCACCGGATCCGGCTTGAGAAGCCGTCAGGTTCGTCATTCTACATGCTCAAGATCGCGTCGGGCATGGCCATGCCGGAACACGGCCATGGCGGCGCGGAGATGACCCTGATCCTCTCCGGTGCCTATCGCGATGCGCTCGGCCGCTTCGGCCCTGGCGACATTGCCGACCTAGATGAGCACGTGGAGCATCAGCCCCGGGTGGAGCCGGGCGCACCCTGCATCTGCATCGTTGCGACGGAGGCGCCGACCCGGTTCAAGGGTCTGCTCAGCCGGCTGATGCAGCGCGTCATCGGGATATGACCCGTGACATCGGGACAAGCACGCTGGAACACGGTCTGGATAACCGGTGCGAGTTCGGGCATCGGCCATGAACTCGCCCGCCTCATGGCCGGCAAGGCCAGGCACATTGCCATATCGGCACGTTCGGAAGACAAGCTGTCGGCTCTCGCGGCGCAAACGCCGACGGCGGCGGCCTATCCACTCGACGTGACCGATGCCGGCGCCGTTGCCGCGTGTGCCGCGAGCATAGAAAGCGATTGCGGGGCCATTGATCTTGCCATCCTCAATGCCGGCGCCTGGTCCATCATGAGTGTCGATGAATTCGACCTCAACCGGGTGCGCGAAGGCGTCGAAGTCAACCTCATGGGCGTGATGAACGCTCTCAATGCTTTGCTGCCGCCCATGCTTGCCCGTGGTAGCGGGCACATCGCCATTGTCGCCTCACTGGCAGGCTATCGCGGTCTGCCGAGATCCCTGGCCTATGGTCCGACGAAGGCGGCCCTGATCAACCTCGCCGAAACCCTTCGTACGGAGCTCGAGCCGCGTGGGATTACAATGTCCATCATCAATCCCGGCTTCGTCGACACGCCGATGACGCGGGGCAACCCCTTCCCGATGCCCGGCCTCATGAGCGCCCGGGACGCGGCCGAACGCATTGTTGCCGGCCTGGAGCGCGGGAAATTCGAAATCGCGTTTCCGTTCGGCTTCGCATGTGTGATGAAGATGCTTGGGCACCTGCCCAACTGGGCATATTTCCGCATGATCAAGATGCTGGTGTGGAAATCCCGGTAAAGCACCGGACCGACCCGGTGCCAGTTGGAGGCAGACAGGCTGTCGGCTCTGAACCTACCCGTTCCCGGCCGCTCGATCCGTCCGCGAACGGCGACCGGGATCGCTGACATAGGTGACGGGCGCCTCCGGTGCAGGCGGGCGCGGCTTGAGGCGCAAGCCTTTCCGCCAGAGACGGGCGGCTTCCAGATATATGCCTGCGGTTACCTTGACGGTCATCCATCCGGTGCGGGCCAGGGCGCGAAGCAGACTGCTGTCCGACAGTTCCTTTCGCTTGCCGTGAAACAACGCCTTGAGCAAGGGACCGTGGACGTCTTTCAGCGTGATACCGACCGTCAGTTCCTCGCCGGGCGGGGTCACGCGGAAACCGTAGGTCCCCTCTGCCGTGTTGAAGGGGGAGACGTAGAGCTCCTTGCGGCAGCTCTGGACAATCAGGTTGCTGCCGTTGGCAGGGCTCACGGGAATGACATAGGTCTTGCGCTCGCCGAAGGTGTTGTTCACTTCATAAACCATCAGGCGGGGATGACCGCCCTCGTCGAACCCGAAATAGACCGTCAGCGGATTGAATGCGTAACCCAGGATCCGGGGATAGCAGAGCATCGCGAACCGGCAGACCTCGCGGCCTGCCGGCGTGACGGCCGCGAGGCGGGCGAGATAGTCGGGCAGGGGCGTTCCATCGCCGTGGTCGCGATCATGAATGCTGAACAGGTTGAAGCGGTTATAGGAAAAAAGTTTCAGCCTTTGACCTAGCTTTTCCAGATCGCCGCAATCGATCAGAACGGCGAACACCCGGTAGCGGAGCTTATGCACGCACGGGCGCATCCGTGTGTGCATGACGGTGCCGTCATATATTGCTGCAGGATGTGTGGTCATTCCGCTGCTTCTATTCTCGGCCGGTTCAGGGCTGCGATCCGTCCGGACTGGTTGTCGACCTGCCATGGACGGCAGGCACCGCCAAGCTGCTCCCCAACCGCGAGCCCGCTTTGAAAGGCATCCTCGTGAAAGCCGTAGCCGAAGTAGCTGCCGCAGAACCAGGTTCGTCGCGCGCCCTGCAGGGTCCACAGGTCATTTTGCGCTGCCATCGCCGCGGCATCGAATACGGGATGATCGTAGAGAAACTCGCCTTCGACCGCCTTGGGGTGAATTGCGTCGTAAGGATTGAGCGTCACGAAAAGATCGGTTCGCGTCTGCAGGTTTTGCAACCGGTTCATCCAGTATGTGACGCAGAGCCCGGTGTCGGCGCCCTTGTTCTTCTTGATGTAGTTCCAGCTCGACCAGAGCCGCTTGCGCCGCGGCATCCAGCGGGAATCGCGGTGAAGAACGGCGCGGTTGCGCTGATAGGAGAAGCTGCCGAGGAGATTGGTCTCAGCCGCGTCCGGCCCTTCGAGCAGCCCGAGCGCCTGATCGGCATGTGTTGCGACGACGACATGATCAAAAGGCCGCAAAGCGCCGCGGTTGTCCGCCACATGGACATAGCCGGGATGGCGAACGATGCGGCTCGCGCCGGTTTCAAGCAGGATTTCGAACCCGCCGTCTTCAACCAACCGGTTTACATAGCTTCGGCTGCCGCCGCGAACGGACCGCCATTGCGGCCTGTTCTGGAACTGCAGCATGCCATGATTGGCATAGAAATCGATGAAGCTGCGCGCGGGAAATTCCAGCATTTCCGACATGGTGGTCGACCAGATCGCGGCCCCCATGGGCAGAATATGGTTTTCGATGAAGGCGGGAGAAAAGCCTTCGCGGTCGAGGAACGTGCCGAGAGCGATTTCCGGAGACGTGGCCGCCGCCCGCTGCTGCGCCGTCCTGAAAAACCGGGAGATATCGTTCAGCAGTTTCCAATGGCTTGTTCGGGCGACGTTCCGGCGCTGTCCGAAAAATCCACCGAGCCCGGACCCGGCATATTCGTAGGCACCGCCGTTGGACGACAACGCGAAGCTCATTTCCGTTTTGTCGGTTTCGACGCCGAGATGGGCGAACAGGGCAACGAGATTGGGATAGTTGCGCTCGTTGTAGACGATGAAGCCCGTATCCACCCCGACATTGCCTTCCGGCGTGGCCACATCGATCGTGTTGGCGTGGCCGCCCAGATGAGCGCCGGCTTCGTATAAGGTCACCTTGTGGTTTTTCGACAGCATCCAGGCAGCCGACAAGCCCGCAATACCGGAGCCGATAACCGCGATTTTCAAAGGATTCATTGTATAACCCGCGTTGCGTTTGATCCGAATTACGCAGGCGGCGGGTTAGCGGATCACTCCCGGCAACGTTCCTCGGCCAGTCCGGTCGAAACACAGCAGTGATCCGAAGCCCTGTGGCAGGCGTATTTGAAGTCGATAAACACGGCAGGAGTGATCATGGCGAAGTACCTGATTGCATACGGCACCACGGCGTTCGTGTTCCTGGTGATCGATTTGATCTGGTTGTCCAAGGTGGCCAAGCAATTCTACCAGGACCAGCTGGGCGACATACTGCTGGAATCACCGCGGGTCCCGGCTGCCATTGCCTTTTACGTCGTTTACATTGCAGGCATCGTCTTTTTCGCTGTCGCACCCGCGCTACGCTCGGATTCGATCGTCATCGCACTCCTCCACGGCGCCCTGTTCGGCTTCTTCGCCTATGCCACCTACGACCTGACGAACTACGCGACGTTGAAAAACTGGCCGCTTGTGGTGTCAGTCGCCGATATCGCCTGGGGAACTTTCCTGACCGGCATCTCCGCCGCAGCCGGCTTTTGGGTCGCGCGGCTGCTTACGCAAACGGGCTAAGACACGGTGGATTCGTTGCGGCAGCGAGCTATTGCAGGCGTCGACTCGCTTGCATGGAGGGGCTCAGATCATCTCCTGTATTCGAAAGATCGGGAAAGGCTTCCTTTGTCACGATTCACCGGGACAATGAACCCGCATTGATGCGGCGATGCAACCCAGAGGGCAGCATCACAGGGCTTTCCGGTCCAGAATCGCCGGCGCTGTCACGGAGTTGCGCTCCACCAGAGGGCACTCCACCTTGATATGTCCGGGACCTGCCTGACGTCCGTTGGCGTTGTCGAGCAGCAATTCGAAAGCGATTTCACCCATTTCGTAATGCGGCAGAACCAGTGTCGAGAGGGGAGGATGCATGCTTTCGGAAATTTCGCGGTTGTCGAAGCCGATGACCGCGATGTCTTCGGGAACCCGCAGCCCCCGCTCTTTCAGCGCATCATAGCACCCGAGCGCCATCAGATCGTTGGCACAGAAGATTGCATCGGGGGGATTGTCGAGATCCAGAAGGGCGTGGGTGTGTTGGTATCCCGACAACGGTTCCCAGTTGCCGGGCTTCACAAGGGCACTGTCGAAAGGGATGTCATTGCTCGAAAGCGCCTGCCGGTACCCCTTGAGCCGGTCGCGTGAGGCATCCACGCCCTGCTGGCCGTTGATAAGTCCGATGCGGCGGTAGCCGGCCTGGATCAGGTGGTCCGTCGCAGTGCGCCCGCCCAGAACGTCGCCGGGCAGGACCGAGGGCAAGGCCCGGTCACCGTCATAGCAGTTCAGAAGGATGGTGTGCCGGTCTTCCAATGCGGGCACGAGGTCAACGCGCCGCGTCAGGATCGTTCCGTAGATAAAACCCAGCAGGGGCAGGCGGCTCATCTGGCTGACGATCATCTGCTCGGTGTCCCGGTCTCCATGGCTGACCGCGAGACTGACGTGAATGCCGAATTCATAGGCTTTATCCCTGGCGCCCTCGAACGCGAGCGCCATCCAGGGATCGGTGGTGATCTCGTCGGCGATGAACACGACGTTCGATCGGTCTTCGGGCACTGCCCTGGATCCGCGGCGAACGAGCGTGTACCCGAGCTCCCGGGCCGCATCATGGACCCGCTTCTTCGTCGCGTCGCTCAGCTTGGCACCGGGGCTGCCGTTCAGGACGAGAGAAACCGTTGCCTGCGAAACGCCGGCCATGGCCGCAACATCCATCATGGTTGGACGTCTATCTATGCTGAGCCGGCGTTTTTTCGTCATCTTCTTTCTGATTTCCTCATCATTGGCACATTCGCCTTTTGAACCGGCGCCACCTGAACCGGCGAATGACTATCGGGAACGAAAGGTAAAATCAACGTTCTGCGCGCCGGGTACCAGGCAGGCATTTGTTTCTCCTCATACTTTAGTCGAGCGTGCGCAGATTGCGGATGCGGTCGAAAGCGACCGCGATGATGATGAAGGAGCCGATGAACATGCCCTGCCAGAACGTGGAAATACCGAGCAGAATTAGCGAGTTCCGTATCACTTCTATCAGGAGAGCACCGATGACGGCGCCAAGTGCCGTTCCTTCGCCGCCCGCAAGGTTGGCTCCGCCGATAACGGCGGCGGCAATCACCGTGAGCTCCATCGCCTGACCAAGATTTGTCGTCACACTGCCAAGCCAGCCGGCCATGAGAATGCCCGCGACGCCTGCGGTCAGTGCTGAAAACATGTAGATCGACACTTTGATTCGCTTTACGGGAATACCGGTCAGCGTCGCCGCCTGCTCGTTGCCGCCGATCGCGAACACGTACTGGCCCCACCTGGTCCAACGGAAAACGACGCTCATGACGATCGTCAGAAGACCGAGCGCATAGATGGGATGGGGCAGCCCAAGGGTCGAACCGCCTCCAAGCCAAAGCAGAACGTCATGATCGGGACCGAACTCCCAGATCATCTTGTTGTCCGACAGCACCATGGCCAGCGACCTGGCCGCCGACAGCATACCGAGCGTCACGACAAAAGGCGGCATCCCCACATAGGCGATCAAGGCGCCGTTGAGCAGCCCGACCGCGGCCGCCGCGGCCAGTGCGAGCAGCGCGGACAACCAGAATGGATTTCCCGCCGCCATCAGAACGCTGATGACCATTGCCGCGAGCACCACCGTCGACCCCACGGACAGGTCTATTCCGCCGGAGGCTATGACGGTCGTCATGCCGATGGCAATCAGTCCGACAAAGGCAAAGTTGCGTGTCACGTTGAACAGATTCCGCTGGGTCGCAAAGGAATCCGTCATCAGGGACAGGGCCACGCAGGCCAGGACGGCCGCAAGGAACACCCAGAACACCTGGGCATTGAGCAGCCTGTTCAAAGATGAATGGTGCTGGCTGTGACCGATGGCTTGTTCAAGGGTTGTCATTGGCTGTTCCTCCCTCAAGCCGTTTCTATGGCGCCGGTTATCAGACCGGTGACTTCTTCCGGCGAACTCTCGTTCGCCGCCTTGCAGGCAACAAGCCTGCCTCTGCGCAATACCGCAATCCGGCTGCTGACGGCAAAGACATCCGGCATACGGTGACTGATGAGCACGACGCTGATCCCCTGATCGCTCAGACGGTGGATCAGATCGAGAACCTCTGCGACCTGGCGCACCGAAATGGCGGCGGTCGGTTCATCCATCAGGACGATCTTGGCGTTGGACAGCAGCGTCCTGGCGATCGCCACCGCCTGGCGCTGTCCGCCGGACATCCGCCTGACGAGATCGCGGGGCCGGGTTTCGGACTTCAGCGTGGCAAACAGCTCCGCGGAACGCCGATGCATGGTTGCATAGTCCAGCAGGCGAAGGCCGCCGTAGGACCGTTGCGGTTCGCGGCCGAGAAACACGTTGGATGCCGCCGACAGGTTATCGCACAGCGCAAGATCCTGATAGACGACCTCGATGCCCGCCTGCTGCGCATCGAGCGGTTTGTGGAAATTCACCGTCACGTCATCTATGGAGATCGAGCCCCGCGACGGCCCGAAATTCCCGGCAACGATTTTCACCAGCGTGGATTTCCCCGCACCGTTATCGCCCATGAGCCCCAGCACTTCACCTGGGGCAACTTCAAGCGACACCTCGTTCAGTGCCTGGATGGCCCCAAAGTTCTTTGAGATTCCGGTTAGCCTAAGTCTCGACATTCGATCGTTTCCTCCCCGCCGGCCCGATGCGCCGGTTTGCGCTTCCCGAGCCGCGCCACACGTGTTTCGACGCTGACCCACTGCGCATGAGACATGCTCGCGCGCTGTTTTTCAACGCTTGACTAATTAATATTAGTAAATATTATTTAATAAAAGCAAGGGAGGAATGATGAAGCTTCTGATAACCGGTGCCACGGGGAAGGTGGGACAGAATTTTCTGCCGGAGTTTCTCTCCTCGGAGACGTTCCGGGACTGGTGCGTCGTGGCCCTCTGCAACAACCGGGTGATCGAGCCTCGTGAGCGTGTGGAGATCATCCAGGGATCGATAGCCGACCCGTCCACCGTTGCTCGCGCCATGGCCGGTGTTACGCATGTTCTCCACATGGCGGCCGTAAAGGAATCTCCGGATCTTGCCATCGATGTGTCGATCAAGGGGATGTTCCTTCTCCTCGAGCAGTTTCGGCAGCTTCAAGGCGCAAAGCAGTTCGTCTTGATCAGTGGCGATTGTTCGGTAGGACACGCATTTCAGCCGTATCCCGGGCCGGTGACGGAAAACTCCGAACGCAAGGCCTATCCGGGGTGCTACGCGCTGACCAAGGTTCTGGAAGAAGTGATGCTGGAACAGTACCGGTTTCAGTACGGGCTGAACGGATGCACTCTGCGCGCGCCCTGGATCATGGAAAAGGACGACTTCAGGTACGCGCTGGCCTTCGGCCGCGAGCAGTTCGGCGGACCCTTGTGGACGGACTTTCTGACGCCGGATGATGTCCATACATATGCCAGCGGCAAATACGTGCCCCTGTTGCTCGATCGGCAGGGAGGCCCGCTCAAGCGGAACTTCGTACACGTCAGCGATCTCGTGGCGGCGGCCCTGGCGGCGCTCGACAATCCGAAGGCCACCGGCGAGCTCTTCAACATCTCAATGAACGAGCCGGTCGACTACCGGCAGGCAGCCCAATACCTGGCAGACACCCGATCTTACGAGATCGCAGAAATCCCGACGCCGCTCCATAGCAACTGGCTCGACAACACCAAGGCGCGCCTGATGCTCGACTGGGACCCGTCGGTAGACCTCGAGGCCCTGATCGAAGGCGCCTGGAATTACAGAAGGGATGCAAAAGATCCCCGCAAAATCTGGTACCCGGGGTAGGTCGCTCCGGGACCTGGAACAGAAGGGAGTGACACGCATGAGACACAAATTACTGATGCTGGGAACCGCGGTCGTAATGGCTTTGCAGATCGGTTCCGGCCAGGCTCAAGACAAGAAGACCCTCGCCATTGTCGTCAAAGGACTCGATAACCCATTCTTTGAACAGATCAATCTGGGCTGCAAGAAATGGATGTCCGAGAACGCGGACAGTGAATATGAGTGCCTTTACACCGGTCCGGCGTCTTCTGCCGACGAGGCCGGCGAAGTCCAGATCGTCGATGATCTTCTCACCCGCGGCGTTGCCGCCATCGCGATCTCGCCCTCCAATGCTCCGGCCATGGCCAACCGCATCCGGCAGATTTCTCCGAGCGTACCGGTCATGACGATCGACGCGGATTTCCTGGAAGAAGACCGCGACCTTCGTGCCACCTATCTGGGGACGGACAACTATCTCATGGGTGTCAAGATGGCCGAGGAGGCGGCCAAATTGAAGCCGGACGGCGGTAGCGTCTGCCTGCAACTGGGCAATGTGGCGGCCGACAACATCAATGCACGGGCGCAGGGTTTCCGTGACACCGCCGGCGGTGAAAAGGGGATCGATCGTCTGGCCGGGCAGGGCGGATGGACCGAAATCGACGGATGCCCCGTCTTCACCAACGACCAGGCGGACCTGGCGAACCAGCAGATGGCCGATACGTTCATCGCCAATCCTGACCTGGACGCATTCATTCTGGTCGGTGGCTGGGCCCAGTTCGCGCCGCAGGCCTATACCCAGGTGACCGATCAGGTCATGGACAAACTGAAATCCAGTGAACTGATCATCGTCGCGGGCGACACTCTGCCGCCTCAAACGAAGGCGTTTCGCGAAGGCAGAAGCCATGCGCAGGTTGGACAACGACCCTTCGAAATGGGCTATCGCGCACCTGACGTGATGATTCAGCTCATCAACGGCGAAAGCGTGGACGACCCGCTCTATACGGGACTGGACGTTTGTAACCAGGAAGATCCGGGTTTCTGCGCAGACAATTAAGCAGCCTCTCCTGGGCCGTCGAACTGACGCATTGGTTCGACGGCTCCTTTTTTGACGAATTGGCAACGGGCGGCACGCGATTATGCCTGCCCATTCAGCCGGACGCCGCTGGTCCGCAGTTCGAAAGTCTCCGCGGTCGGGCGTGTCAAGCACGCTTAACGCAAGCACCCCTGAAGCAGCCGCCCAGGCAGAGCCGGGCAACCCTATCTTCGCACCCGTTCCCGTCGGATCGGGAATTAATGCTTGCTAATATTTATTAATAATATTATTAATGATACTGTTCAGAGTGACGCTTCGTTACTCGAAGACAGGGAGGAAAAATTGAACATTCGGAAAACTCTTTGCGTGGCCGCAGTCGTCACGTTCACCGCCACTTCGGCATATTCTCAGGACAAACCACAGCTGGCATTCGTCGTGAATGCGGCTTCCGACTTCTGGAAGCTGGCAGAAGCCGGCGTGAATGCAGCCAAGTCCGAACTGCCCGGCTACGATTTGCAGTTCCGCTATCCCGCACAGGGGACCGCGGCGCTGCAGAACGCCCTCATGGACGACCTCGTTGCCGCCGGTACGGATGCAATCATGATTTCCTCGGTCGATCCGAAGACATCGATCGGTGCCTTCAACCGTATCGCGGCGCAGGTGCCTCTGTTCACCACGGACAGCGACGCCCCGGAAAGCGACCGTATCGCCTATCTCGGCTCGTCGAACACCCTGGCCGGCAACCAGGCCGGTGAGATTGCGATCAAGGCCTTGCCGGACGGCGGCAAATGCATGGGCTTTGTCGGCTTCCTGGGCGCGGACAATGCGAAGGAGCGCATTGCCGGTTTCCGTGAAACCGTGGAAGGCAAGGGCATTGAACTCGTCGACGTGCGCGGCGACGACGTGGACTTCGCCAAGGCACGCTCCAACGTCGACGACGTGCTGGCGGCCAATCCGGAAATCGACTGCATGGTCGGATTCTATTCCTACAATCCGCCGAAAATCTATGAAGCGCTGCAAGCCGCCGGAAAGCTTGGCGAAATCACCGTCATCGCATTCGACGAGGACCCGATCACGCTGGGTGCCGTCCGGGAAGGCAGTTTCGCCGGAACCGTGGTGCAGGACCCCTACCAGTGGGGATATCAGGGCATGCATCTCATGGCCGATTTCCTGGAGGGCGACAGGTCGGGCATTCCCGCTGACGGACTGATCATCGTTCCGACGAAGATCATCGATGCCTCGAATGTCGATGCGTTCGAAAAAGAACTGACGGAACGGATCAAAGGTTAGGTCGACGCCCTCCCAGGCGGACCCTTGGCCGTGCGGACCGGACTTCCGGCCCGCACGGCCAAAGCCAATCTTTTGAGGTGGAGCCAGAATTTTGCATCCCGGATTTCAGAAGATATCCCTTGAGCTTAGCCGGGTGACGAAAGTCTACCCGGGCGTTGTTGCCCTGCAGGACGTGGACCTGAGCATCCAGGGCGGAGAGATCGTCGGTCTGATAGGCGAGAACGGCGCCGGGAAATCGACGCTGATGAAGGTGCTCGGCGGCACGGTATCGCCCGATGGCGGGCGCTATACCATTGATGGCGTGGAGGTCGGGAAGCTGACCCCTTCCGAGGCGGCCGCACTCGGCATCGCGTTCGTGCACCAGGAACTCAATCCGTTCACCAATCTCGACGTAACAGCGAATGTGCTTCTCGGACGGGAAATGACATCCGGTCCGTTGAGACTTCTCGACCGTCAGGCGATGGTCGACAAGGTCAGGCCGATCCTGCAGTTGCTCGGCGCGCGCTTCGGCCCCGGCGATCCGGTATCGGACCTTTCGCTGGCAGACCAGCAGCTGCTCGAAATCGCCAGGGCCCTGTCCATGAATGCACGGCTCGTCATTCTGGACGAGCCCACTTCCAGCCTGACTCTGTCGGAAACCGAACGGCTGCTCGAGGTCATGCGGCAATTGCGCGAGCGCGGCGTCGCGGTCCTGTTCATCAGTCACCGCCTGACGGAAGTGGAAGACATTGCCGACCGGGTCGTCTGTCTGCGCGACGGCAACAATGCCGGCGAGCTCACAGGGGCCGAAATCCGCAAGGAAACGATGGTGCGGATGATGATCGGCCGGGACGTGAGCCAGTTCTATGAAAAATCCCGCCACCGGATCGCCCGGCCCGTTCTCGAAATGACCGGCGTGCGGACGTCAACTTTCCCCGGCGCCGCAGTCAACCTGAGCCTGCATGGCGGCGAGATCCTCGGTATCGCCGGGCTGGTCGGCGCCGGACGGACCGAACTGGCGCGCGCCATTTTCGGCATCGACAAGCTTCTCGGCGGATCCATTCGCCTGGACGGCAAGGCATTGCAGCCCCACTCGGTTCCCGCGGCGATCGCGGCAGGCCTGTCGCTGGTTCCCGAAGACCGCAAGGAACAGGGGCTGCTGCTCGACTTTCCGATCTACGAGAACCTGACGCTGCCTTGCCTGAACACCCTTTCGCGCTTCGGGGTCGTCGACAGGGCCCGCGAGAACGAGCTTGCGGAATCCTCTCGCAGACGCCTTTCCATCAAGGCCGGCTCGCTGTCGAGTGCCGCCGCCGAACTCTCCGGCGGAAACCAGCAGAAGGTGGTGCTGGCAAAGTGGCTCGCCATGAACCCCAAGGTCATCATTTTCGACGAGCCGACCAGAGGCATCGATGTCGGCGCGAAGGCGGAGGTCTATCACCTCATGCAGGCGCTGACCGAAGAGGGCGTCGGTATCCTGATGATTTCGAGTGACATGGAGGAAGTCATCGGCGTCTCCCACCGGGTGGCGGTCATGCGCAGAGGCCATGTTTCCGGAATATTGAATTCGGACGAACTGACAGAAGAAAACATTCTCCGGCTGGCTGTCGGATAAGAAGGATGGGGAACAAGAATGCAGAAAAAGGATATCGGGCTCGCCGTGCTCGTGCTCGTGGTCGGAACCGTCGTGGCACTGATCAATCCCAGGTTCCTGTCGCCAATAAACCTCGCCAACACCGCCAACCTGATCGGTCTGTTCGGACTGTTCTCTCTTGCCGAAGCCTTTGTGATCGTCACCGCCGGCATCGAGCTGTCGGTCGGCTCAGTCATCGCGCTCCTGGGGGTCATCTTTGTCGACCTGATCGTCCAGCAGGGCGTTCCCTGGCCGCTCGCCGCGCTGATTGTCCTGGTGCTCGGAGCCGTGTTCGGCCTGATACACGGCTGGCTGGTCACGCGGCTGAAGCTGCAGCCCTTTATCGTGACCCTGTGCGGCCTTTTGATCTATCGCGGAATTGCACGTTTCTACACGAAGGACGGCACGGCCGGTTTTTCCTTCGGCGATAATTTTCCCATCCTGGAATGGCTCGTTTCCGGACGGACCGGCGGCGTACCGCATTCGATCCTCGCCTTCGCGGTGGTCGCGGTCGTCGCCTGGTTCGTCCTGCACCGGACCGTCTTCGGCCGCCATCTGTTTGCCGTGGGAAAAAACGAGGAAGCGGCCCGCTATACCGGTATCAATACCCGGCGCGTCATCGTGCTCGCCTATGTCATCTGCATGGTGCTGACCGGTCTGTCGGCGATATTCTTCGCCATGTATACGCGTTCGATCCACCCGGCCTCTCACGGCAACTTCTATGAACTTTATGCGATCGCGGCCGCCGTGCTCGGCGGCTTTTCCCTGCGGGGCGGGGAGGGGTCGATCGTCGGCGTGGTTCTCGGCGTCGTGCTGCTGCAGGTTCTCCAGAATCTGGTGAACCTTCTCGGCATCCCATCCTCGCTGAATTTCGCCGTCATGGGCAGCGTGATCCTCATCGGCGTCATCGCGGACAATCAGATTGCCAAACACCGCAATTCGCGCCGCCAGGCCAATGCCCTGGCGGCGATCACATCGGCCAGACCGGAACAGGCTGATCCAGGGCGTTGCCCGGTCAATTGACGTCCGGTCCAGGGCCGTGTGCCCCAGTCTCCCGCTTCGCAGCCGAACGCAGCCGAAAGCGCGGAGCCGATCGAACCTTTGCAGCAGGTCGCCCGCCAGGGCCGTCGCCGGCCCGGGCTCGGAGCGAAATGCGCAGTGTGCCGCGGCTTGCCGTTCGGCCGACGGCGGTCTGAGACCCGGATTACCTTCCCCTGCGCAGCTGGGGCTGCCGGCCGAGACCCATTTTCTTGGCAAGGTTGGAACGCGCCGCGGCATAGTTTGGCGCCACCATGGGATAGTCCGGTTCGAGGTTCCACTTTTCGCGGTATTCTTCCGGCGACAAGTCATAGTGACTGCGCAGGTGGCGCTTGAGCGACTTGAATTTCTTGCCGTCTTCGAGACAGAAGATGTAATCGGGAGTGACTGATTTCTTGATCGGCACGGCGGGCTTCAACGGCTCGGGCTCCGGAGCTTCCGTTGCAGTCTTCTGCAGGGCTCCGTGAACTTCGTGGATCAGCGCCGGCAGTTCCGTCGAAGAAACAGAATTGTTGCCGACATAGGCCGCAACAATATCTGCCGTCAGGTCAATGAGGTTTGCGTCCATCTGAGTATCGGTCATTCTTTCACCGTTCTTTTGCATTGTCTAAAAGTCTACCCTGGTCTCACCTGCAACAGTGCAGCGACATACGCTGTCGCAAACTACCTTTCCAACTGAAAGGGCATTGGTGGATACGACGCAAACTGGAACAAATCATGGCGTGAGACAAGAATCGACGACTGCACACCTTTGACGGCACATGGTAGATGCGGTCGCAGAGGGCCGATCCAGCTGCCTCAGCACTTGCAAAGGCCGAGAAAGCCGGGATTTCCGGGGAAGCGATCAGTTCTCGCTGGATGGGAAACGGTCGACCGGACGATTGCCGCCCCCGGAATGAAATCGAATCGGGGTCAACAAGGCCGGGACGGTTTCGGGATCACCTTGGCAGCGGATTCGGCCAGTCTCGCGCCGCGCTCCCTATTTCACATCAAAGTGGAAATAGTCCGGCCAGAGATCCTGGAAGGTGCCGATATCGATCTGCAGTTTGTTGAGATGGCTGTTCATGTTCGCGACTGCCTGTTCCGCGTCGCCGTTTTCCATCGCGTCGAGCACGGCAGTGTGTTCGGACACGATCAACTGCATCCGTCCCTTTTGCGGCAGCGTGAGGCGTCTGTAGCGCTCCACCTGGAGCCTGATCTTCTCAATCATCTGCCAGATGCCGGGATAGCCGCTTGCCGAAGCGATGCCTGCGTGAAAGGCGTTGTCCGCAGCATGGAAAGCCTGTTCGTCGCCACTGTCTGCAAGTTCCTGTTCCCGCTGGATGATGGCCCTGAGCTCCATCAGCTGGCTCTTCGTCGCCCTGGACGTCGCCTCGCGGACGCAGACCTCCTCCAGCGCCTTTCTGGCGACGATCGCTTCCCGCAATTCCGCAACCGGTATCCTGGCGACAAAGGTACCGGATTTCGGGAACACGTCGACGAGATGCTCCTCCGCAAGGCGCAGGATCGCTTCCCGCACCGGCGTCCGGCTGATGCCATATTTCTCGGTGATTTCCTTTTCCGCCAGAGCGGCTCCCGGCGGCAGGGTGACGTTGACGATCGCATCCCGGAGATCCCTGTAGACGATCTCCGAGTTACGCGCCCCTTTGCGTGCAGATCCGGTTGCCGAGCTGCGCGGCGGCGAGTTCCGGGCCCTCGGCTTGCGCGTCTTGACATTCGCGCTGCGCGTTTCGTCCAACGATACGGCCATCACATCCCCTGAAACCGTGCGTCCTTGGCTCTTGTGGAGACAGCGTTTCATCTGCCTCGGAGTATCGACGGTTTCATCCCTCTTGTCCGGTCCACCAGAGCATCCTGCGGTCGCAAGAACGCTGCGAAGATGAACCTACTTCAACAGGATGCTCTAGCAGTCTCGCTTCGGGTTGGCCAGTCGAATACGGTTGCCTTCCTTTCACACATCATATATGTAAAATATCTTGTATACTAGTTATATTAGAATTGGCCGGCTGACTGGAGGAGTTCGGCCGCGCCGATGGGAGGACAAAATGTTTGGAAGAACGATCAAGCGCGGCCTGCTGGCCGCTGCCATGACAATTGCCGTTGCAGGTCAGGCCTGGGCTGGGGACCTCAAATGGGCACATGTCTATGAAGAGGGCTCGAGCTACCACAAGTGGGCGCTTTGGGCGGCAGAGCAGATCAAGGAAAAAACCGACGGCCGCGTGAATATTTCGGTCTATCCCGCCTCGTCGCTCGGCAAGGAAGCCGAGATCAACGAAGGCCTGACCATCGGCTCCGTCGACATGATCTATACCGGCCCGAACTTCGCCGAGCGCGACTACGGACCAATCGCCATTTCCGACTATCCCTTCATGCTGAAGAACTACGATCACTGGAAGGCCTACCGCGACAGCGATCTCTTCGCGGAGCTCTCCAAAGGCTACAAGGAAGCGACCGGCCACACGGTGACGGCGATCACCTGGTACGGCTATCGCCACGTGACCTCCAACTTCCCGATCACCAAACCGGACGACATGACGGGGCTGAAGATCCGCGTCCCGGACTCGCCGCTGATGGTGCTTTTCCCGAATGCGGTCGGCGCCAACCCGACGCCCATCGCCTTCTCCGAGGTCTATCTCGCCTTGCAGCAGGGCGTGGTGGATGCACAGGAAAACCCGTTGCCGACGATCAAGTTCAAGAAATTCTATGAAGTTCAGTCCAACATCAACCTGACCGGTCATATCGGCAATTCGCTGATCATCATCGTTTCAGAGAACGCCATGGGGCAGCTCGGCGACGATACACAGATCGTCGATGAGGTCCTCAAGGAGGCTGCGGCACGGAACGCGGACGAGATCCACCAGTCTGAGCAGGATCTGGTGCAGTGGTTCCGCGATCAGGGCATCCAGGTGAACGAGGTCGACAAGGCAGCCTTCCGGGCAGCGGTCGAGCCTGTTCTGACCGACGAGTCCAAGGTGCCTTACACCCAGGAACATTACGAGCGGATGCAGGCTCTCGCGCAATGAACCGACGCAGCGATGCGGTGACGGACGGGACCGGGCCGGACACTGCTCAATCTAAGGAAGGGCGTGCCGACGGCGCGCCCGACCTGCTGCGGTTCGAAGACGGGAAGACGGACCTGAGTGCATTGAGATGGATCGATGCGCCCGCCATCCTGATCTTCTGGGTTCTGGCCGTGGTCGTCTTCCTGCAGTTTTTCACCCGCTACGTGTTGAATGACTCCCTTGCCTGGACCGAGGAAGCCGCGCGCTATCTTCTGATCCTGGTGTGTTTCCTGGGATCGATCACCGCGACGCGCCGGGGATCCCACATCACGCTGGAATTCCTGATGCGCATGGTCCCGCCCCGCGTTGCAAAGGGACTGGCGGTGCTATCGCAGACCATCACTCTCGGCTTTTTCGCCACGATGACCTGGATCGGCATCGAACTCACTCAGAAGACCCGCCAGAAGATGGTGGCGATGCCGATCCCCAAAGCCTGGATCTACACCGTCTGCGTCGTCGCGCTCGCCATCATGGCGTTCTATTCGGCCTTCTGGCTGTGGCGCCGTGTGCGCCAGACACCTGACGAAGTCGTCCGATCCCTCGACGAACACCTGCCTACCGACTGAAGGACGATCCCCGCATGGCCATCATGTTCATGATCCTGTTCCTGTTTGCCCTGATGATCATCGGCGTTCCGGTCGCCGCGGCGCTCGCCCTGGCATCGCTGGCCTTCGTTGTGGTGGACGGCCTGCCGCCGATGATCGTGCTGGCCAACATGGTCAACGGCATCAATTCCTTTCCCCTCATCGCGGTTCCGTTCTTCATCCTTGCCGGCAACCTGATGAACTCGGCGGGCATCACGACCCGCATCTTCGCCTTCGCCCGCGCGGCCGTCGGCTGGATGCATGGCGGACTGGGTCACGTGAATGTGGGGGCGAGCGTCATCTTTGCCGGCATGTCCGGCGCGGCGGTCGCCGACGCGGGCGGTCTCGGCAATATCGAGATCAAGGCGATGCGCGACGCCGGCTACGATACGGATTTCGCCGTCGGCGTCACGGCGGCGTCCTCCACCATCGGGCCGATCATTCCCCCGTCCCTGCCGCTGGTCATCTACGGCGTGATCGCGGATGCCTCCATCGGCCAGCTCTTCATGGCGGGGATCGTTCCGGGGCTGATGATGGCACTGGCACTGATGGCAATGGTTGCCTGGTATTCGCGCCGCCGGAACTATCCGCGCGATCTGAACTTTCAGTTCGGCCGGCTGGGGCGGACGTTCGTCGACGCCTTCCTGCCCCTGATGACCCCCATGATCATCATCGGCGGCATCATGTTCGGCATCTTCACGCCGACCGAGGCCGCCATCGCGGCGGTTGCCTGGTGCATCTTTCTCGGCGTCGGCGTCTACCGGACCCTGGACTGGAGAAGGATCCTGAAGGTGTCCTTCGACACGGTCGAAACCACGGCGGCCATCATGCTCATCGTGGCAGCCTCGACCATCTTCGCCTGGATCCTGACCGCCAACCAGACCGCGCAGCACTTCTCCCAGCTGATGGTGACCCTGACCGACAACAAGGTGTTGCTCCTGCTGATCATCACGCTGATCGTCCTGGTGATCGGCCTCTTCATGGAGACGATTGCCGCAATCACGATCCTGACGCCGGTGCTCCTTCCGGTCGCCGTCGGCCTCGGCATCGATCCCGTTCACTTCGGGATCATCATGATCCTGAACCTGATGATCGGCCTGCTGACCCCGCCTGTCGGAATGGTGCTCTATGTCCTGTCGAGGGTTGCCCAGGTGCCCTTCGAGCGCTGCGTGACCGCAACCGCACCGTTTCTCATTCCGCTGATCACGGTGCTTCTTCTGTTGACCTTCGTGCCGGAATTCTCCATGTGGCTGCCGACCCTGGTCTACAGGTAAGGCCCGGACCGAAGGAAACCCTCGGCGATGCCTGGCGGTCAGCAGCGCCAGAGCAACGCCGGTTAGCTCCGGACAACGCAGGAAATGCGGCGCCGTCCGGTCGACGGTTATTTCCCGCAGTTATAAAAGCCGCGGTATCCGGCGGTCAGGCCTTCGTCGAGCTGGAAGACCAGTTCGGAATCCGCGCGCCAGTCCGCATCTTCACCGAGCGACCTGACGGTAACGGAGGTGCCGGGTGCCGAGAATTCCGCCGTGCCGCTTTGCGGATCGCCGGATGTATCGAGGCCGACCAGGACCCCGTTCAGTTTCATCGCCGCCCGTCCGCCGTCCTGAGCTGCCCACAGGACCGGATCGGTTTCGGGACTGCGGTTGAACGTGCAGCGCGAATCCGCCTCCAGTATGCGCTCCGCCTCCGCCTCCGGCATGGGCGAGAGGTCAAGCTCGCTGATAAGCGTATTGGAAAGCGCGTCCGCGATGCTGCCGGGCTCGGCAGGCGGGTCCTCGTAGATGCTCTCCACCACCTTTCCGGAGGAGACCTGGGAGATGAGAAAGCGCATCTCGGCAATCTCCTGGCGCTGCGCCCTGATGATCTCGTCGGCGAGCTTGCGCACGCGGGGGTCGCGGATCTGTGAACGCTCGGACGTCATGACGGCGATCGAGTGGTGCGGTATCATCGCGCGCATATAGCTCGGTCCCGAAACCGTGCTCTGGCTGCGGACCAGCCACAGCGAAAGGGCAAATACGATGATCGCGCCGATGAAGATCGCTATGTTCAGCGCCTTGTTGCTGTACATGCCCAGCATGTAGGCGAGCATGATAACCGCCATGGTGGCGCCCATAAGAATGGCCATGTAGACGCGGGTCTCGCTGAAGAAGACGTGTTCCCAGGCGTAAGTGTTCAGGTACATCAGCACGAACATCACCACCGTGGAGGTGAGGATCATCAGGCCGAAGCGAATATAGGACATGAGTGCTTTCCTGTTCGGGTGCGTTAGTTGCCGTCGGGAGGTGAAGTGCCGGCCGGCGGCTCACGGTGCGCATCACCATCCGCCGATGATTGTGTCTCGCGGGAACGATCCTGCGCGTTCGCCGTCATCCTCGAATAATCGTCGGCCGAGAGCCCGAGAAGGGTCGTCACGAACGCGGTGATCCTGGAGATTTCTTCGGCGGAATGGTGCTCGCCAAAGGCCGGCATACCCGTCATCTTGATGCCGTTGGAGACGATCCAGTGGATCTCCTCACCCGTCCATTCGGTGGCCGCTTCGGTCAGGTGTGGCGGCTCGGGCCGCATTCCCCGAGACCATTCGCTCGGCTTCCGGCCCGGCCCGCCGTGGCAGTGGGCGCAGCTCTCCGCATAGTGACGCGCACCCTCGGCGAGCACTTCGTCGGAACGACTTTCCGGCAGCTCCACCTTGCCGGCCCGGGTCTCCACCGAACGATGCATCGTGGTGTCCAGGGTCCAACGGACCGCATCGAAATGCTGATCCGAGGCGGCGACATTGTAGGCGCCCGTGTAGGTGATCGTAAGCCAGACAGCGATGGCGATCAGGATCGTGGCGACGATCCCACCCGCAGCGCCAAATAGGGCAGGGTGCTTTTTCATGATCGATCTCCCGCGTTCATCGAAGCATTTCGCATGCGCAGGCCAATGGCCGCGCTGAGACAGCCTTGCACGTCAACCGGACACCGCCCTCGAAGTTCCCGAAGCGCTTTCGAAAACCAAGACCGGCCGGCGCCGGTACGAAGTAGGCCGCATGCCGGAACTTCATCCAGCCGTAGCCGCACCTATCCTCTTACCGCCGCCAGAACCTTGCGTGTTCTCTCCAGCAGTGATGAACCGTGCTGCGACGGAATGTCCGTGAAGTCGCCTCTGAGCGCCTTGAGCGCATAGCGTTCCTCCCCGATCTCCGAAGCGGTACGGATCCCCAGGCGCCGCATTACAGGAACCGGCGGACACCAGCCCTGCACCGCGTGCTGAAAAAGGAAACCCGTGACGAGAGCAGGCAGAGCGAGCCAGCGGCGGTCCACGCCCGCACCAAGCGCCACACCCGCAAATCCAAGGACCGATGCATTTGCCTCAAGGGTCCGCTCAATATCCCATTCCCCGTCGAGTTCATCGAGACGGGCATCGATTTCGTCGGGATGCCGAGCGAAATAGGCAACCCGATCTTCGGTTTCCCGCCGCAGCCGGCGGTTGATCGCATCGGAAGTATTCGAAGATACTCGTTCTGTCGTGGCCGGAAGCATAGTTTCCTCCTGTATACGTGCTAGCCAGCCAAACCATGAACGATGCCTTTCGTTCCCGACTTCGGGAACACGATCGCCGGGCAAAGGCCTTTATTCTTCGGTAGGTGTCTGACCGCGCGTGCACATCTTTTCGACGGCGGCCAGCAACATTGAGTGGCTCAGCGGCTTGGAATGCGCCAGTGCGCGCATATCGGGCGGCACCTCCCGCGCATTGTGGCCGCTGACAAATACGAAGGGTATCCCGCGCGCCGACAAGTACTCGGCCACCGGCAGACTTGCTTCGCCGGAGAGCTCGACGTCGAGAAGCGCCGCGTCCACCGTTTCCTCGTCGATCGCAGCAATCGCGGCTTTCACCGTGGCACATGGTCCGACAACACCATAGTCGGCGTCACGCAGAGCGACAGCATAATCCTCCGCAATCAGCCATTCGTCTTCCACGATCAGAATTTGAGGCGACATCGGTCTTATCCAAGGTCAATCTGCATTCCGTCCGGCTTCCGAGAACGCAGAAAAGGTGTTTGCCATCAAAGCCCTCTAGGATCTTGGGCATCCTCGTGCTGGCAGGATTCTCAAGACGTCCGGATCGAAGGGCCGTTATCCTAACAAACCCATTGGCGAGAAGAACGTTCCAACCTCACCGTTAACTCGGCCGACGGCACCCGTGCAAGGCGAACGCTGTGCGGTTGCGCACGTCTCCCGCCCACGCGCGCGCATACGTCTCGGCCCCGCCAAACCCGCAACTCGCGGCGAGAGAGGGCCACAGTGTCTGCCCGGATTGAAACCTGCCGCTCTTCCGCGCGTTATCACGGGTATGACGACACTTAACAGGAGTATGTGCCCGAACGCTCTTCCCGGGTCGCCCAACCAGCAATTCGCGGATCGAATGCCGCAAGTTGAAAACATCGGCGGTCAGGTTCCTGCTCGATTGCTTGTTCCCATGCGCCGCCGCCAGGCCGCGCCCGTTGCGACCCCCTTGGAACGCGACGACCAGGAGAAAGGAGCATAGCTGTGGCAAGTATCCGCGGACGCCGTGTCCTGATTGTCGAAGACGAACCACTTCTTGCCGAGGATCTGAGCCGATACTTCCGGAAGATGGGTGCCATTGTTCTGGGGCCGGCATCCAATCTGGACGCGGCTGTCAGGTATGTCGACCTTGCCGAGGCGGCCGTGCTCGATGTCAACCTGAACGGTCGCAAGGTCTTTCCTGTCGCTGACGCACTGATGCGCCGGCACGTCCCGTTTGTCTTCTTCACCGGCGCCGGCGATGTCTCGATCCCGTTACGATTTCAACTCGTCGGCCGTCTGTACAAACCCGTGAACACCGACGGCCTGTTTGATGCTCTCTTCCCGCCGGAGGCCGGCCGCAAGCCGATGGATTCCACATCTGATGATGCCTTCGCGGTTCTGCCCAAGCTCAGGCTGACGGCCCTGCTGCTTCTCGAAGATGCCAGCTCCGCCGACCGCCTCGTGGAGCTGACCCTGGAGCGGGCGCTCGGCGCCGTCGACACCAGGAGCAGCTATGCAAGTCTCGAGGACTGGCTCAGCCACGTCCTGGAACAGACGCATCGCACGATGGGCCGCAATCTGATGAGTTAGGGTATGGCCTCGGACCGACTGGAACCGCCGCAGGAGAAAACTCACCTTAACCGCGCATCATGATTGCGCCCTATCTTTGCCAAATTGAGATCACAAGCTGCATATCTTGTGAGCAGGGACGAAGCGGAACAGAGGATTTAGCCATGGAGGGTGTGCCAACGCACCAGGGTCTCCTCGACGCGTTGCCGATAGCGGCCTGCGTCACTGACGCCGAAGGCCGGCTCACTTATTGCAATCATGCAGCCGCCGAGTTGTTGGGATATCAACCGAAACCTGGTTCGCAAAGCTGGCACGACAGGTGCACGCTGTTCTGGCCGGACGGACGTCGCATGGACTTTGACGAGTCTCCGTTCGCGATGAAGCCAGGCAAAGACGCGTCGGCTTTCGGCGACGCAATCCTGGCAGAGAGGCCGGACGGGACGCGCAAGGCGTTGACGGTGTCCACCACGCCCACCGACCATGACGGCTCTACCGGGTACATCCACCTGCTGACCGATGTAACGGACCGAAGGGATGCCGAAATTGCCTCGGCGCGCCTGGCGGCAATCGTGTCCTCCTCCGACGATGCGATCGTCAGCAAACGGCTCGACGGGACCGTCACCTCATGGAATGACGGCGCCGCCCGGATCTTCGGTTATCAGCCCGAGGAGATGATCGGCCGGTCCATCAGAAAAATCATTCCGCCCGAGTTGCAGGCGGAAGAGGACGACATCCTTGCCCGGCTTTGCCGCGGGGAGCGCATCGGGCACTTCGACACCGTGCGACTTGCCAAGGACGGGCAGCGGGTGCATCTATCACTGACCATTTCACCAGTCCTTGACGGCTCGGGAAACGTGATCGGTGCGTCGAAAATCGCGCGCGACATCACCGAGAGAAAGCGCAGCGAGGAATTGCAGCACCTGCTGTTCAACGAACTGAACCATCGCGTCAAGAACACGCTCGCGATGATCCAGGCGATTGCGAGCCAGTCGTTGCGAACGGCATCGAAGCCGGCCCAGTTCGTCGACAGCTTCAATGGTCGCGTCAATGCCCTGGCCCGTGCGCACGACCTTCTCGTTCAGCATGAGATGAAGGGTGCAGGGATCCACGATCTCGTGCGCGACCAGGTCTCGCTTGGAGCGGCGAATGAACGCCGGGTGACGTATTCCGGCCCGGGCCTCCTGCTTGAATCCCGCACCGCGGTCCACTTGGCCCTCGTCCTCCACGAACTTGCCACCAACGCCCGCAAATACGGTGCGCTCTCGATTCCCGAAGGGGCATTGTCGATCACCTGGAAAGTGGACGTGCGCCACGGCCGCGTGCTGCATCTCCACTGGCGTGAGAGCGGCGTTGCCAATCTGCAGGCCCCCCGGAAACGCGGGTTCGGAACCACCCTGATAGACCGGAGCCTTGAAGCCAACCGCGGTGAGGTGCACCTGGATTTCGGGGCGGACGGCATTGTCTGCGACATCGAACTGCCGCTTCCCGAAGAGGAACGCTATTCGTTCACGGAAGCAGCAATCGGAGCGAACAACGAGAATTTGGTGCGGAAGGGGGCGGGATCCGCCCGTCACGGCAAGCGAATTCTGATCGTGGAAGACGAGCCGCTTATCGCAATGGAGCTGGAATCCACTCTGGCGTCGCACGGCTTCGAGGTGGTCGGCCCTGCCTCACATGTTGAAAGCGCGATCCGGTTAATCGGACAGGAGCGCCTCGACGCGGCCCTCCTGGACGCAAATCTGGGCGGGAAACCGGTTACCGACGTGGCGGAGGCTCTGGCGGAGAAGGGTGTCCCCTTCGCCTTTGGCACCGGTTTTGGCCGCGAGGCCCTGCCGGCAGGGTTCCGCCACGTTGAAATCGTCCCGAAGCCCTTCGAAACGGACCGGCTGATCGACACGGTAGACAGGATACTCACAAGCGGCGATCAACCGGCCACCGTCGTGCCGCTGAAACCCAAAAGGAAAAGCTGAGCCGGGAAGTCTTCCCCCGCCGGCTCAATTCACCGGGCCAGCGCCATGGTGCATGTGAGGGCACCGACGCCGCTGATGATGCTCAAGCGAATCCCGGCTGAGGCCCTGATCACACGAGGCTGATGACCCGTTCAAGGTTCGCCATTGCGCGGACACCGTCGGCGATATCCGGCGCAGCCGATGTTTCTCCTTTCAGCGCCGATGCGACATCGGCGATCAGGGCGTTGTAGCCCTTGTGATCCTCGTTCGCCGCGGCGGTGAAATTCGGTGTCCAGGACAACGTATCGGATCCGTCCGACAGGGTCGCCTCCGGGTCGTCCGCCTTGAACGGCGGGTTGCGGTGGTATGCGACGTTAATGACATTGTCCACTTCCACGCGGGCCTGATCGCCCATGATCTGGATGGATTCCATTGGCGTGCCGCGGGACTGGACCGTCCCCATGACGATCGTGCCGATGACCCCGTTCCGGCACTCGAAATTGACATGAAGAAGCAGATGACCGGACACCGGTTCGATCTTCCTGAGGGCCATATCGGCAAAGCCGTCGCCCGCGAACCACGGGATCAGGTCCATGTAATGGACGCAATGGTGGAGATAGAACCCGGTATAGTCCACCTCTCCTGAGAAATAGGTGGGCGCGGTCATATATGTGCCGGAGATGCCCAGCACCTGCCCGAAATCCCCTTTGCGCACAATATTGCCTGCAATCCTGTTGCCGGTTGAATAGCGTTTCATGAAGCCGACCAGCACCGGCTTTCCCGCGCGCTCCGAGGCTGCTGCGATTTCCTCCGCCGCCGCTCTGTTTTTTGCCGGTGGCTTTTCCAGAAAGACCGGCAGCCCGCGTTCAAGAGCCGCGAGGGATGCGATGTGGTGCAACTCCGGGCCGACGGCCATTCCAATGGCGTCAAGGCCCTCGTGGGCAATCAGCTCCCGGTAGTCGGAATAGACGGCCGCCGCGCCATATTGCCAGGCGGCTCTTGCCGCCGCGCTTTCGTCAACGTCGCAAACGGCCGCGACACGGATATCGTTCCGGCCCAGTTGGGGCATGAGCATCTGCGTCGCATGACGACCGCAGCCGATCCAACCGATCTTCAGGGTCATTGTGCAGCCTCCGCCATGGCAAGGCAGGATCTTATCAGGGCAAGCCCTGCCGTCAGTTTACCCGTCTCGTCCTCCCGCGGCGCCCGCCAATGGGCAATGGGCAGACCGACGCGGTCGTCGTTGCGCCGGAACGGTTCCAGGGAGATCGGACCGCGATAGCCGATGTCGGCCAGCGCCTTCATGATCACGGGCCAGTCCAGGTGACCGGTTCCCGGGAAGCCGCGATGGTTTTCGTTGGCCTGAAAATGCACGACACGCGGTCCCGCCGTCCGGATCGCATCGGCAATCGAGCGTTCCTCCATGTTCATGTGGAACGTATCGAGCACAAGCCCGAGCCCCGGATTGTTCACTGCATCGGCCACATTGATGGCCTGAGCCGTGGTCGAGACAATGTCCGTCTCGAAGCGGTTCAGCGCTTCCAGCGCGAAGACGCATCCGGCTCGCGCGGCGGCCGGTGCGGCGTCCGCAAGACCCTCGATGGTTCGCTCGGCCCGCCTGCGGATTTCTTCGTCCGTCCAGGGTGTCGGCGCACGGCCGGCAAACACCAGCGGTTCGCCGTAGAGCGGCCCGCCAATGATGCGCGCACCCAGGGCCGAGGCCACATCCACGCAATAGTTCAGGTAATCAAGGCCGCCCTGCCGGCATCCGGCATCCTCGCTGGCGATGGAGCGCTTCAGGTTGACTCGCGCGGCCAGGACCACATCGAGATTTGCGTCACCGAGGGCTTTCGCGGTTTCCTCGAGATCCAGGTCGTCCTCGCGTTCGGGCACCAGCAGTTCGACGAAATCGAAGCCGAGGTCCCGGATGTGCTGGAAGAGCCCGAGGTCGGCCCGGGTAAACGGCCGGACGAATTGCATTGAAATGATGCCGATGGGGTTTGTCACGTCTGTGGTCCTGTGTCTCGTCATCCCTTGACTGCTCCCTGTGTCAGGCCACTGATCAGGCGTTTCTGGACGATCAGGAAAAGGATGGTTGCGGGCATGGCGCCGATGATGCCGCCGGAGGTCAGCAGACCCCACTCGACCTCGTATTCGCCGATAAGGGTCTGGATTGCGACGGTGATCGGGCGGACGTTCCGGCCGCCAAGGGTGAGGGCGTAAAGATACTCGTTCCAGGCGGTGATGAAGATGTAGATGCCGGTCGCAATGATGCCGGGCGTGCACAAGGGCAGCACGACGCGCCAGAGCGCGCCAAGGCGGCTGCAGCCATCGGTCATTGCAGCTTCGTCGAGGCTTTTCGGAATGCCGTTCATGTAACTGGTCATCATCCAGACGGAGAAGGGAATTGCGACGGTCGCATTGGCGATGACAAGCGCCAGATGCGTATCGAGAATTCCAAGCACGCGCATGAGCACGAAAAGCGGCAGGATCAGCAGGACGACCGGGAACATGTTGATGACGAGGAATTGCAGCAGCAGGTATCGTTTGCCGCGGAACGAGAAGCGGGAGAAGGAATAAGCGGCCGTCACGCTCAGGCTCAGCCCGACGACGACGGTTCCAGCCGCGATGATGAATGAGTGGATCAGATTGGTGAGGAAGCCGACCGTCGAAAACAGGCGGACGTAGTTTTCGAGCGTTGCGCCGACCAGGCCGGGACCTTCGGTGAACAGCCGCTCTTCCGCGGTCAGCGACGTAAGCAGCATCCACAGATAGGGTCCGAGCGTGAACACCAGAATGAGCACCATGGGCAGGTCGACGGTAAGGACCCGCCGAAGCAGTGATTTGCGTCCAACCATCAGTCTACGGCCCTCCCGGCACGACGGAGATAGACGATCACAAGCCCGAGAAGCATCAGCGTGAACAGCACGGCAAGCGACGAGCCATAGCCGAAATCCAGGTTTGTGCGGGCCTTGATGAAAGCATAGAGCGGCAGGGTGTAGGTGGCGTAGCCGGGCCCGCCGCCGGTCATGACGAAGATGACGTCAATGGAATTGGCAACCCAGATGGTGCGAAGCAGCACTGCCGTCACCAGAACGCCGGAAATACCCGGCAGCGTAATGTGCCAGAACTGGCGCAAGTTGCTGGCGCCGTCCAGCGAGGCCGCCTCGTAGTAGCTCTTCGGGATAGACTGCAAGCCGGCCAGGATCATCACCGCGAAGAACGGGAAACCCTGCCAGGTGAGTGTCAGGATGATGGCGTAAAGCGCGGTGTCGGGATCGGCGAGCCAGGGTACGGATGCCTTGATCAGCCCAAGGCGGAGCAGGAATTCGTTCAGGATCCCGTAATTGGCGTCATAGATCCACACCCACATGAGGGCAATGACCACGCTCGGCAGGGCCCAGGGAATGATGATCAGGGCGCGGGCCAGAGGCCGCCACGGAAATTGCTGGTTGAGCAGGAGCGCGGTGGCCAGCCCGAGCAGGAGCTGCGCGGGAATCGTCAGGGCGATCCAGATGATCGTGTGCCGGAGAGAAATCCAGAACACCTCATCCTGAAGGGCGGTCGCGAAGTTTTTCAGCCCGACGAAGGAAAAGTCCTTCGGTTTCCAGAGGACATAGTCGTGCAGGCTCATCCAGGCCGCCTGGATCATCGGAAAGAACACGATCGCCAGTGTCACGAGGACGGCAGGCGACAACAGCGCGTAGGGAAGGACCTTTCGCGCCAGGGCTGCCCGGCCTGCCGGTTGGTTCGCGGTGAGCATGGTCAAATATCCACCCTGTGCAGGAGGGCTCTCCTGCACTCAGTTCAAGTTCCGGACCGCCTGGTTTAAGGCGGAAGGTTGCTCGGGGTCCCTGTCGATGGGGCCACTCTGCGGGATCGAGGGTGCCCGGCCGTCTGCCGGACACCCCCAACGCGGCAGGACTCAGGGATTATAGAGGTTTTCGATTTCGGCGTTCATCTGCTCCGCGGTGATTTCTCCTGTCAGAGCACGCTGCATGTTCACCGGCCAGACCGTGTTCACGAAGTCCGAGGTTTCCGGTGTGTTCGGCAACAGACTGGCGAAGGGCAGGGACTGAACGGTCGCGTGCACAAAACGCTCCTCGTGCAGTGTCCAGTTCTCCGAATCGGTCCTGGTCACCGGCAGCTGGCCCGTTGCCTTGTTGAACTCGGTGTTGTTGCCGGCACTCGACAGGAAGGAAATCCATTTCCAGGCCGCATCCTTGTTTTCGGCAGAGGAGAAGATGGCCGTGGATTCATCGCCGAAGGCCGTCCAGCGACCACCGCCGCATTCAGGCACCGGCACCGCCGACACCGCGTTGCCAAGCGCCTCGATCATGCCGTTGGAAGAGCCGATATGGTGGATCGTCATCGCGGTCTTGCCGGCTTTGAATGCTCCGGTGACCTCCTTGAAGCCGTCATTCGGTGCCGACGGCGGGAAGACCTTGTCCTTCTGGAAGAGGTCCACCACCCACTGCGTACCGGCAACGCCGGCTTCGCTGGTCAGGCTTCCCTCGGAGAAGTCGACACCGCGGGACAGCACGAAGCTGCCCCAGTGATCGTGGCCGCCCTTGCCGCCCCTGAAGCCGAACCCGTAGACATCCGGCTGACCATCGCCATCCGTGTCCCGCGTCAGCTTCATGGCCGCATCGCGGAATTCCTCACAGGTCCCGGGTGCCTTCAGGCCGAGTTCGTCGAACATGTCCTGCCGATAATAAAGGTAGAGCACCACGTACTGGATCGGCAGATAATACGTTCCGCCGTCAGCGGCCTTGGTGAGGTCCAGGAGATTGTCCTGCAGGTCGGCCTTGCCTTCCCAGGCATCGATCCGCTCGCCGATGGGTTCAAGAGCACCCATCTCCACCAGGCGTGGCTGGGCGAACATTTTCACCATGGCGGCGTCGGGCGCATTGCCTGCGACGATCGAGGTGTAGAGATTGTCGTAATAGCTGTTCCAGGGAATGTTTTCGGCCTCGATCGTGATGCCGGGGTTTTCCTCCTCGAATTTCGCAACGAGTTCCGACATCGGATTGTCGGCATTGTCGAAATGGTACCAGAAGCGAACCGTTTCATCCGCCTGCGCGGCGGCGGTTCCGGCGAGAAGTCCCAAGGCCAGTGCGGCCGACATGAGTTTCGACATTGTTTCCTCCACTTGATTTCGTTCTTTGGTCAGGACTCGGCAAATTCGCGGAATGCCCTCCCGGCTTCCGCCGCAGCCATGCGTGCCTCGGGTAATTCACGGCTCATCTGCATGAAGCCATGGACGACGCCCGGATAGAGGCTGTAGCTGTCTGTCCGGCCAAGGCTGCGCAGCCGGCGAACCAGGTTTTCCGTATCCGAGCGAAGGGGATCGATGGCCGCTGCGTTCAGGAACAGCGGCGGCAACGCTTTCAGTTGCGCATCGCTCGCCTGCAGCGGCGCAACGAGCGGGTTCAGCCTGTCGCCCGGGGCGGCGGCATACCAGTTCCAGTAGCGCATCATTTTCGCCCGTGTCAGACCGGGACCATCTTTCTGGTTGATGTACGAGTCGGTCTCGAAATTCGCGTCGTAAACACCGTAGAACAGCAGTGCCGCATCCGGGGTCGGCTCTCCGTCTGCCTGCAAGGCCAGCAACAGCGCAAGCGCCAGGTTGGCACCGGCACTGTCTCCGGCGAGCGCGCGCAGATGCGAACAGGATGTCAAGTCCGGATGCCCGGTCACGACGGCGTTCCAGACGGCCTGGCAATCGTTGAGGCCACCGGGAAAGGGCGCTTCAGGCGCAAGGCGATAGTCGAAGATCAACACATGGGCGCCGGCCTCCAGAGCCAGTAGCCGCGCCGCCCTCTCATGGGTCGCCATGCTGCAAAAGGCCCATCCACCGCCGTGAATAAAGACGATCAGCCCGCTTGCGCCTTCCGGGGTCAACAAACGGCAGGCAATCTCGCGGCCTTCCGCCGACCTGACGGAGAAGTCTTTCGCGGCCATCTCGGGAAGGTCGGTGTTCCAGCGACGGTTGGTCTGCTCTGCCAATTTGCGCCCTTCCGGCGCAGGCAAGAGCGTCGGATCGCCCAGGCCGCCATCTTCTTCAGCCAGGCGCTCGAGTATCCACTGCATGCGGTCGGTCGGAACAAGATCCGCAGGTGTCGGCAGGGGGAGAGTCATCGCTTTGCCTCCCCCTTCTCCGTGTCGGAGGCGAGAATGCTCGGGCCGAAATCGACGATGGTGGTGATGTGGTGCGAAAGCGCTGCGACGGCCCTTTCCTCATCGCCCGCCGCAAGCGCGTCGAGGATCGCCACATGCCGCTCCGCCGTGTCCAGAAGGCCACGGCTCGGCTCGGAATTGAGGATCTTGTAGCGGTGGTTGTGAATGAGGCATCGACGGAGGATCGGCCGAACGGTCGGCATATCGGCCGCGTTGTAGAGATTGAGATGAAAGCTGCGGTCATGCAGCGACAGCTGGTATTCGTCGCCATCCCTTGCCGCAGCGCGCATGCCGTTCAGATCCGTCTCCAGTTCCTTGCGCAGGAGGGGGCCGAAACGGTTGAGAACCCGCACCACGCCCCGGCACTCAATGTCGTGACGGATCAGGATCAGCTCTCGCGCATCTTCAATCCGGCTGTCGGCAACGAAGGTGCCGCGATGCGACAGTCGCTCCACCAGACCATCTGTCTGCAGGAACATCAGAGCCTCGCGGATGGTGCTCTGGCTGCATTCGAAGCGGTCAGCCAGCTCCAGCTCCAGAATGGCGCCCCCGGGAGGAAGATGTCCCAGCATGATGTCTTTCTGGATCTCTTCGAATATCAGATGGCTTCGCTTGACGGCGCGCCGCATTTGCGGCCGGGTTCTGCCGGTCTTGCCGCTTTTCTGATTGTCGAAACTTTCAGCCGCCATGGTCATCTGCCGCTTGATTATCGATAACGTTATCGATAATGTACCGATAATGATGCGACAATGCAAGCGCGCACCCGTGAATGAGTTGAACGGTCCCTGCGATCGGAGTGCCGGACGCGATATGCTCGGCCCTTCGCCCGAGGCGGACGGCAGTGGCAGGCTTGCACGAATTCGGGAGGAAAACCTTGGCCGGTGTCCAGCTGGAGAAAATCGTCAAGAACTATGGTCCCGTCCAGGCGGTGAAGGGGATTGATCTCGACGTTCAGGACGGCGAGTTTGTCGCCTTCGTCGGCCCGTCGGGCTGCGGCAAGAGCACGCTGCTGAGGATGATTGCGGGCCTTGAGGAAATTACCGGCGGCCGGCTGAAAATTGACGGCACCGTGGTCAACGATTTGGAGCCCCGGGATCGGGATATCGCCATGGTGTTTCAGGACTATGCGCTCTATCCGCACATGTCCGTCGCAGACAACATCGGCTTCGGGCTCAAGATGCGCGGCCTGTCTGCTGCTGAACGACGGCAGCAAGTAGAGGAGGCTGCGGAAATTCTTCAGATCACGCAACTTCTGGACAGGAAGCCGGGGCAGCTCTCGGGCGGGCAGCGCCAGCGTGTCGCGATGGGACGGGCCATCGTCCGCAGGCCCAAGGTATTCCTGTTCGACGAACCGCTGTCGAACCTCGACGCCAAGCTTCGGGTCGACATGCGCACACAGATCAAACGGCTGCATGCCCTGTTGAAGACAACGACCATCTATGTGACCCACGATCAGGTGGAAGCCATGACCCTCGCGGACCGGGTGGTCATCCTCAAGGATGGCGAACTGATCCAGCAAGGGGCGCCGGTCGACGTCTACAATGCGCCGGAAACTAGGTTTGTCGGTGAATTCATCGGCTCACCGAAAATGAATGTCCTGGAAGCGAAGTGTGGCGCGCAGGCCCTGGTCGTTGGAGAAACCACAATACCCTTCAGCCGCAAACTGTTTCCGCACGGGATGGATATTCTGCTGGGTGTGAGGCCCGAACACCTTGTTCCGTGTACGCCGGAGGAAGCGATGTTCCGCACGACGATCGATGTGCTGGAGCCTTTGGGTTCTGACACAATGGCCATCTGCATGCTGGACAGGCAGGAAATCACCGCGCGCCTGGCGCCCGATCCGGCGCTTCGGCCCGGCAATCCGCTCGACCTGAAAGTGAACCCGGAAGATATCCACCTTTTCGATGCGTCCACCGGAGCACGTCTCTGAGAACGGTCTACCGTAACCGTACATCACTTGGCTTCCTCTGCTCTCACAACCAACGTTACTTGCTGCCACCGCAGCTTTCGCCAGCCTGGGCGGCCTCGCGGAGGCCGCCCAGGTAGATGAGGTTTCTCAGGTTCTGGTGATTGCCTGCCCTCCATCCGCGACCAGCGCTGCCCCCGTGACGAAGCTTGATGCGTCGGAGGCCAGGAAGAGCGCTGCCCGTGCGATCTCCTCCGGCCGGGCAAGGCGCTTCAACGCATGGAGGCCCTTGACGAAGTCGACGAGTTCCGGCGTGGCATCAGGGCTGTTGGCCACATTGGCCGGCGTATCGGTCCCGCCCGGGATGAGGGTATTCACGCGGACGTTGTGGGAACCATACTCGGCGGCGAGAACCTGGGCGAGCCCTGCAAGGCCCGCCTTGCTCGCGGCATAGGCGGCCATGCCGGGCATGCCGGCGGTGGTGCCCACGAAGGTCGAGGTGAAGATTATCGAGCCGCCGCCGCGGTCCGACATCACCTGCGCCTGATGCTTTGCCCCGAGGAAGGCGCTCGTCAGGTTCGTGTCGATGGCCTGACGCCAGCCATCCAGCGACAGTCCGGCGACAGGCCCCATTTCACCCACCCCGCCGGCGTTGTTGAACGCGATGTCCAGCCCGCCGAAGCGGCCGACCGCGGTCTCGACGAGGGTCCGGGCAAGGGTCTCGTCCCGGATGTCGCCGGCAACGGCGACGGCCGTGCCTCCGGCCGACGTGATGTCCTCGACGAGTTCGTTCAGCGCCTCCTCGCGTCGGCCCGTCACGACGACGCTGGCCCCTTCGCTGGCGAACAATCTGGCTGTGGCGTGGCCGATACCGGAGCTGGCACCGGTGACGATGGCGGTTTTTCCTTCAAGCATATTCATGATTTTCAATCTCGCTGTTGTTGCACGAACAGCGTCTTCATGAAGGCATCGCCCGCCCTTCCGCACTCCGGATCTTGCCTCGCAATTCGGGTGTCGGCCGCGCGCCTTTTCAGGTTGAATTTGAAAGCAAGCGGCGGAGTGTCGGGCCAGTCGGCCGGTGGTAGACGGGGAAGCTCAACGAAACGGAGGATTTGCCATGTTGACAGTGATGCCCAACGACGAGGCACGGTGGGCGGCTCTCGAGATGCGGGACCGCTCCGCGGACGGAACCTTCGTCTATGCCGTCCACACCACAGGGATCTATTGCCGCCCGTCCTGCGCGGCGCGGCGGCCGCGCCCCGAGAACGTCGCGTTCTATGCCACGTGCGAGGCGGCGGAGGATGACGGCTTCCGTCCCTGCCTGCGCTGCCGGCCGAACGGACCGTCGCGGCAGGAAAAGGAAACGGAAGCGGTCATTGCCGCCTGCCGCCTGATCGAAGCGGCCGAGAGCCCGCCCGCGCTTGCCGACCTGGCCAAAGCCGCAGGGCTGAGCCGCTATCACTTTCACCGTGTCTTCAAGACGGTCACGGGGCTCACGCCCAAGGCTTATGCCGCCGCCCACCGCGCAAGACGCCTGCGCGAGACGCTCCCCGATGCCGAGACGGTGACATCCGCCATGTACGATGCGGGCTTCAACTCCAGCGGCCGTTTCTATGCGGCCGCCTCGGGGGTCCTGGGCATGGTGCCGGCAGATTTCCGCAAGGGCGGCACGCGTACGCGCATTCATTTCGCCGCAGGGGAGTGCTCGCTCGGGTCGATCATCGTCGGCGCCACCGGCAAGGGCATCTGCGCGATCCTTCTGGGAGACGACCCCGATCAACTCGCACGGGATCTTCAGGACCAGTTCCCGCACGCGGAGCTCGTCGGCGGCGACGGGGACTTTGAAGTCGTCATTGCCAACGTCGTGGGCCTCGTGGAGCAACCGAAGGTCGGCCTCGACCTTCCGCTCGACATCCAGGGGACCGCGTTCCAGCAGCGGGTCTGGCAGGCGCTGCGCGAGATCGGTGTCGGACGCACCGCCAGCTATTCGCAGATCGCTGCCCGCATAGGCCGGCCGAAGGCGGCAAGGGCGGTCGCGCAGGCCTGTGCCGCGAACCCGATCGCGGTCGCCATCCCCTGCCATCGCGTCGTGCGGACGGACGGCGACCTTTCCGGCTACCGGTGGGGTGTGGAGCGCAAGTGGGAGCTTCTTGAGCGGGAGAAGGCGGCATGACGGCAATGCGTGTGACGGATCAGGACTGGCCGGCGATCACCGAACGCCTCGACAGCACCGGATGGGCGCTGATCCGGGGGCTCGTCCCCGGGCAGGCCAGCGATGACATCGCTGCAGGCTATGATCGGGAGGACCTCTTCCGAAACAGGATCGTCATGAGACGGCATGGCTTCGGAAGCGGGGAGTACAAGTATTTCTGCTATCCGCTGCCGGCAATGGTCCAGAGCCTGCGGTCCGAGCTCTACAGGCATCTGCAGCCGGTCGCCAATGCCTGGAACGCAAGACTGAAAAGCCCCGTGCGCTATCCGCCCAACCATGAGGACTTCCTGGCGCGTTGCCACGCGGCCGGCCAGACGCGACCGACGCCACTGCTGCTGCGCTATGGGCCCGGTGACTACAACTGTCTCCACCAGGATCTTTACGGGGAGAACGTGTTTCCCATACAGGTCGCGATCCTCCTGTCCGACCCCGGAAAGGAGTTCGAGGGCGGAGAATTCGTGCTGACGGAGCAGCGGCCCCGCGCCCAGTCGCGGGCGATAGTGGCTCCCCTGGCCAAGGGAGACGGCATTGCCTTCGCGGTCAGCCATCGGCCGGTTCGCGGCACGCGCGGGGACTACCGCGTCAACCTGAGGCATGGCGTCAGTGAGGTCAGAACAGGCAGGCGGCACACGCTTGGTGTGATCTTCCACGATGGCGCCTGAAGCGTCTGACCGCGCACTGGCCGGAATGGAGCCGCATGTCGAAGACCGGAAAACAGGCAACCGGGAGGCGCGGGGCCTCATCCGTCACCCATACCCTAGTTGCAGCCGCCATGTGCCCAGACCCGCAAGGCTTGCTTGAACGAACTGCCATAGGGGTGCTGTTTGGAAACCGCCCGCGCATTGTCCGCGACGTAGGTCTTTGCCTGGTCGCAAAGGTTCGTCTGGTTCCACTGATGGCACGAAGAGCAGGTCTTGTCTTTCCAGACGGCTTCCGGAAGACCCTCGATCGGCGGGAAAAGCGGGGAACCGGTGATGAGCTCCTCGATACTCCGGGTTGCGATCTGCGGGTCGTTTCCGCCGATCGGCGCATTGAAGGCTACCGCCTCCGGAAGATCGGAGCTGGGGGCTTCGGGCTCGGGCGCTGCCACGATCGGGGGATCGGAGATCGGGTCGGTACGCGGCAGTTTCTCGACGATCGTCTGAAGCTCCAGGCGTGCGAGTTCCGAAAAGGCGCCGTCGGGGAATGCCTCGAGATAGGCCTGATAGGCCTCGGCCGTTCCCGCTTCCCGCGCCTGCTCGATCAGTTCCCTTTCCTGCTTGTCGGGATCGACGGGGACCGGGCTCTTGGCGACTGGCGGCGGGGTTGTCTGGGCTTCCTTCGACATCAGTTCCGTCAGGAGCGCACGCGCCTCCTCCGTGTAGGGTCCTTCTGGGTTCGCCCGCAGGAAAAGAAGCACCTGCACCGGGTCCTGGCTCAGACGCACGGAATGCCAGAGCTGCTGCTGCTCAATGAATTCCGGAGACACAGGCGCGGCGGGCATGAACTGAAAATCGACGGTCAGCGAGGACGTGTCCCACGGCGTCTGGTTTCCGCCGGTCGACTTCAGGACCTCGACGCGGACGTCCTTGAACAGCGCCTCGATCGGCTGCCCGGGTGTCGGAAGGTGTCGAGCGAGCGCCTCGGTGAAGGGGCTGTTCGATCCGTCGCCGTCGACGGCGATATCTCCGGGAGCGGTCGAATAGGCGAGAAAGGTCCCGCGCGGCGCCTTCATTTCGGCCAGGCCGTTGTCACTGAGGTCCGGCACCGACGCGAAGGGATTGTTCCGGCATGCGTCGAGAATGACGATGTTCGTCCGGTTCCGGGCGGAGAACATCTGCCGGAGGACGGCCTGCGCCGGCACACCGACGAGGCTCAGGTCGGCAGCATCCTGAAGCGCGATATCGACCGGAAGAAGATAGTTCGTGCCAAATGACTGAACCCCGTGCCCGGCATAGTAAAAGAGGCCCGTCGCGTCCTCTCCTGCCTCGCGAAGCTTCCGACCGAATGCCGAAATCGCCTGGATCAGCTCGTCCTGCGTGGCTTCGGTGATGAGGGTGACGTCGAACCCCACCTCGGCCAGTGACTTTGCCATCAGCTCCGCGTCGTTGACCGGATTGTCCAGCGGCGTGACGTTGCTGTAGGCGCCGTTACCGATGATCAGCGCCAGCCTTGCTCCGGACGCCGCACCGGCGGGCGCGAATGCCGTGGCGAGAAGACATGCTGCTGCGAAGAAGACGCGCAAGAGGCTCATGGGAGGTTTAGTCGACAACGATGAACTCGATCCGGCGGTTGCGGCGTTTGCCGTCGTTGGTTGTGTTGGGGGCGACGGGGCGCGTTTCGCCATAGCCGACGCTCTTGACCCGGTCTCCAGGCACCTGCTTCGAGGTCAGGAAGTTCGTGACCGCGGCCGCGCGAAGCTCCGACAGGCGCATATTGCCTTCTGCGCTGCCGTCGCTGTCGGTATGGCCACCGACCTCGATGACGAGACCCGGGCAGCGGGAGATGATGTCGACAAGACTGTTCAGGAGCGGTTCGCTGCGTGCGTCAAGGCTTGCGCTGCCGCTCGGGAAATAGATGTTGTCGGTCCGCGACAGGATCTCGAACCGGCCCTTGCAGGCGTCAACATCGAAGTTTCCTTCCGGCTCCAGCGCCTTGGCCGCGGCCACCTGCGGCGCAGCGGATGCGACTTCAATTCCGTCCTTGTCTTCGCCGTTGCGGGCAAAAACGAAGTCGAAGGAAACGGTCGCCGATGGCACGATCACCACATTCGCCGCTTCCTCGAGTTTCTTGATCCCGCCGTCGAGCCCGAAGTCGGACGCGGCCACGGAAATCGGCGCCGTCGTCGAAACGGCGACAAGGTCGTCGCTCATGAGCGTAACGGCGATTTCCGTTTCAACCGTCTTGGAAACGCCATGCAGGTCCAGATCGAAAGTGAGCGGAATGATCTTGCGCCTGAGGGACGGCAGATCCGCCAGCTGCGACTGATCGATCTTCGTGCTGATGACCGCTTCGGGATACTGGAACGTTTCGAAGAACAGGAACCGCATGCGCACATTGCGGAGGTCTATTTTCGTGTCGACGGAGTCGAGAAAGACACGGACCGTCGCGGCACCCGTCTCGTCGATCGCGCCCTCGAACTCGGCGAAACCGCTCGATTCCACCTTGGTGAGGTTCTTGACCGATTGAAAGCGGAGTGAAGACGCCTCGCGCTGAAGCGTCCATCCGTCGCCGAAGATGGAATCCTGAGCCTTTACGGGCGGGGACAGCAACAGCAGGACCGGAAGAATTGCGGACAGCAACGCCGGCAAAGCGAACCGCGGAAACGACATCATCCACTCCTTCCTGCACCGCACGCACCTGCGCGGCCTCGACACCAACCCATGTCGGGCTTGAGTGTACTGAGTTATAGATGCGATGCAACTTTGCGCAACCACTTGCTTGCGCCATCCACCGGCATCGGACCGGAAATTTCCCCGGCGATCCAACCGGACTGTTCCGGCCTTTAATGTTCGTACCAGCCTCCTCGGGGATCATCGGGATATGCGGAGCGCTACGACGGCGCCCTCTTCTGAAGAAGGGCGAGCGTGTGGCGGGCGATCATCAGCTCCTCGTCGGTTGGAACAACGTAGAGGGCGACCCGGCTCGCCGGCGTTGAAATACAGGTCTCGCCAGCGGTATTGGCTGCGCCGTCGAACTCCGCGCCGAGCCACGCGAGCCGTTCGGCAATCCGGGCGCGTATCACCGCTGAATTCTCCCCCACGCCTGCCGTGAAGACGAAGGCGTCGAGCCCGCCGAGCGCGGCGGCGAGTTGCCCCGCATGAAGCGCGCAGCGGTGAACGAAATGGTCTATCGCGAACGAGGCGCGCGGATCGTCGCTTTCCAGCAGGTCCCGCATGTCGTTGGAAATGCCGGAAAGACCCTTCAGTCCCGACTGCCGATAAAGCAGGTCCGAGACCTCCTGCGTGCTCATGCCGCGCTGCTCGATCAGGTAGAGCACGACACCGGGATCAAGCTGACCGGAGCGGGTGCCCATGGGCAGGCCGTCAAGCGCCGTGAGGCCCATGGTGCTCTCCACGCTCTGGCCGTTTTTCATCGCGCACATGGAGGCGCCGCTGCCCAGGTGGGCGACGATGACGCGGCCGCCGACAATGTCGGGTGCAACATCGCGCAGGCGTTCGGCAATATATTCGTACGAGAGGCCGTGAAAGCCGTAGCGGCGCACGCCCTCGTCGTAGAACGCAAAGGGCAGGGCGTAGCAGTCCGTGTGCGGGGCATGATCACGATGGAAGGCCGTGTCGAAGCAGGCGACCTGCGGTACGGCGGGATCGATCTCCATCGCCATGCGGATCGGCGCAAGGTTGTTCGGCTGGTGGAGCGGCGCAAGGTCCTGGAAGCTGGCGAGCCTTGCCAGCACGTCCTCGTCAATACGCACCGGCGCGGCATAATCCGGCCCGCCGTGTACGACCCGGTGGCCTATCGCGTAAAGGTCAGACTCCCCGACCGACCGCAACCATGCTTCCGTTTCGCTAATGGCGGCGGGTAGATCCGGAATCTCCGCGGGCTCATAGGTCCGATCGACTGTCGCGATCCCCTCGGCGTCGAAGACGCGCAGGCGCGGGCGCACGCTGATGCCGTCGATCTGGCCACGGAACTTTCGGGCAAGTGACCGACCGTCGAGCGTGAAGATCTGAAACTTCAGGCTCGACGAACCGGCATTTATGACGAGAAGCGCGTCCGTCATGGCGCCACGCCCGTCGTCCGGTTCTTGCGATCGGCGGGAGTGGCCGCCCTGGTCTCTGCCGGTTTCTGGTACTTCCTGCTCATGCTGACCTCCGAAGGCAAGGAAAGACGGGTGGGCTCGGTACCCTCGTCATGACATCCGGGCCGGTGTCACCCGACTGTAGGCGTAAAAGGCCTCACAACGCGACGCGTTCCAAAGGACCTGGTGCTTCCACGCAAGGAAACGGGCAAGAGTGCATATCGCGGTTTCATAACCGTTTTGACAAGTATTGCGCGCCCGAATTCATTTGTTACGCCTTTCGATTGCACCTCATAGTGTCTTTCTTGCAGGAGGGGGAGACGTCATGTCCGAACAGACCGGAATCGTTCTGGTTCATGGTGCCTGGCATTCAGGCAGCACCTGGTCCGAAGTTGCGCCGCTGTTGAGAGACAAGGGCTTCGACGTGGTCGCCGTCGATCTTCCCGGGGCTGGACCGAATGCCAGCCGTCCCGCTTCCTTCTCGAAGCGGCCGCTGGAGTCTGCGGTGTTCGCGACGGAACCTTCACCCAATGCCGGCGTCGGGCAGGAGGAGCGCACCCAGGCCTTCATCGACGCCGTGCGTGCGTCGAGCGAGCGCACCGGCAAAAAGGTCGTCCTGGCCGGGCATTCCCTCGGTGGCATCACGGTCTCACCGGTCGTGGAAGCCGTCCCAGAGCTTATTCATGCAGTCGTCTACGTAACCGCGTTCATGCTCGCGCCGGGACTGCCGGCCATCGCCATGATCCAGGATGCCACGATGGCCGACGCAATCGTGCCGCAGCTTTTTCTTGCCGACCCGCAAACCGTCGGCGCCTTGCGCATCGATGTGGCATCAACGGATCCCGAGTACAGGCAAAAGCTGAAAGAAGCCTTCTATGGCGACCTGACGGAGAGCCAGTTCGAGGCGGCGCTGGCCGGGCTACATCCGGACGAGCCGGTCCAGGTGGCAATCGTGCCCTCGCCGGTCACTCCCGAGCGCTTCGCGACCGTGCCGCGCCACTATGTCCGCTGTACACAGGACCGGGCGATCACGCTGGCCGGCCAGGACAAGATGATCGCCGACATGGACGCAGCGCTCGGCGGAAAAACGATCGTCCACACGCTGAACGCGAGCCATTCGCCGTTCTATTCCGCCCCGGATGCCCTCTCGGACATCCTCAGCCGGATTGCGGGGACGTAAGGGGGACATCAGGCCCCTGCAGGCCGACGCACCGGAGGCGGGCGGCGAGCCTTGCGTCCCTCCGGAATGGAAGTCGGGATCAGCCTTTGGGCCAGTACCGCACGCTGAACTCGCCGCCATCGGCGCGGGCGCTTGCCGTCACCGGACGGCCGCTGGCAGAGAAGCCGGCGAATTCGTAATAGACATCGAAATCCTGCATCAGGCTGCGCAACACCTGTGCGGCACGGAAGCCTTCCAGTTCCTCGCGCAAGAGCCCACGAACGGCAACGGGCACCTGGTCCATGGAGATCGCATGGGAGATCGATTCAATGTGTCCGTTGGGCCGGACATCGACCTCAACACGCCGGCCGCTGTCGCGGCTGATACCCGCGATCTCAATGACCCGCTGACCATTTTCGATTTCAAAGTTATAGGTGCGGAAGTTCGCCTCCGGAACCGCGTAACGGGCCGAGCGCAAGGCAATGCGCGCCTGCCGCAAGCGGCGTTCGCCGAGCGCATCGCGGTCCATGGCATGACGCCGGGCACGGGCCTCGGCCGCGTCGGATTGCCTCTCCTGGGTTTCGATTGCATCGGCGCTCTTCGAACGGTCCGGCACCAGTGTGCCGCGGTGGAAGGGAGCACCCTCTTCCGGACCGTCCCAGGCTGCGGCAGGTCCTTGGTCTGCCGAGAATTCACGCGAATCCTCGCCCTCCTGGCTTCGGGTCTGGCGCTCCTCCGCCATGCCCGAGGCACCGTTATCGGAACGTGTATCCTGTGCACTGTCCTGGTACGCCCCGTTCAGTCCGGGCTCTCCGACGCCATGGACGGCGCTCTCGGGATAACCGGAAGGATATGGAGTATTGCCCGGCCCCAGGTCGTCGTCCGAGACGTCCTGAGCCGGGAAGGGGATTTCGGCCGGCCATGACGAATTGTCGACCATGGACGGCGGCACGGGTCGCTCGACGATCGCATCGCCCTGGTTCTGCTGATTGGTTCCAGACTGCGCTTGGGCCTGCCCGCCCGTGCGTCCGTCGTCCAGCTCGCCGATGTCTCGCTCCTGGCCGAGCGATGCCGTCGCGCTCAGCAGCAAGACGCTTGTGCCTACTGCAAGTATACGTCTCATGGGGTTTTCCTTTCCGGCGCACCGTGAATTGCCCGGCGCGCCCGTCTTTTGTCTTTCGCAAACCAGCTCCGTGAGTGCTGATGACCTGCTCCCGAAAAACGGGCGAGATCGGCGATACTCACGTGAACTGGCGCTCCCATCGGAGTGTGGAACCCGGTCACGGGACCGGGTTCCTTGCTAGCCCCGAGGGGGTGTTACATGGTGCCGAAACGGTAGATGTAGACCGGAATGCCGTCACCCGAATCCGAGGCGGTTTCGCTCGTCGACGCGGTGCCTTCAGCGCCCGCTTCGCCCTGGCTCTTGGTCGATCCGGTCGTCAACTGGTCGTCCAGCATCTGCTGGCGAGCCGTCCGGTATTCTTCCTGAGTAATCGAGCCGGTGCCATCGCCGTCGATCTCTTTGAACTGCGCATTCGCCCAATCCTCGTCCCGCTTGATTTTCGGCGACCGCTCGGACCACTCCTGCGTGGTGATGGTATCGTCATTGTTCTGATCAAGAGCGCTGAAGGTCAGAGCAGAACGGCCGGCCGCCTCGTCTTCGGACATGTTCTTGAGCGTCGACTGATCCTGCCCCTCTTCGGGCGTCAGGAAAACGTAGCGGCGCAACACCACAAACGCATCTTCGCCGGCACTGCCGGCTTCAGTGTCCTGGAAAGCCTGCTCGGCGCTTTTCCGGAACTCTTCGCGGTTGATCTTTGTATCCTTATCGGTATCGGCTTCGGCGAAGTTCTGCTTGTCGCGGTCGGCTTCGGCTGCCGCCTGCTGGTCAATGCTGCCCATGCAGGTAATCCATTCGACCTTGGTGATTTCGCCGTTTCCGTCCGAGTCGATCTGCCCGAACTGGTTCTCAATTGCAGTGCTGGCCTCTTGCTTGGATACGGTACCGTCGCTGTTGCCATCGACTTTCGACCACGGTTTGTCGCAATAGCTCGCCTGCGCGCCGGCCTGCGTGTTGGACGCCGTCTCTCCCGACTGATCGTTGTTCTGTGCATTGGCGGCGAAAGCGAAGCAGCTCAAGGCCGCGGCAATCGCGGTGGTTCGACGAAGATATTTCATTGTTCGTCTCCCTTGTCTGGTTGTCGGTAGGGAGCGTCGGCTCCCTTGGGGCCAACCACGACGCGCTTGATGGGTTCCGAAAAATTCCCGGAACCGCCGCTGCCTCGTGCCCGCACGAACGCGTCCCTCTGCCTGTGTCCGCCGACCGTACGGATGCGGTCGGACACGCCGCTTCACATCCCCCGCAATGGAGAGATTGAAATAAATTTCAGAAAAAGAAATAAATACCAAATCTGTTTGACGCTCCTGTCGGGCGCCGTTTAAGACTGACCTGCCTGGGATAAATACCAGCGCATGGAATATCTTGCAGGCCAGCCTTGTTTCTGAAAGGCTGGATCGCAGGACCGGAGGAGGAGAGGGCACCCGGCACTCGGGAGAATGAGATCTGGTTGCTCTGGTTTATTGAAATCGAGCCGTATAGCTGCGTTCAGGTGAGGCCATCTGGGAGCAGGGTGCTCAAGGGAGGAAACTATGGGCGTTTCTAAGTTGAAGGGCGCACTGCTGTGCGCCGTCGTGTCCGCCGCTTCGCTGTCAGCTCTGCCGTCCAAGGCGGAAGGGCTGAAATGCGAGCCGGGCGAAACCTATATCATGAATGTCATGGTGTCGGGCCACCCTTACTGGGTTCCGGTCTACCAGGGCTTCAAACAGGCCGCCGAGGCTTTCGGCTGCGAGACGGTTTTCTCCGGTACGCCGGACTACGACATCTCCAAGCAGATCGCGTCCTTCGAGCAGGACATGGTAAAACAGCCGGCCGGTGTCCTCTTGCACCCGATGCAGTCCGATCCGTTCATCGAACCGATCAACCGGGCAATCGAAAGCGGCACGCAGATCGTGACCTTTGCGGCCGATTCCCCGAAATCCAATCGCACCGCCTACATCACGTCCGACAACCTGGCCGAGGCAAAGTTCGCGGCTGAGGAAATCGTCAAACAAATCGGCGAAAGCGGCGAGTACGCGGTTCTGGAGAACCCGGGTCAGTCCAACCACGACCTGCGCGTGACTTCGCTGATCTCCTATATGGAAGACAATTATCCGGACATGAAGCTGGTGGGCCGCCAGGCAACCAACCAGGACAGCAACGCCGCCTATCGCGCAACCGCCTCCATCCTCCAGGCCAACCCGAACCTCGGTGCGCTCTGGATCCCGGAAGCAGGCTCCGCGGAAGGTGCCGTCGCCGCTGTTCTGGAGGCGGAGGCCGACGTCCTCATCATGCATGCGGACATCACCCCGACCACGCTGGAACACATCAAGGCCGGCAACATCCACATGGCGCTGAACCCGAACCAGGGCATGCAGGGTTTCATGGGCTTCATGGCGACCTTCCTCGCCGCGCATTCGGACGTCTTCGATCCGTTCAACGACTACAAGGTGTCCGGCTACAACCCGGTCCAGATCCCTTACGTCGACAACGGCTTCGCGGTGATCACCAAGGAGAATGCCGACAGCTTCGATCTGAACGCCTACATGGAAGGCCGCGATCCCAGCTGATCTGAAGTTGGAGCGATGTGATCGCGCCGACGAACGGGCTGCCTGAACGGCCTGCGTGCAGGCAGCCCGCAAATTCCGGAATTCAATGTGCAAAGTAGCTCCGTCATGACCGACGACCCGATCCTCACGATTTCCAGGCTGAGCAAGTCCTTCGGGCCTATCCACGCGCTCAGGGAAATCGATTTCGAGCTTCGCAAGGGCGAGATCCATGCAGTTGCGGGTGAAAACGGCGCTGGCAAGTCGACACTCATGAATGTCATCGACGGCATTCTGCAGCCCGACAGCGGCGAAATCCTGTTTGACGGCAAACCGGTCCGCATCAGTTCTCCGGCAATGGCGCAGAAACTGGGGATCTGTTTCGTTCATCAGGAAATCGCTCTGTGTCCTGACATATCGGTCGCCGAGAACATTTTCATGGCGGCAACCAATTCCAGCCGTTCCTTTCTGATGGACTACGCCGCGCTGGAGAGAAAGGCCGCGAGCATTCTGAGCGAGCTCGGCTCGATCCCGCCGGCTGCGCTCGTCCGAACCCTGTCGATCTCCCAGCAGCAACTGGTCGAGATCGCCAAGGCGCTGACGCTCGACTGCCGGGTGTTGATCCTGGACGAGCCCACGGCCGCCCTGACCGAGAAGGAGGCGCAGACCCTTTTCGGCATCATGCGGCGCCTGGCCGCCAAAGGCATTTCGATCATCTACATCTCCCACCGCATGGTCGAAATCTTCGACAATTGCGACCGCGTTTCCGTTTTCAGGGACGGCCGCTACATCACGACCCGCAACGTCGCCGACATTCAACCTTCCGATGTGGTCAACGCCATGGTCGGCAGGGTCATCGACGAGCTGTATCCCAAGAAGCAGGCCGAAGCGGAAAAGTCGGACGACGTCATTCTGGAGGTACGCAACCTGTGTGAACGGACCGGGTTCGAAGACATCTCCTTCGACCTGAAGAAAGGCGAGATTCTCGGCATTGCCGGCCTGATCGGGGCGGGACGCAGCGAGATCGTCAAGGGCATCTGCCGCCTGGAGGGCGAGGTGACCGGCGACGTCCGGCTGAACGGCCGCCCGCTGAACCTCAAGTCCTACAAGGACAGCATTGCCGAGGGCGTCGTTTATCTGTCCGAAGACCGCAAGGGGGACGGCGTGTTCCTGGAAATGCCGATCGCGGCGAACATCTCGGCACTCAAGCTGGAACAGGTCGCCAACGGGCTCGGCCTGATCCAGCGGAGCAGGGAGGAAAGACAGGCGAAGGAGCTGGGCGAGCGGCTCAACCTGAAATGCGGGTCGCTTGCCGATCCCGTTTCGTCGCTTTCCGGCGGCAACCAGCAGAAGGTCGCCATTGCCAAGATGCTCTCCATCAATCCGAAGCTGATCTTCCTGGATGAGCCGACGCGGGGAGTGGACGTGGGGGCCAAGGCGGAGATCCACCGGATCCTGCGCAACCTCGTGCGAACCGGTGTCGGCATCGTGGTTATCTCCTCGGAACTGCCGGAACTGATCGGCGTCTGCGACCGGGTTCTCGTGATCCGCGAAGGCACGATCGCCGGCGAGGTGAGCGGCGCACAGATGACGGAAGAAAACATAATGCACCTGGCGTCGTTCGGCGGCGCTTCGGCGGCAAGACACTGATTGTGGGGGAAATCATGGAAGACGCTGTCTCCCTGGCGGAAGTTCCGGCGGAAAAGACCGGGAACGCCTCATGGATAAGAAGACTGCTGAGGATGCGCGAAACCGGCTTGATCGCGATCATTCTGGCCCTGTTCATCGTGATGTCCTTCGCCTCGCCCTACTTCCTGACCTGGGTCAACATGCGCGCGATGGTGATGGCCTTTGCGGTGGAAGGCATCGTGGTGGTCGGCATGACCATCCTGCTCATTTCCGGCGGCATCGACCTGTCCGTCGGCTCGGTCACCGCTCTGGCCATGGTGATTGCCGGCTGGCTGTTCCTCAATGGTGTCGACCCGTGGGTCGCGTCCGCGATATCGATCGCGGCCTGCACCGGCATCGGCGCATTCATGGGCTTCTTCGTGACCCGTGTCGGCCTGCACCACTTCATCGTCTCGCTTGCCGTCATGGTGATCGCCCGCGGGGCCTGTCTCCTGGGCACCGGGGGGCGTCCGCTCGGCCTTTACACCCTGCCGCCGGAATTCAAGTTCATCGGGCAGGGCTCTATCGGTCCGATCCCGGTCGTGATCCTCCTGTTCCTGTTCATCGTGATCGGCTTCGATTTCATGCTCCGCCGGACGACGATGTTCCGGAAGGTTTTCTATACCGGCAGCAACGAGAAGGCGGCCGCCTATTCGGGCATCCAGACGAAAAAAGTCGTCTTTTTCACCACAACGCTGTGTTCGGCTCTGTGCGGCGTCGCCGGGATCATCTACATGGCCCGCTTCGGGTCGGCGCAGCCGACTTTCGGCATCGGCATGGAACTGAACGTGATCGCGGCGGCGGTGATCGGCGGGGCGAGCCTCAAGGGCGGATCCGGCACGATCTTCGGGGCGATACTGGGGGCGGTCCTCCTGTCGGTTGTCTCAAGCTCCCTGGCGCTCCTGGATGTCTCGGTCTACTGGCAGGACATCATTCGCGGCTCGATCCTGCTCGCGGCGGTCTCCATCGACCACTATCTCGTCAAGAAGCGCGGCTGACCGGGCGATCAAGAAGGAGGCTGACCTGATGACGGACAAGAAGAACGATATCGAGCTGATGCGCCAGATGCATACGGTCCTCGTGCTTCATTTCCTGGAGGGCAAGAAGCAATCTGACATCGCCGAGCTCCTGAACCTTTCCACGTCAAAGGTGAACCGGCTGATCACCCAGGGCCGCAAGATGGGAATGGTGAAGATCGATATCGAGAACCCGTTCCAGCGCCTCACCGACCTGGAAAAGCTCTTGGAGAGCGCAGCCTCGCTGTCGCGCGCACTGGTCACCTCCTGCGTGCCCGGAAGTTCCGCAACGACGCTCAAGCAGGTCGGACGTTCCGCCGCCAACCACCTGGTCGAAACGATCCGCGACGGCGACGTGATTGCCATTACCGGCGGCAAGGCCATCGGGGCGGTGGTTCAGAACATCGAAACGGACCGCACATTCGACGTGACCGTCGTGCCGCTGACCGGCGGCGTGCAGGGCAAGTACTATACCGACGTCAATCACCTGGCGACGCAGCTCGCCGAACGGCTCGGCGGCAAGACGATGCTGGTCCATGCGCCGCTGTTTGCCGAAAGCCGCGAACAGCGCGACATGCTGATGGAAGTCGCCTCGATCAAGCAGGTATTCGATATCGCCCGCAAGGCGACGGTTGCCCTGGTGGGCGTCGGCTCCATACGGACGCCGGGATCCAGCTATTACGATCTGCACCCGATGCCGGAGGCCGACCGGAAGATGCTGGCCGGCTCCGGCGTGGACGCGGAATTCCTGGCGCACCTTATCCGGCAGAACGGCACGGTCGCCGACTTTGCCCTGAACTCCCGCCTCGTCGCGCTCCGGCCCGACGAGCTGAGGCAATGCAGCCGTGTGATCGGCGTTGCCTCGGGCGAGGAGAAGGTTCTGCCGATCCAGGCCGTTCTCAACGGCAACCATTTGCATTCTCTGATTGTAGACGAAGAAACCGCAAGCGCGGTTTTGGCCACCATGGAAGGCGCACAAAATGTTGCATGATATGTTGACCCGTGAAATCGGCCGCTCCGGCATCCAGGCCTCGGCCATCGGCCTCGGCACCTGGGCGATCGGCGGCTGGATGTGGGGCGGCACGGACGAAACCCGTTCCATCGAGGCGATCCAGGCCTCCATCGACGCAGGCGTTACCCTGATCGACACGGCCCCGGCCTACGGCCAGGGCCTTGCGGAGGAAATCGTCGGCAAGGCGATACAGGGCCGCCGCGACGAGGTGGTCCTGGCGACCAAATGCGGGCTGGTGTGGCACACCCAAAAGGGCAACCACTTCTTCGACTATGACGGCAAGCCGGTGCACCGGTATCTCGGCAAGGACGCGATCGTCTACGAGATCGAGCAAAGCCTGAAGCGCCTCGGCACCGACTATATCGACCACTACATCACGCACTGGCAGGACCCGACCACGCCGATCGAGGAAACGATGGAAGCGCTCGAGCTGCTGAAATCCCAGGGCAAGATCCGCTCCGTCGGCGCCAGCAACACGTCGCCGGAAGACGTTGCGGCCTACGTCGCCGCCGGGCAGCTGGATGCGATCCAGGAAGAATACAGCATGGTGAAGCGGGACATTGAAACCAGCCTCGTACCGCTCTGCCTGAAGAACGACGTATCGATCCTCAGCTACTCCTCGCTGGCGCTCGGCCTGCTGACGGGCAAGATCGGGCCGGAGCGTGTTTTCAGCGGCGATGACCAGCGCAAGGACAATCCACGATTTTCGCAGGAGAACCGGCAGAAGGTGGCGCGCCTCATGGAGGCGATCGCGCCCGTTGCCGAAACACACGGCGCGACGAAGGCCCAGGTGGTCATTGCCTGGACGCTCCAGCAGCCGGGGATCACCTTCTCCTTGTGCGGCGCCCGCACGCCCGAACAGGGCGTTGAGAATGCCCAGGCCGGCCGTATCCGCCTGTCATCATCCGACCTGCAAACCATCAGCAAAGCCGCCGAAACCCATCTGACCCAGCTCGCCGCTTAATCCGCGGCCAAATCTTGATTGAAAGGACGCCGGACTCCAGTTCGGCGAACGGGAAAGCCATGTCCGATCAACGGCAGAAAAACTGGGACAGCATCCGCGGCGACGGCGCTTTCGACGTCATCGTGGTCGGCGGCGGCATCAACGGGGTCGGCGTCTACCGGGAATTGGCGCTTCAGGAGCTTCGCGTCCTGATTGTCGAACGCGGCGATTTCTGTTCCGGCTGCAGCGCGGCGCCCTCGCGCATGATCCATGGGGGACTGCGTTACCTTGAAAACGGCGAGTTCAACCTGGTCCGGGAATCCTTGCGGGAACGCGATGCCCTGCTGAAAAATGCATCCCATCTCGTGCATCCCCTGCCGACGGTCATCCCGATCAATTCGATCTTCTCCGGCCTCATGAATTCCGCGGCAAGCTTCTTTGGTATTTCGGGAAAACCGTCGAGCCGGGGTGCAATCCCGATCAAGATCGGCCTTTCGCTCTACGACTGGGTCACCCGCACGAGCCGGCTTCTTCCGGTGCACACCTTCCGCAGCAAATCGGCGACGCGGGCCAAATGGCCCGAACTGATGCCGGGCCTGAAATTCTCGGCAACCTATCACGATGCCTGGATTAGCCATCCGGAACGGCTCGGGATCGAACTTCTGACAGATGTCGCGCGGGAGGCAGCGCAGTGCGTCGCGCTCAACTACGCGGAAATTCGCCCGGCCGGAGACGGGTTCACCGTGAGGAACGCACTCACCAACGAGACCTTGCCCGTCAGCGCCCGGATGATCGTCAACGCGACCGGGGCCTGGCTGGACGACACCATCTCCCAGATCAGCGGCAAGACGGGGCAGGAACCGCTGGTGTCCGGCACGAAGGGCTCGCACCTCATCATCGACAATCCGGAGCTGCAAGCCGAGCTCGCCGGGCATATGGTCTATTTCGAGAATTCCGATGGCCGAGTCTGCATCGTCTTTCCCTATCTCGGCAAGGTATTGGCCGGGTCGACCGATATCCGCGTGAAATCGGCAAAGAGGGTGAGTTGCACGCCGGAAGAGCAGGACTACATTCTGGGATCCCTGCAGCTGGTCTTCCCCGGGATCGAAATAGCTTCCTCGGATGTGGTCTTCAGTTACGCCGGAATCCGGCCTCTGCCCAAGAGCGACCATGACTTTACCGGCCGCATCTCGCGCGGACATTTCACCAGACGCATCGAAGGCACTGTCCCGCAGCTCTGCATGATCGGCGGCAAATGGACCACCTTCCGCGCCTTCGCCGAGCAGGCGGCCGATGAAATTCTCAAGGAGCTGAACGTCCGGCGGAAGACGGCGACGCTGGCCTTACCCATCGGTGGCGGCAAGGACTATCCGCGGGAGAAGGGCGCTCTGGAGAAAGAGCTCGTTTCCACGTTCGGCGCCACTGCGGAGCGGTCTGCCTATCTCGCGGCCGTCTACGGCACGAACGCACGGAACGTTCTCCGGTTTTGCCAGCTGCGCGACGACGACCAGCTGATCGACGAGGCCCTGCCGCTCACCTTTGCCGAAGCGGCCTATCTCATCCGGCATGAATTCGTCGAAACGCTCTCCGATCTCGTCCTGCGGCGAACCTCCTTTGCCATCGACGGGCGGCTTTCGCGGGACCTCATCGACGGCCTGACCGCGCTGCTGTGCAAGGAACTTGGCCTGTCCGCGCAGGACGCCGACAGGCAGCGCAGCGCGCTCATCGACGAACTTGAAGCCTATCACGGTGTGACCGGCCAGATGCTGGAAAGCCGCAACCTCAACAGGAGCAAACTATGCGTGTGAGCACGAAAGCCCGCATGAACCGCATGTTCACCAATGGCGGCTGTCTCGACGTCGCGATCGATCATGGCGTGTGCAACGAGCCCAGCTTCATGGTCGGGCTGGAAGACATGGCCGGCGTCGTCGACACCCTGATCGGTGCGAAACCGGACGCGATCCAGATGGCCTACGGCCAGGCGGACCTTCTGCAGTCGCGGCCGGAAAAGGACAAGCCGGCGCTGGTCATGCGCATCGACATGGGCAACCCTTATAATGACCAGCGCCACAAGGTCATGTGGTCCTTGTTGCAGAATGCGGACGAGCCGATCATCGGCGCGCTGGAAATGGATGCGGCCTGTGTCGTCGTGAACCTATTCATGCTGCCGGACGAACCGGAACTGTTCCGCCAGTGCGTCGAAAACATCTCCCGCGTCCGGGCTGCCTGTCACAAATACGGCATGCCGCTGATGATCGAACCGCTGGTCATGCTGCCGAACGAAGTGCGCGGCGGCTATCAGGTCGACGGCAACGCGGAAAAGATCGTGACGCTCGTCCGGCTTGCAAGCGAGATGGGGGCGGATATCATCAAGGCGGATCCGACCGAAAATGCCGACGATTTCCACCGGGTGGTGGAAGCGGCACGCGTCCCGGTTCTCGTACGCGGCGGCGGCAAGGAAGACCTGAAAACCGTCCTGAAGAAGTCTGCAGCGCTCATGGCGCAAGGTGCCAGGGGGATGGTCTATGGCCGCAACATCTATCAGCATGACAATCCGAAAGCGGTCGTCGCGGCGCTCATGGCCATGATCCACAACGGCGCCGACGGAGATGAAGCCTGGGACATCTACAATCGTGGCTGACGGAATGACCTATCTTCTGGGGCTGGATGCCGGCAACACCGTGATCAAGGCGGTGCTTTTCGATCTGGAAGGACGGCAGGTCGCCATGCATGCGCTGGACGGCCAGTCTTCGACGCCCCGCCCGGGCTGCGTGGAACGGGATCTCTCCGAACTCTGGGAAAACGCCAAGCTGGCCATCCGCCGGTGCGTCGAAGAGGCCGCCATCGACCCCTCGCGGATCGCCGCCATCGGCTGCGCCGGCCACGGCAACGGGCTCTATCTGCTCGACCGTGAAGACGCTCCGCTGATCGGCATTCAGTCGCTCGACACGCGCGCCGCCGCCCTGGCCGAAGAACTGAAGGAAGCCAATGGCGAGGCATTTTACCGGCTCTGCCGCCAGGAACCCTGGCCGTCGCAGACGCCGGTCCTGCTTGCCTGGATCAAACGGCACCGCCCCGATCTTTACGAACGGGCCGGGACGGTCCTGCTCTGCAAGGACTTCATCACCTTCAAACTGACAGGCGAGAGGGTCAGCGAGATCTCCGACATGTCCGGCTGCGGCTTCACCCGCATGCCGGAATGCGTCTATGACGACGACCTGCTGTCGCTCTACGGTCTCGGTGATGCCAAGGGCCTTCTTCCCCGCCTGATCCACCCCTCGAACATCGCCGGACACGTTTCGGCCGAAGCGGCGGCTTTGACCGGCCTCGTGCAGGGCACGCCCGTCATCGGCGGTTATTTCGACGTGATCGCCAGCGCCCTCGGCTCGGGGGTGGTCCGCTCCGGGGAGGCATCGATCATCGCGGGAACCTGGAGCATCAATCAGGTCTTCTCCACCGAACCCGTCAACAACCGCAAGGTCTTCATGGCATCCGGTTTCGCGCCGGGCCGCTTCGTCAACATCGAATCCAGCGCAACCTCCGCCGCGAACCTGGAATGGTACGTGCGCGAACTGGTCGAGCGCGGGTCGCATCACGATGATCCGTTCGGCTATTGCAATGTCCGTATCGCCGAAATCACACCGGCGGCGGACGATCCGTTCTTTCATCCCTTTCTTTACGGGTCCGGACAGGGCGCGGGCTTCCGCGCAGGCTTTTATGGCCTGGCGGGATGGCATTCGGAGGGGCATCTGTTGCGGGCGCTTTTCGAAGGCGTTCTCTTCGAGCATCGCCGCCACATCGACGTCCTGATGAACTCGGGCGTATCCTTCGAACACGCGGTTCTCGCCGGAGGAGGCTCCCGCAGCCCGGTTTGGCCGCAGATGTTCGCAGACTGCCTGGGTGTTCCGATCCGCGTTGCGGAGGCCCGTGAAACCGGTGCGCTTGGAGCCGCGATCGGAGCAGCCGTCGGGGCCGGACTATTCGCAGTTTACGAGGACGGCGTGACAGCGATGACCAGAGCCCGGCACGAATACCTGCCGGATGCGTCGATGAAGGAGCACTACGACCGCCGCTACCGCACATACCTCAAGCTTGCCGACGCCATGAAGTCCTTCTGGGCGGAGACGAACGAAGCGGCTTCTAGTCAAAGCGGTTGAGGTTCGGCCGGAATCGATTGAACCTCCGGGGCGAATGATAATAAGACAACGAGCCACGCACGGCAAAGACGTGGCCAATGAACGGGGTAGGGTACAGGATGGGCCGGCCGAACTCTCTGGATGGGACTTACGACTACATCATCATCGGCGCGGGAACGGCTGGCTGCGTGCTTGCCAACCGTCTGTCGGAAGATCCGTCCGTCCGCGTGCTGCTGCTGGAAGCCGGTGGCTCGGACAATTATCGCTGGGTCCATATTCCCGTCGGCTATCTCTATTGCATCGGCAATCCGCGCACCGACTGGATGATGAAGACCGCGAACGAGCCGGGGCTCAACGGCCGCAGCCTCGTCTATCCGCGCGGCAAGCTTCTGGGCGGCTGCAGCTCGGTCAACGGCATGATCTACATGCGCGGGCAGGCGGCCGATTACGATCACTGGCGCCAGCTCGGCAATGTCGGCTGGTCCTGGGAGGATGTGCTTCCCTATTTCCTGAAGTCTGAAGACCACCACGCCGGCAGCACGCCGCTTCACGGCAGCGGCGGCGAATGGAAGGTGTCCAGGCAGCGGCTCAAGTGGGATATCCTGCGTGCCGTCCAGGAAGGTGCCCGGGAGTTCGGCATCGAGCCGCGCGATGATTTCAATGACGGCAACAATGAAGGCAGCGGCTTCTTCGAGGTCAATCAGTCCGGCGGCGTGCGCTGGAACACGGCCAAGGGCTTCCTGCGGCCGGCGCTGAAACGGGCGAACCTGCGGCTGATCACGCAGGCGGAAACGAAGAGCATCCTCCTGGACGGCAAGCGTGCCGCCGGGGTTGCGTTCACGCACAAGGGGCAGGAGATGACCGCCCGCGCGCAACGAGAGGTGCTGCTGGCCGCTGGTGCGATCAATTCCCCCAAGGTGCTGGAGCTATCGGGCATCGGCGATGGCGCGGTCCTGGCCGACCGCGGCATCGCGGTTCGCCATGAAAGCGCCGGTGTCGGGGAAAACCTGCAGGATCACCTGCAGATCCGCACGGTCTACAAGGTCCACAACACCAGGACCCTCAACACCATGGCCAACAGCCCGATCGGCAAGGCCATGATCGGGCTTCAATACGCCCTGACACGGTCCGGGCCGATGTCCATGGCGCCGAGCCAGTTCGGCATGTTCACCCGGTCCGATCCGTCCCTGGAGACACCGGATCTGGAATACCACGTCCAGCCGCTGTCCACCGACAAGCTCGGCGATCCCCTGCATTCCTTCCCGGCGATCACGGTCTCGGTCTGCAACCTGCGCCCTGAAAGCGTCGGCTCGACGCATGTCCAGAGCCGGGACAACGCCCTGCAGCCGGAGATCCGCCTGAATTACCTTTCGGCGGAAAAGGACAGGGACGTGGCGCTGAAATCCGTCCGCCAGGCCCGGCGGATCATGACCGCGAAAGCCCTCGCGCCCTACCGGCCGGAGGAAATCCTCCCCGGTCCCGGGTTCGACAGCGACGAGGATCTTCTGCAGAAGGTCGGCGACATCGCTACCACTATTTTCCACCCGGTCGGCACGTGCCGCATGGGCGCCGACGCCGAAGCGGTCGTTGATCCGCAGCTCAAGGTCCGGGGACTGGAGCGCCTCCGGGTGATCGACGCGTCGATCATGCCGAAGATCGTTTCGGGCAATACGGCGTCTCCCGTGGTAATGATTGCGGAAAAGGCGGCGGACATGATCCGCAAGGAGCACGCCTGACCCGGGTCCGACGCGTCGGCCCGAAGCAAATCGCAAGGGAGGATCGCCGGAAATGCATGTACTCGTGATTGGCGCCGCCGGGATGGTGGGCCGGAAGCTGGTGGAACAACTGGCGGCGGACCAGGCCGTGTTCGGCTTCGAGGTCAGCCGGCTGACGCTTGCCGATGCGATTGAATCTCCCGTGCCACCGGCCCTGCAGGATGTGGCAACGGTTCTGACCATGGATCTTGCCGAGCCCGGCGAACCGGAAAAGCTGATTGCCGGCCGGCCGGATGTGATCTTTCACCTTGCGGCAATCGTCTCCGGCGAAGCGGAAGTTGATTTCGACAAGGGCTACGCCGTCAATCTCGACGGCAGCCGGGCGCTGTTCGAGGCCATTCGTCACGAGAACATGCGCGAGCCGTATTTTCCGCGCGTCATATTCGCCTCGTCCATTGCCGTGTTCGGTCAGCCCTTTCCCGAAAAGATCGGCGACGAGTTCTTCACCACGCCGCTGACCAGCTACGGCACGCAGAAGGCGATCACCGAACTCCTGCTTGCAGATTACACGCGCAAGGGAATTTTCGACGGGATAGGCATCCGGTTGCCGACGGTCTGCATCCGGCCCGGCAAGCCCAACAAGGCCGCCTCCGGCTTCTTCTCCAACATCCTGCGCGAACCGCTCGTCGGCCAGGAAGCCGTCCTGCCGGTCGATGAGAGCGTGCGCCACTGGTTCGCAAGCCCGCGGGCCGCCGTCGGCTTCTTCGTCCATGCGGCGCGCCTCGACACGGCGCGCATCGGCCCGCGCCGCAATCTCACCATGCCGGGCCTGTCGGCGCTTGTCGGTGAGGAGATAGAGGCCCTGCGCCGTGTGGCCGGAGACAAGGCGGTAAGCCTCATCCGCCGCGAACCGGACCCGGCCATCGAGAAGATCGTCACAGGCTGGGCGACCGATTTCGACGCGCGGCGGGCGACCGAACTCGGCTTCCGGGCCGAAACCAGCTTTGACGACATCATCCGCATCCACCTTGAAGACGAACTGGAAGGCAAACACCCATGACGAATGACGGTTTCGACGTGAAAGGCAGGATCGCGCTGGTAACCGGCGGCGGCACCGGGGTCGGCAAGGCCATGTCCCGGGCCCTGTGCGCCGAAGGCTGGCGTGTGGTCATTGCCGGCCGCCGCAAGGATGTGCTGACCGCGACGGCCGCCGAACTCGCAACGGAGACCGGCGGCGAGATGACCGGGATTGCCGCCGATGTCGGCGATCCTCAATCGGTGCGCGCGCTGTTCGACGAAATAGAGCGGACATTCGGCCGCCTCGACCTTCTCGTCAACAATGCCGGTATATCCAATTCCTCGGTCCCGCTGGAAGATATCAGCTTCGAGGAATGGAACAGGGTCGTCGCGGCGAACCTGACCGGCGCGTTCCTGTGCACCCAGCAGGCGTTCAGGCTGATGAAGGCCCAGGATCCGCGCGGGGGACGGATCATCAATAACGGTTCGATTTCGGCAACGACGCCACGGCCGAATTCGGCCCCTTACACCGCGACAAAGCACGCCATCTCCGGCCTGACGAAATCGTCGGCCCTTGACGGGCGGCCGTTCGACATTGCCTGCGGCCAGATCGACATCGGCAACGCGGCGAGCGACATGACCGCCAAGATGAGCGGCGGCGTGCTGCAGGCGAACGGCGAGATGGCCAGCGAGCCGACGATCGATCCGGCGCATATTGCGCGCGCCGTCGTCTACATGGCCGGACTTCCGCTCGACGCCAATGTTCTGACGATGACCGTCATGGCAACGCAAATGCCGTTTGTCGGCCGGGGATAGGCGCGGTCGGCCATTGTCGCCTCGTCCTGAACTGGAAAATGGCGTTTCAGGTCTCAAGGCGTTGAACGTCCTCAGACCGGTGTGTGCTGGTGCATTGCCAGGCGCCATTTTCCGTCGATCAGGACATAAGTCGACGCACACAGCGCGTGGTAGGGCCCGGTGTTGCCGCCGCGCTCTCCGCGCGCCCGGTATGCCAGACACACGCTGTCTCCAACGAACTGCCGGATCACGCGATCACGCATCTGAACCGACAGCCAGCGCGGCGCGCCCGCAAGGCTGTCGATGATGGCATTGCCCACCATGAGCCCGACCGGCTCGGGGAACACCATCATGCATCCGTCGGCCATATGTTCGGCGAAGGCTTTCTCTCCCTGCAGCCAGAAGGTCTCTTCCAGTTGCCACAGAGCGTCTATCTCGAACTTGCTCACCCGCACCTCCGATCGTCCTCGCGTGGTTGGAACCCGGTCCGGCAGTCACTTCCGGACAGGCAGTGACGGAACGTCCACCATGAGGATGCCGTTCCCTCGCCGCGGGCGCGAGGGAGGAAAGCGTCAGATTATCCGGCTGCGCAGACGCGAGGCGATGATTTCACCGGTGATGACGAGCGCGATGATGGCGATCAGGATCGTCGACACTTCCTGCCAGTTGAAGGTGTCGATGGCGCCCTGCAGGATAACGCCGATACCACCCGCACCGACCAGGCCGAGCACGGTCGATTCCCGAAGGTTGATGTCCCACCGCAGGATGCTGACGGCGAAGAATGTCGGCATCACCTGCGGTATGATGGCGTAAAGCACGACCTTGAAGTGAGACGCTCCGCAGGCCTGCAGAGCCTCGACCGGCCTGGGATCGATTTCCTCGATCGCCTCGCCGAGCAACTTGCCGAGAAAGCCGATCGAGCGGAACATGATCGCGACGATGCCGGCGATGACGCCAGGGCCGAAGATGGCCACGAAAAGCAGGGCCCAGATGATCGTGTTGACGGAACGCGACGATACCAGGATGAACCGGCCGATCCAAAGGGTTACGATGTTCGGCGTCGTGTTCTGGGCCGCTATATAGGCCACCGGAAGCGACAGCACGACGGCGAGCGCCGTCGCGATCGTCGCAAGGTTCACGGTTTCCCACATGGCCTTGGCGATCGCTTCGAGATTGGCCGGATCGGGCGGTACCATGCGGCTGAAAAGATCGCCCATCTGGTTGGGCGCATCCCATACCCATGCCCAGATGATGTTGATGCTGCCCAGAGCCCAGGACACGACGAGGGCGGCGAGCGCAAGACCGACATAGCGTTGAATGCGCTGTTGCGGGGTAAAGCGCGACCATTCCCGCATATGTAGCTGTTCCATTATGCGATCCGCTTTCTGATGGTGCCGCTGATAGCCTCGGAAATCAGGATGACCCCGACAATGACCATCGTGATGGCGAGCGCGAAATCATAGTCATACCGGCCGAACGCATTCGCCAGCGTGGAACCGATGCCGCCGGCTCCCACGATACCGACTACTGCGGATGCCCTGAGATTGCTGTCGAGCTGATATATGCCCAGGCCGATCTGGCGCTGCATGATCTGGGGGAAGACGGCGTAGAACAGCGTGGGAAGAAAGGATGCGCCGGCTGCCTTCATCGCCTCCACCGGTCCCGGATCGATCTCCTCGATGCGCTCGGCCAGAAGTTTTGCAACGAAGCCGACCGAATAGACGATCAGGGTCAATACCCCGGCGAAGGGACCGAAGCCGACAGCCTTCACGAAGATGATGGCGACGATGACCGGATGGAAGCTGCGCGCCAGGATGATTGTCGCGCGTCCCAGGTAGTAGATCGGCAGCGGTGCGATGTTGCGTGCCGCCATGAAGGCGATGGGGACCGACAGCAGGAGCCCGCCGACCGTTGAAAGAATCGCGATCTTGAGGCTTTCCATGAAGCCGTCGATCAGCAGGCCGCTGCGCTCGAAACTGGGCGGAAATGCTCCGCCGAAGATCCTGCCCGCCCGTACCACGCCTTGCGCCATTCGCTCCCAGTCGATCGGCAGCGTTGCCACGGTCGTCAAGAGATAGACGAGCGCGGCGGCATAAAGGCCGTAGCGCAGAACGGGATTGGCTATGAACGGCTGCTTGCGCCAATGATCCGGGGCCGCGCTCATGCCGCGGCACCTTCGGCCTGCCGGTCGGCGAGCGGGATGCCTGCGTAGATCTCATGCATGGCGTCCTCGGTCAGGGCCGTCGGCAAGTCGTCGAAAATGATCCGCCCGTAGCGCATGCCGACAATCCTGTCGCTGAATTCCTTCGCCTCGTTCACGTTGTGAATATTGATGATGACCGGGAGCTTGAGTTCACTTGCCAGATCGCGCAGGAGCATCATGATCTGCTCCGATGTCTTGGGATCCAGCGACGCGGTCGGTTCGTCCGCCAGGAGGATTTCGGGATCCTGCATCAGCGCCCGGATCACACCGACACGCTGGCGTTCCCCGCCCGAAAGCTCGTCCGCGCGCTTGTCGGCATAATGCGCGATGCCGACGCGTTCCATCAGGTCGAATGCGCGCCTGATGTCTTCCTTGGGATAGCGGCGGGTCAGAGCCGCCCAGGTGGAGATATAGCCGAGCCGCCCGCACTGGATGTTTTCCATCACGGTCAGGCGGTCCACCAGATTGAAGCTCTGGAACACCATGCCGATGCGGCGTCTGGCGACACGCAGGTCCCGTTTGCCGAGGCGGGTGTAGTCCGTTCCGTTCAGAGTGATCGTACCGGATGTCGGTTCGACGAGCCGATTTATGCAGCGCAGCAACGTGCTCTTGCCCGCACCGGAAGACCCGATGACCGACAGGATCTGCTCGCCTTCGACTTCCAGATCCAGGTTCTTGAGCACAGGATCTCCCGCCCCGTATTTTTTTACGAGACCCGATATTGTAAGCATGCTTTTCTCCATTGGAGCGGCCCGCTGCTCGTCGTGCGAGACAGCGGGCCGTGGATACCGGAAGCCTTACTTGTTAAGGCCCTGCGGCGTGTATTCGACGCCGTTGCTGGCCTGGATCTGCCGGATAACCGCCCACTGGTCCTTGTAGGTGATGGGAATGAACTTGCTCACTCCTTCGAATTCCTCGCCGAGCTTGTTGCCCTCGAAATCAAAGCTGAAGAAAGCTTCCTTGACTTTCTCGACCAGCGCCGGGTCGAGGTCGTGAGCATAGTTGAAGGACGTGGTGGGGAAGGGATCGCTCTCCCAGATCAGGCGCACGTCCGCCGGATCGTAGAGGCCGCGTTCGGCCATGCGTTCAACCACTTCGGACGCCACCGGAGCGGCATCGTAGTCACCGGCCACAACACCGAGCATGGACTGGTCGTGCGAGCCGGAATAGATGACTTCGTAGTCCTCGCCCGGCACGACGCCGAGATCCGGGAACAATGCGCGCGGTGCCTGGTTGCCCGAATTCGATGTCGGCGATGTATGCGCGACCCGCTTTCCGGCGATATCGGCCGGTTCCTTGATGTCGGAATCGGCCCGGGCAAAGAGCTGCAGGCGGTACCCGAAGCGGCCGTCGTCGCTGCCCATGATCGCAAAGGGAACGGCGCCGGCGAGGTTCACCGCGAACGGTGTCGGGCCGGTGGAGAAGCCGGCAATATGAAGGCGGCCGGAGCGCATGGCTTCAACTTCGGCGGAGTTCGACTGCACGGCAAAGAACTGGACGTCCTTGCCGGTGACCTTTTCCAGGTGTTCGATGAACGGCGCCCAGATATCGGCGTATACGGCCGGATCTTCCACCGGTGTATAGGCAAAGACCAGCGTATCGGGATTGCTCAGCTTGGCCGGGTCCGACGGCGTGTCGGCCACAAGGTCTCCGTCAGCATCGCAGTAGATGGCGTCGAGCGCGCCCTGGTTGGGGCACTCCTGAGCATTTGCACCGGAGACTGTAAATCCGGCCACGAGGGCCGCAGACCCGAGCAGGGCCAACAGGGTTTTCATGTTTTCCTCCCATTTGAATCGATCTGACCTTGCAGTAATCAGCAATGGCACATTTAAAGATCCCCGGCAGAGTAGCGGCGCGGGCGGGAGCAAGACGAGCCGCGAAGTGTTAACAGAACCGCAATGACGGGCCATTTCTGTTAACAGTGTTACAGCCACCCGATCCGGGTGTGAAACTTTTGTAACGAGATTCTGGCCTCTTCCCCGGAGCATCATGCTAGACAGCTGAAGGAATTGCAGAAGAGCGATGCCATGGACGCCAGCGCAACAAGACCTGTAATCGCCATCATCGATGACGATGCCGATGTGCGTGCGACGCTCACCGCCCTCATGGAGGCCAGCGGTTTCAGCCCGGTGGCCTTTGCCGATGGCGCGAGCTTCAAGGCGGGCAACTCTCCGGAAGCCTATGACCTGGCGCTGATCGATCTGCGCCTGAAAGCCGAGTCCGGCCTGTCGCTGGCGATCCACATTCGCGAACGCTCCGCGCTTCCGATCGTCATGCTGACGGGCGTCGGCGATGAGATCGACAAGATCATCGGGCTGGAAACAGGCGCCGACGATTACCTGATGAAGCCGTTCAACCCGCGTGAACTTGTCGCCCGTATCCGGGCGGTCCTGCGCCGCTACGGGCACGGCTTCGCGGCGGCATCGGGGTCCGGCAACGATGAGGAAATCGCGTTTGGCGACAAGAGGGTGAACCTCAAGCGCCGGGAACTTCTGGACCGGCACGGGGACGAGATCCCGCTGACCAACGCCGAATATATTCTCCTGGAATATTTCGTGAAGAATCCCGACCGGATCATACCCCGCACGGAGCTGATGCGGGAAATCGGCAGCGACATGCAGCGCTACGTGGACCGGACGATCGACGTTCTGATCCTGAGGCTGCGCCGGAAGATCGAAAACGTGCCGTCCAAGCCTGTCCATCTGCAGACCCGCAGGGCTCAGGGTTACATCTTCATGCTGCAGGCGGGCGGATCATGACAGCCGCGCAATTCCGGCAACCGAGCATCCGGTTCCTGCTGCTTTTGGCGATCGGACTGCTGCTCATCGTCATCATGGTGATCGGGGCGATCGCGCTCTATACGCTGAACAGTGCGGAGGAGCGGCTCGGGACCTTTCACGATCAGACGCTGAGCGAAGTCTCCAACGCGCTCGAGCTGTCCCGCGGCGCGTCGAAACTGGCGGCCTCGGCACCGTTCCTGATGACCCTCAGCCCGAGTTTCCAGCTGGAAAGCGAGGCGGAGGAGATTCTCGAAACCCTTGAATATATCGAAAGCCTTGGTGCAGGTGATCCCGCCCTGGCGAACTCGCTTGGCCGCATCCGCGCGGCGATCACCGATCTGGTCCGGGTCATGGCCCCTCAGACGGAATATGCCACGACCCTGTCGTTGATCGATCGGGACCTGGAACGCCTGCAAAGGCGCTTCCGCCGGCTGACGCAGTTGCCGGACCAGCCGCCCGGGATGCGGCAGGGCTGGTCTTCCCTGCAGCAGCTGGTCATGGCCGCCATCGGAGCGCTGCGCACCGAGGAGCTGATCAAGATCGGCGAACATCAGGGCCAGTATCGCCGCATCAGGCAGGAGATCGGTGCCAGCCCATCGGAAGACCTGGCCGCGGCGCTCACGGACGTCGAACAGGCGGTCCGGCAGCGGGGCGATCTCTTTTCGCTGCGGTTTTCCGAGCTGGCCTCGACGCTGGATGCGGAAAACGCCCTGTTCCGCATCCGCACGGAAGTCGGCCGGGTAAACACCTATGCCGTTGCGAAGGTGGCCGACGCCAAGCTCAGACTGCAGGTTTCCCGCGACAAGACGGCCACCAGCCTCACATTCGCCAAATACGTCATCGTCGCCCTCACGGTGATCAGCATGATCGTGGCCGCGGGCTCCGCGCTGTTCGTCTCCCGTTACGTCGTCGGCAATCTACACAGGATCACCGCGGTCATGAGGCGTCTTGCCGCCGGAGACCTGAAGGCGCGCCTGCCGAAAAAACCTGCCTCTTCCGACGAAATCGGCCAGCTGTCGGAGGCTTTCCGCACCTTCCGCGCCAATGCGCTGCGCCTCAACCGCAAGACCAAGGAGATCTGGCGGCGCAACGAGCTGTTCATAACCGTCTTCCAGAACATCAGCGACGGGGTCGCCGTCCTGTCGCCCACAGGCCAGATCATTGCCGAAAACGGGCGGGTTCGCGAACTGCTGCGCCTGGAGCCGCCCCGGCGGGACGGGCGCCTGACGCTGCCGCAGCTGATCGAGCTCTCGCCTTTCGAGCGCCGGGCAAACGAGGACGACCGGGCCGGCTTCGGCGAATACATGGATCCGACCGGCCGCGTGCTGGAGGTGCGCCAGTCGGCCCTGCCGGACGGCGGCTCGGTGTGGCTGTTCTCCGAAACGACGGAACGCAAGCGCATCGATGAGCGGCTGGAAGAAATCCGGCGCGTGGAGAGCCTCGGCAAGGTGACGGGCGAAGTCGCGCACGACTTCGGCAACATTCTATCCACGATCTCCGGCAACCTGCACATGCTCGAGGATGAATTGTCGCCGCGGGGCTCTGCCATGCGCGCGCGCATCAATGACGCCGTGGAACTGGGGGTCTCGCTCATCGAGAGGCTGCTGGCCTTCGCGCGCAAGCAGCATCTGGCGCCGCAGGAAACGGATATTGCGGGCATCGTGGAGGGAATGGAAGATCTTCTTTCCATGGCTTTGCCGGAAACCGTATGCCTCACCATCAAGTGCGACGACGGCCCGATGCATGCCCGCATCGATCCTGGGCAGCTGGAAAGCGCGATCCTGAACCTGTGCGTCAACGCCGGCCAGGCGATCACGGGCGATGGCCATATCGAGATCAGCGTGAGCCGGCAGAAGGACGGAATGATCGCACTTTCCGTCCAGGACAATGGCTGCGGCATGGATGCGGACACACTACGCCAGGCCGCGGAGCCCTTTTTCACCGCCCGCGCGGACGGCGAGGGCACCGGCCTCGGACTGTCGATGGTCCACGGCTTCGTGCACCAGTCCGGCGGCACGATCCACATCGCCTCCCAACCGAGCCGGGGTACCCGCGTTACCCTGACATTCCCGGCCTGCGACGGGATCCGGGAAACCTCGCACCTGGTGTCCTCGCGGGGACACGCACTTGTTGTCGATGACGATCCCAAGTCGGCAAAGGCGATCAGCGACCTGCTGGAAAAACTCGGCTTTGAAGTGGCCACGGCCCATACGTTCCGCGAAGCCCAGGCCCGCCTCCGGCGCGATCAGTCTCTCGATGCCTTTGTGACCGACCTGCAGCTCGATGACGGCCATTCCGGCTGGACGCTGGTGCAGGAGGCCTTTGAATCCTATCCGCACTGCATGGTCATCGCCGTTTCCGGCCATTTGCCGGCGAAAGATCCGGTCGCAGGACGGTTCCGCGACCGGTTCGCCAAGTTTTCCAAACCGATCAGCGAAGAGGCCCTTGCCGGGCGTCTCGGCGTCACGGCTCCGGAAGTCTCCTGACGGGCTTCTGCGCGGCGGGAACACAGCTCCCGCCAGTCTCCTTGCCTTGCAATCCCGCCGACAGATCCGCGCGCCGAGACCTATGTCGGCGTGCCGCCCATGCGTCACGAACGTGACGCGATCGCCTCAAAATAACTTGACTCTTATACTCAGCTTTCGTATCGCACCATCTGGGAAACGGCAACCTGGACGCGAGACCTCGCCCTGGGACGATGAACAGAAATCGATGGTGGGAACGATGACAAAGAACATGTGGAGGATCGGCATTCTGGCCGGGACGGCCTTGTTCGGCAGTGGATCGCCGCAGGCGGCGGAGCCGGAGCCCGCCGTCAACCTGCAGCTCAACCGCACCGCCGCTTCGGACAACGGCTGTACCCTGACCTTCGTTGCCGCCAATCGCACGGCTGAAGCGCTTTCAAAGGCGGCGTTCGAGTTCGTCCTGTTCGACAAGGACGGCTTGGTCGACAGGATGACCGTCTTCGACTTCGGCTCCCTGCCGGCGGAAAAGACGGTCGTTCGCCAGTTCGCCCTCGGCGGTATCAACTGCGAGGCTCTCGGGTCGATCCTCGTCAACGGAGCGGCCGGTTGCGGCGGTGAAAGCCGCCAGGAGGCGCTGTGTTCCGCCGCGCTGAAAACCGAGAGCCGGGCAGAGATCCCGTTCAGCAAATAGGAGGCTGCCATGCCGTTTCTGGAGTTGCTTCAACCGGTCACGGGACTGCTTGAACTTGGCGGGCCGGTTGTCGCATTGATTGCCGTTCTGTCCATCGTCGCGCTTGCCGTCACGCTGTTGAAACTCTACCAGTTCGCGCGGGAAAGGGTCGGGCGCACCGGGAGTGCCGAACGGGCCGTGGCGCTGTGGAAATCCGGCCGGCGCCAGGATGCCGTTCACTTCCTGGCACACCCGGTGAGCGCCGCCGAGGAAGCGGCCGTGACGGCCATGCACCTGTCGCGCGAGGAAATCGCCAGGAACGAGATCGAGGACGAGGTCCAGCGCATCGCAACGCTGCGGCTCCACCGGCTGCAATCGGGTTTCCGTCTGCTCGACGCCGTTTCCCAGGTGGCTCCGCTGCTTGGTCTGTTCGGCACCGTGCTGGGCATGATTACCGCCTTTCAGGAACTGCAGAACGCAGGCAATGCGGTCGACCCGTCCGCCCTTGCGGGCGGGATCTGGGTGGCCCTTCTGACCACGGCGGCCGGACTTGGTGTCGCCATGCCGGTTTCCCTGGTGCTGACCTTTTTCGAGGCCCGGACGGAAGACGAGCGGATTGCGATCGAGACACTGACGGTCGCCGTATTGTCGAATGTTTCCGGGACAACGGACATGGCGGCGGTGTCGCCGCTGCCGGTGGTCGGACGAGCCTCCCATGCACATTGACTATCGTCCGGCCAGGCGGCGGCGCCTGTCCATGACGTCGCTGATCGACATCATCTTCCTGCTGCTGCTGTTTTTCATGCTGAGCTCCACGTTCACCCGGTTCGGCGAGGTGGAGTTCGGCAACACGGCACGGGGCGGCGCCGGAGGGCCCGCGCCCGATGTCCTGATTGTCCTGGAAGAAGAAAACTGGACCATCAACGGCATCGCCTCCGATCCGGCCGGAGCCGCCCGAGTGCTGGCGGGCTTTGCGAAAAAAGGCGCGACAAGCGCCCTGATCCTTCCCCGTGAAGGCGCGAGCACGCAGACGCTGGTCGAGGCGGTCGGGCGCGTGCGCCGGATCGACGGATTCACAGTTTCGATTGCCAGGTGAATTCCATGAGGAAGCTTCAACGCCCCGCCGCGCCGCGAAAGGCCGAGAACACGATCTCGCTGATCAACATCGTGTTCCTGATGCTGATCTTCTTTCTGGTCGCCGGACAACTGGCACCGCCTGTCGATCCTGCCGTCTCGCTTCCGGCATCGGCCGACGCCGATCCCGTTGCTCCGCCCGACGCATTGTATATTCGTGCGGACGGCTCGCTCCTTTACCGCGGCAAGCCCGTGAGCGTGGATGTCTTTCTTGCCGGCAGGCCGCAAGAAGGTGGCGACGCGCCGGTTCTTGTCGCCGCAGACCGGGCCTTGCCGGCACGGCAGCTGGTCGAGATCGTCGACAGACTCTATGGGGCCGGGGCAGCGAACGTGAGAGTGGTCACCGCGAGGCAGGCGTCATGATCTTTCGGACGCGGCACTGGCTGATCGCGGGCGTTCTGTCGCTCGGCGCCCATTACGGAGGAGCGGCCGTTTCGCTCCAGGCACCGCCCGCCATTGAAATCGCCGGCGGCAGCCCAGCGCCGGCGACAACGCTCGGCCAGGCATTCTCCACCACCGTCACGGCGGGATCTCCTACCGGGCAGGTTGTTGCCGAGACCGAAGTTGCCGAGACGGCCGAACCCGTTCAGCCGGAGACGGTGATACCGGTGGAGACATCACAGGAAACGGCTGCAGCGCCTGCCGAACAGGCTGAGCCGGTGAAACCGGCGCCAACCGAAACCAAAGCCGTGACCGCTTCCGTCGAGCCTCAAAGGGCCGAGACGGTGGAAGCGCTGACGCCGGAAGCGCTCGTCTCCGAAGAGGCGGCCGAGCCGGTCGAAGCAGCGAAACCGGTCGACACCGTCATCGCGGAGGCGGTCGGCGTTCCGCCCACGAAGCCAGACATCCCCAAACGAACCGCGCCGGAACCGAGACGGGTCAAAAACTCCAAAACGAGCAAAGGCGAGGAGGGTCGCGCCCGGCGAACCGCGCAGGAAGGCGGAAGCACGGACACGGGCCGCAGCCGGCAAGCCGGGAACGCAGCCGTGTCGAATTATCCGGGGAAGGTTGCCAGCAAGCTCCGGCGCTCCGTGCGTTATCCCGCAAGTGCCAAGCGCAGGAATATCACCGGCGTCGTCGAAGTCGCCTTCGTCGTCAACAGCTCAGGCAGCGTAGGCAGCATTCGCGTGGTGCAAAGCTCCGGGCATGCCGAACTCGACAAGGCGGCCCTCGACACCGTGCGGCGGGCAGCGCCCTTTCCGCAAATCCCCGCAGGCGCCGGCCGCACGAGCTGGCCTTTCTCCGTTCCGTTATCGTTCAAGTAGCAGAGTAATACTCAAGCCGCCTTGCCCTGCCGTTTCAGCAGAAAGATGACCAGCACCGGACCGCCGATCAGGGTGGCGACGATGCCGGCCGGCAGTTGCCACGGGAACCAGGCGATGCGGCCGAAATAGTCGGCAATCGTCATGACCAGCGCGCCGAGCGTGGCCGCACCCAGGATTTGCGGCAGCGTGCCGACGAGCCCGGCGCGGCGGGCCAGATGCGGCGCCATCAACCCAACGAAGCTGAGGGGGCCAATGGCCAGGGTCGCAACGGCCGTCAGGGTGCAGGTGAAGACGAGCATCGACAGCCGTACCAGGCGGACGTTGACGCCGGTTGCACGGGCCGAAACGTCACCGAGGGTCAACAGCGTCAGAGAACGGGTGAAGAGCGGTGCCGCGCAAAGCGCAAGTGCGGCGATCGCGCTTAACGTCCACGCCGTCCGCCAGTCCGACAGATAGGTGGAGCCGGTCATCCATTGCAGCAGCAGCCGGGCGCGCGGATCACCGGTGGCGATGATGGCGGCGAGAACCGCTGTCAGCAGGGCGCCGACCGCAACGCCGGAATAGAGCAGCCGCTCGCCACTGCCTCCGCTTCGCCGTTCCAGCGTCATCAGAACCACAAAGACGGCAAGCGCGCCGGCGGTCGCGCAGAACGCCTGGAAGGCAAAGCCGGGCGCTTCGGCGATGAACAGTGCCGCCAGCACGCCGAAGGCCGCGCCGGAGCTGATGCCGAGCACTTCCGGGCTTGCGATAGGGTTCGCGGTGAGGCGTTGCAGAAACACGCCCGCGATCGCCAGCATGATGCCCCCGGAGATGGCAACCAGCGTGCGCGGCAGGCGCCAGGGAAGCAGCAGTTCCAGATCCGGCAGCGGTACGAACACCAAAGCGCCCTCGGTGTTGCGGCCAAGAAGGACGGAGAACACGGCGACGGCACCCGTCAAGACGATGATGCCGCCCAGGAGCTTTGCCGGAGATCTTGCCCGGTGCAGCGGCGCCACGGAGTTGGCGGCAAGGGAGGACGCGGCCGCCGGAAGGCGGCGCACCAGGACGAGAAGCAGCGGCGCGCCCAGGACGGCGGTGACGGCTCCGGTGGGCACAAACACCCCTGTCCAGGTTTCCGCAAGTTGCAGAAGCTGATCGGTGAGGGTCAGAAGCAGGGCGCCCGTGACCGGTGCCAGCACGAGCCGCTGGTGGAACCGCCGTGCCCCCAGCAGCCGGGCCATTGCCGGGGCTGCCAGCCCCAGAAACCCGATGACGCCAACAGTGCTGGCGACAAAGGCCGTCAGGGCGGCGGCAAGGCCGAGACCGGCCGTGCGGACAAGCGCGATACGGACCCCGAGCCCCTTCGCCGCCTCGTCAAGCTGCAGAAGTTCCAGCGGCCGCATCAGCAATAGGACAAGAACCGAACAGGCGAGAATACGCGGCACAAGCGCCAGCACCGGACGCCAATCCTGCTGGACCAGCGATCCGGCGCCCCAGATGAAAAGGCCTTCCAGATAATGGTCGTGCGTCAGCGCAAGGATGGTGACGCAGGCATTTGCATAAAGGCCGATCATCAGTCCGGCGAGCATGACGACCAGCGGAGAAAACCCGAACCGCCACGCAATCGAAAAGACGCAAAGCATGGCCGCGAGACCGCCGGACAGGGTAACCACGTCCCGGCTCCAGCCAAGCAGAACCGGAAAGAAGGCAAGCGCAACGGCAAGGGCAAGCTGGGCGCCCGCCTCAATGCCGACCGTCGTCGGCGATGCCAGCGGATTGCGCAGAACCTGTTGCAGAAGAGCGCCGGCAAGTCCGAGCGCCGCTCCCGCCACCAGGGAAATCGCCAGGCGCGGCAGCTGGCTGTAATAGAACAGAACGGCGGTCTGATCGGCGGGATCGGGCGCGGTAAAGGCTGCTTCCCAACCAAGCCCGGCGGCGGTGGGACCGAGGTTGACTGCGATGGCAAGAATTGCGGCCATGGCGCCGAGCACAAGCCAGGCGGCCGGCGGCAGCCCTTTCCGGTCATGCATCACGGTGGCCGATCTCTCCCAGGAGGCGCGCAAATCGGGTCATCGCCGGCAGCATACCGAACATGAAAACGGTCTCCATGCGCGCGATGCGCCCCGAGCGGACGAAGGCCAGGCTCTGCCAGAGCGGGCTGCCCTCCAGCCGCGGAAAGACGTCAGGCGGCACCGGCTCCACGTAAAAGAGCCGCGTCCCCGGATCCGACGGCAGTCTTTCATAACCGATCGTGGCAAAGCCCCAGCTGTTGGTGGTCTGCGTCCAGCCGTTGCGCAGCCCCAGCAGATCGAGCACGTCATGAAAGTTTCCGCCGGGGCCAAACACGCGGACATGGCGGGCATCGAGGAAAGAAATGAAGACCAGCGGATGGTCCCGAAGCGAAGCCGTGTCGCGCCTGGCCTTGCGGAAAATCTCCTTCGAGCGGCCGATCAGCGCCTCCGCCGCCTCCCGCCGGCCGGTAACCTCGCCAAGGCGCCGGGTGGCCGCAAGGATGTGCGGGTAGGGAGAGCCGCCGACATCGTGGATGGCGAAACTGGTCACCGGCGCTATGCGCTCCAACTGGCTGCGAACTCCCTCCAGGAACGGCGTGGAGACGATGAGATCGGGTTTCAACTGGGCGAGGAGGTCCATGTTCACCTCCGTATTGGCGCCGATATTGGCCACACCACCAGGCAGCGGCGGCTCAACGCACCAGGTATCCCACTCATCGGCACTGACGAGACCGACCGGCGGCAGGCCGATTTCGATCAGCGTTTCCGCCAGGCCGTAGTCGAGCGACACAATGCGCTGCGGGAAGGCAGCGGCGCGCGCCAGCGACGGCGCCGCGAGACCGGCCACTCCCGCCAGGGTGCCGGCGGTGAAAGCGCGGCGGCTGAGCTCTCTAGGGTGTGGACCCATAAATGAGGATGAAATGGTTTGAGGCGGATTGCGCGTCCTCAAGAAGCGGAAGCGCAGGAAATGTGGTTCATTTTCAAGCCTTTCGCGACGTAGAGGAGGCGCAATCCGGTCAAATCCGAAGGACATGAAAATGGCTTCACCCCGCTTCGTCAGCGCGCTTGACCGGGCATACAGCCCGCTCTGCGCACCCTTCCTAACGGTGTTTCGCCATTTTTCATGCCATTTCGTCATCATTTATGAGCCCGCACCCTAGACGACATAGGAGATCGGCGCCTGCGTGTCCGGATGTTTGAAGATGCCCATCGGAATGCCGTAGATCGCTTCCAGGTGCTCCGGATTCATGAGGTCGCCGGAGGGTTCGCGTGCAATCAGGCGGCCTCCGGCAAGAGCGACGACATCGTCGCAAAAGCGGGCGGCCACATTGACGTCATGCAGGACGACGATCACGGTCTTGCCGTCCTGGTCGGCGCAGTCGCGGATCAGCGTCATCACCTCGATCTGTTTGGCGATGTCCAGCGCCGAGATCGGTTCGTCCAGGAGCAGAAAGTCACTGTCCTGCGCGATCAGCATCGCCACCATGGCCCGCTGGCGCTCACCGCCGGAGAGTGTCCTGACGACCCGGCTGGAGAAGTCCTCAAGGCCGGTCCGCGACAGTGCCCGGTCGACCGTTTTCCTGTCATGATCCGTAAATCGGCCGAGCGCCCCGTGCCACGGATAGCGGCCGAGGGCGACCAGTTCGCGCACCGTCAGCTCGTCGGTATCCGGCGGCTGTTGCGGCATGAAGGCGACCCGGCGCGCGAAAGCACGGTCGGCCAAGCGGTCCAGCGGAGCACCGTCGAACAGGACACGCCCGCCGCTCGGCCGCATCTGGCGGGCAAGCAACTTCAAAAGCGTCGATTTGCCCGAACCGTTATGCCCGAGAAGCCCCGTGATCCGGCCCTTGCGGAAGCCAAGATCGAGCGGATGGAGCAGGACCTTGCCGTCGATCGCGAGGCTGACATTGTCTAGTTGGAAGGCTTGGTCGGACATGGCTGGAAACACGTGTGGCCGCTGATTGTATGTGTTCGAAACATCCGCCGCAGTTGTATAATCCTGAATATGAGAGTCAAGTTAAGTTTCACATAAATACCCCAGCGGCCTGACGGCGAAGGCAATCTGAACGGCACGGCCGACCGCGGCCGGAAGCACGGACATATGGGTTTCATATGCGAACGTCTCGTAATGCGTGCGGATGGAAACCTCCTCCAGGGCCGCCAGTTCAGCCGACAGTTCGCGGGCATGGCCGATGGTGCGGGTTTTCTTTTTCTCCTCCAGCCGCGACCCGGCATCCTCCGCCTGCCGCTGGAAGGGAGCAAGATCGTCGCCCTCGTATTCGCCGGCGGAGAAATGCAGGAACGTGTCGAGGCGTTGGGGAAGGGCAGCAAGAAACCGGTCGCGATACTGGAGGATCAGACCGTCGTCCCAGAAGATCGCCGGGCTGGCGGCAATCCAGTTCCGGAACGCATGCGGCCGGGTGAAGAAGGCGAAGAGGGCAAATAGCCCGCCAAAGGAGTGGCCGAAAAGGCTCTGGCGCGCCGGATCGATCCGGGCGAGGGAATGCACGAAGGGTTTGACGTCCGCTTCGATGAAGCCAAGAAATTCCTCTCCGCCGCCGGTCTTCACATCCGGCCCGTCCGCAAAGAACGGCGGATAGGTCTTGCCGGGCAGGGGGCTGAGATCCCAGGACCTGCGGAGAGGGTCGTAGGGGTCATCGGTCGGATAACCGATGGCGACAATAACGCCGGGCGCGACATTGGTTCCTGTCGGATAACCCGCCTGAGCCCTCATGGCTTCGACGGCCGTGCCGATCACCGCATTGCCGTCGGTCAGGTAGAGCACGGGCCAGCCCTCCGCGGGAGGCTCGCCGGCCGGAATATGGACGAAAACGCGGTAAGTCTGGCCGTTGCGGGCCGAAACAAGATCGTAGGCCGCCGTGCCCGGGATCGCGCAGCTGGAGAGTTTCATCCGGGTCATGGTCAAGCAGCCTCCGTCGATTTCGACACGGTCCGTGCTTTGCCGAGGGCCTGTTCGAGATCAGCCCAGAGCAGGCGGGCATCTTCGAGCCCCGCGGAAAACCGGATTGTTTTCGGGCTGACATTGAAGCGGTGAAACGAATTCGCCTCCCTCGGCAATTGCAGGGCGGCAAGTGCCGGCACCACGAGGGATTCCGGCCCGCCCCAGCTCACCCCGATACGAATGTGGTTCAGCGCGTTGACAAAAGCCGGAACATCGACGTCGTCGGCAACATCGAAGGCAAACAACCCGCCATAGCCGGTAAAGGTCGCATTGCCCGGATGGGGCTGGAACGCGGGATGGCGCACCTTCGTCACATGGGGATGCGCGTCAAGTTTTTCGGCAAGTTCGAGGCCGTTTTCCATGTGCCTGGCCAGCCGCAGCGGCAGGGTTCGCATGCCCCTGAGGATCAGCCAGGCCTCGAACGGCGAGAGCTTGCCACCAAGATAGTGATAGCTCTCGGAATTGATGCGGCCGATCAGATCCTTCGGCCCGGCGATAAGGCCCGCCACGGTATCGCTGTGACCACCGAGATATTTTGAAGCTGCGTGAACGACCAGATCGATGCCATGGGCCACCGGCTTTTGAAAGAGCGGCGTTGCCCACGAATTGTCGATGACCGAAATGACGCCGTGCCGGCGGGCCGCCGCCCCGATCGCGGCAATGTCCTGCACGGTGAAGGTGAAGGAGGCCGGGCTTTCCAGATAGACGATCTTTGCGCCCGGCAGGGCCGCAAGAACAGCTTCGGTGTCGGTGCCGTCCACATAGTCGATCTGAACGCCGAACTTCCTCAGGATCTTTTCGAACAGGCGATAGGCGTCGTTATAGACATTGTGCACTGAAACGATGCGGTCGCCGGCTTCGACAAAGGGAAAAACGGCAGCGGCGATCGCCGCCGTGCCGCTGGAAAAGCCGCGTGCCGCCTCGGTGCCCTCAAGCGCTGCGATCAGCCGCTCCAGTTCCTCCACGGTGGGATTGTCACCGCGCGAATAGATGTAACGTTTCGAGCGTCCGGCAAAAGCTCCCGCCATTTCCTCGTAAGAGCTGAAGGTGAAGAGCGATGTCTGGAAGATCGGCGGCGAGACGGCCTGAAAGGGCATCGGCTCGGTGCCCGCATAGAGCCCTGCGACCGCATCGATCATCACTTCGTCTTCAGGAGAAATCTGCTTGTTCATGACGGCCTCTCAAAGCGGCTTGACCAGAAAAAGGCACGGATGATCCTCATGCCGGAGGGTTGGAAACGCTCGGCTCCGCCGGCTGGCGCACGCAGCATCTGCGGAAGAAGAAGGCCCGCGAGCAGCCCGGCGAGTGCGATCCCGGCCGCGACGGCAAGGGCGATACCCTCAGGGCCGAACCAGACCGGCAGCAGCAAAAGCGCAGGAATGAGGAGGTACCCCTGCGGCGCAAGGCTGACCATCGCGGCAAGCCGGGGCCGGGCCGTTGCCTGCAGGAAGACCAGCAGCACGAGGCGCGGCGCGGTGAACGGAAACGCCAGATGAATGACGGCCAGCGCGCCGGCCGCGAGCGCGCGCACATGCGGATCGGCGGTAAAAAACCCCGCCACCTGATCTGCAAAGGCGGCAATGCCCAGTCCGTAGACAACCGCTGCGCCGAATGTCGCCGCGGCCATGAAACGCGTTGCCTCGGAAAGACGCGCAAAATCGCGGCGCCCATAGGCAAAGCTCAGCACCGCCTGTGCGCCGAGAACGAAACCGATCAGCGGCAGCGTGCCAAGCAACAGAATGCGCATCGCGATGCCGATAGCCGCAACCGCGTCGTCGCCGCCGAGCTCGGCGGCCATGGCATAAACGAGCGCAAAGGCGGCGCCGGTGACCAGGCTTGTCAGCGTCGTCGGCAGGCCGATGGCAAAGACCGGAACAAGCAGCGAGCGGATCGGGCGCACCAGCCCTGGCCCGACCCGCAAGCGCCCGACACGGCGGCGGAAGTAAAGGGCATAGACGACGAGCACGGCGACCCGCGAGATGATCGTCGCAAGCGCAGCCCCGGCAACGCCGAAGCCCGTCCACAGGATCAGGATGGGATCGAGCACGATGTTCAGCGAAAAGCCGCTGAGCAGCGTCCACATGCTGAAACGGGTGTTGCCTTCCGAAATGGCAATGAAATCGCACAGGATCTGCAGCAGCGTCAGAACGGCACCAAACGCCATGAGACGAAGATAGACGCCGGCAAAAGGCAGTGAGGCGGGCGTCGCGCCGAGAACAACAAGCAGATGGTCGCCGAATATCAGAACCAGGATGGTCAGCATCGCCCCCAGGGGCAGAGCGAGTGCCAGCACCGTGCTGGCCGTCGCGCTGGCCGTGGCCCGTTTGCCGGCCCCCAGCAGCCTGCCGATGGCGGCAGCCGAGCCGACGCCGAGCCCCTCACCGATGGCGGCGATCAACATCAGCGCCGGGATCGAAATTGTGACCGCGGCAAGCGCCTCCGGCCCCAGCATGCCGAGAAACACTGCGTTGACCGTGTGATGCGCGGCATTGATCGACAGGCCGATCACGGCCGGAACCGCGAGACGGACGATTAGGCGCTTGAGCCTCGGATCGGAAAGATCTGCAGGCGCGAGCGCGCGGCGGCCGGTCCTCATGCGGTGGGTGCCTCCGGTGCGAACAGGCGGTCAGAAAAGAAACGCTCCCGCAAAAGCATCACCAGAAGCGCGCGCTTGTGCGGAAAATCGAAGTGCTTGACCTTGGCAAAGCCCGCCCGGTCCAGATTGCGGATCTGCTGGACATGGGTCCAGCGCGGTTCGCCGACGATGCGCGCAGTGCGCGGGTCGTCGAGAAAGATGAAATGCATGAGCGACGGCAGCCAGGCCGTGATCCATTCGCGGCCGCGATAGGCGTCTTCGCCGATCGCCACGTGCCAGCCGCGGTCGTAATCCTGGGCGTCATAATGCGGGCCGATGCGGTTTTCCTTCGCCCAGTAAACCTCGAAATAGCCGAAGGGTGTTCCGTCGAACTCGGCAAAGAGCGGCAGAATATGCGGATCGCCGGACTTTTCCTCAAGCATCGCCCGGTGCGCGTGGAACGAGCCTGCGTCTTCCCAGATCTCGTCGACGCGCGGATCGTTCATCCAGCGGCTGAAAGTGGCAAGATCCGCCTCCGGGTCGACCGTCCGGAACGAAAGCTCGCCGCCGAGCCAGGGAATATGGCGCCGGTAAACGGTACCTGACGGTTTCGGCCGGCGGCGGGGATGGCGCCGGCCCTCCGTCAGGATGTGACGTTCCGGATAGGCAGTGCCGGCCCCGTCCTGGGGGAGCCAGAAATCTGGCACTTGCCAGAATTGCCGCGCGGAAATCCGGAGCCTGCCGTCTTCCGCCGGAAGGGCGATCCCCTGCCGGACAAGCAGGTCGCACAGCGCAGAATTCGCCCCGCCGCCGCTGGCGAGCACCAGCGAGCGGTCTTCGCGAGCCGAAGCGGTCAGCGCCTCGACCGCCCGGGCGAGTGCCTCCAGGCCCTGCACAGAAGGGGCCGGGGTCAGTACCAGCTGGCCGTTCTCCCGCCTGCCGGTGACCTCGGCGGTTTCGCCGCCGGGGAGGCCAATCCCAATCCGGACCTCCCCGCCGGTATCTTCCAGGCGCCAGGCCGCGGTTCTGCCGCGTGACAGGTCGGGTGTAGCGGAAAACTGATCGGGCTTCTGGCGTGCGTTCATGTCAGTGCCTTGCTCGCTGGGGAATGCGTTGTCACGGGAGATAACGAACGGACGAACGCGAAATTCACCGCATCGCAAAAAGATTTTTGCAGCGCTGAATTCTTCGCCGTGCCGTTCGTCATTGGGGGGCAATGGCTTTGACAACCCGCGAAACGGAGCAGCCACTCATGGCAAAGCGACAAGTCCCCGATGATCAATGGATCGTGGTGCAAAATCACGAAGGCCGGTATTCGGTGTGGCCGGCAGACAAGACGCCGCCGGCAGGCTGGCTCATCGCCGGCCGGACCGGCACGCGCCAGGAGTGCCTTGCGGAAATCACGCGCGTTTGGACCGACCAGCGGCCGGCAGCCCTGGCAGGCTTCCTCGCGGCGTTGCCGTAGCACAGCCAGGTTTCCCGTCCCATTTCCCAGGTTTTTCTCAGGTCTCATTCGCAGAGAGGTTCAGATGACCTTGCATTCCTCACGCGCTGCCCTTGGTGAAGGAGCGGCCGAAACTCATCCGCTGAGCCCGGTCCAGAAGCAGATCTGGTCCCATGTGCAGGTCGGCCGGGAACAGGTCTACCGCACCCAGGCCATCGCTGTCCGAATCCGAAGGCCGATGGCGGACGCTGAATTGCGCGCCGCTCTCGATGCCGTCATCACGCGCCATGGCGCGCTGCGCGCCCGGTTTCACCGGTTTGCCGGCGGCAAGATCGAATACACGCTGCGGGACACGGACCCCGTTCCGGTCGAGGAAATGGATTTATCCGGTGAGCAGGTCGATATGCGCCGGCAACGCCTCGATGCAGCGTTGAAGGACCTGGCCGAATCGGGCTTCGATATCACTTCGGGACCGGCTGCAAAAATCGTGCTGGTGCGCCTGTCCTCTGACGACGTGACCGTTGGCCTCGCCCTCCACCCGATCATAGCCGATCCGCAGGCAATGACCGTTCTGGCGGAGGATTTCACAAAGGCGCTCGCCGGACTGCCCCTTCCCGGTGAGGCGCCTCGGCAGCGCGCCGGGTCGAGTAGCGGCGGCGCGCTTGACCATTGGCGCAGGGTGATCGGCGAAGAGACCGAATGCGCGGCATTGCCGGCAAAGGGACGCCCGGAAGCCGCGGTCGATACCGGCCGGTCAGGCTGCGAAATGGAGATCCCGGCCGCGCTGGCGGAGAAGGTCAGGACCATCGCCTCTGCGCACCGCAGCAGTGAACGGGCCGTCCTCTTCTGTGTCCTCAATGCGTTGCTTGCCCGCTATAGCGGCCTCACCGAATTCCGCACGGGGATTGTCATCCAGGGCGAAGAGACCGGCGAAGTCACGCGCAGCGAAGATATCATGCCCGTCGCCTGGAGCATCCATTCGGGCCTGCGTTTCTCCGATCTTCTGGCACAGCACGAGGAGGCGGTCGGCGAGAGCCTGAAGAACTACGTCGCTTCTGAGCGGATCGTGCAGGCCATGCTGACAATGCCAGGCCAAAACGACGCCAGCCTCGCCAGAACGGTGTTCGATTTCCGGACCCGGGCGCAGCTTCAGGAAGAGCTGCCCGCTGAAATCATCCTGACGCCATCCCCGGCCGCATATGGCGACCTGTCCGTCACAGTCTACCCGCGCGCCGGCGGTACCTTGAGAATTGCTCTCGATCATGCCGACGGGCACTATGGGCCGGAAATGGTGCATCGCTTTGCCGGGCACCTCGTGACGATGATCGAGGCCGTCACCGCCGATCCGGATATCCGGCTGCGCGATATCGCGCTGGTGACCCGCCGGGAGCTCGACTGGCTCTCGGCACCTTATCCGGACAATGCGGCCGACGACGACCGAGCCGTGCATCTGATCATCGCCGATCATGCGGCCAGAACGCCGGACAAGGTGGCAATTATCTATGGCGACGAGATCTGGACCCACGGGGAGCTGGAGCACCGCGCCAACAGGCTGGCACACCGGCTGATCGCTCTTGGCGTGAAACATGAAACCACCGTCGCCATCCAGATCACCAAATCCGCCGAAGCGGTGATGGCAATCCTGGCGGTGCTCAAGGCGGGCGGGGCCTATATCCCGGTCGAGCCCGACCATCCGGCTTCGCGCAATCACCACATCCTGCGCGATGCCGATGTGGAGGTGGTGGTTACCCATGCCCGCTGGCGCGACCGGTTGCCGGACGGTGTGGCTGCAACGGTTATCGCCCTCGACGAGGTCGACCTCTCCGGGGAACCGGAAACCGCGCCGGATGTCGAGATCCATCCCGATCAGCTTGCCTACGTCATGTACACCTCCGGCTCGACCGGGCTGCCCAAGGGCGTTGCCGTCGAACACGGACCGCTGACCCACCACAATCAGGCGACCTCCCGGGTTTACGAGATGTCGTCCGATTCCCGCGAATTACCATTCCTGCCGTTTTCCTCCGACGGCGGGCATGAACGCTGGATGGTGCCGCTCATGGAAGGCGGAAGCATCCTCCTGCCCGACGCACCGCTCTGGACGCCGGAACAGACACTTGCGGCCATGCGCAAACATGCTGTCAACAACGCCAGCATCCCGACCACTTACATGCAGCAGCTGGCCGAATGGGCAGATATCACCGACGGCGCACCGCCGATGAGGCTTTACTCATTCGGCGGCGAAGGACTGCCGCAGACCACGTTCGATCTCCTGTCGCGTTCGCTGAAGTCCGGGATTCTGATCAACGGCTATGGCCCGACCGAGACGATCATGACACCGATGGTCTGGAAGGTCCGGCCCGGCGCGACCTTCGACGGCGCCTATGCGCCGATCGGGCGGGCGGTCGGCCGGCGCAGGGTCTATGTGCTGGATGCCGACATGAACCCCTGTCCGATCGGCGTGACGGGCGAGCTTTACCTGGGTGGTGAAGGCGTGGCGCGCGGCTATGTCGGCAAGCCGGATGTCACCGCAGACCGTTTCGTGCCGGATCCGTTCGGCCCTCACGGCGGACGGCTCTACCGGTCGGGCGATCTGACGCGCTGGCGCGAGGACGGAACGGTCGAGTTCGTCGGCCGGGTGGACCTTCAGGTCAAGCTGCGCGGCTACCGGATCGAGCTTGGAGAGATCGAGGCGGCCCTGCTGGCGCTGGAAGGCGTCGGCGAATGCACTGTCCTGCTCTTCGAGGAAGACGGCCGGAAGGATCTCGTCGGCTATGCGGTGCCTGAACAGGGGGCCGAGCTTGACGCGCCAACGCTCAGGCGCGGGCTTGAGCAGCGGCTGCCGGGCTACATGATCCCGTCCGCAGTCGTGGTTCTCGACAGGATGCCGACCAACCCCAACGCCAAGCTCGACCGCGCGGCGCTGCCGAGGCCGGGCAGGACAAAGCGGGAAATCGTGCCGCCGGCGAGCGACCTGGAGCGGCTGCTCGCGGAGATCTGGGCCGAGGTCCTCGATCTTGTCGAGGTCAGTGTCACCGACAGTTTCTTCGAGATCGGCGGCCATTCGCTTGCGGCCCTGAAGATCCTGCACAAGCTGAAGGTGAAGCGGGCAGGGGACCGCACGACGATCGCTGACCTTTTCAATCACCCGACCATCCGGGGTCTCGCGGCGGAAATCGAGAAGGGCGGCGAGACGACCGGCCGCCAGGTGATTACGTTGCGGTCAACGGGCAGCAAGCCCATGCTTTACTGCTTTCCCGGCCTCCTGGTCTCGACCCGCGAATATCTGCGCCTTGTCGACTTCCTGGGACCCGAGCAGCCGGCGACCGGCTTCATGTGTCATTCGCTCTCGGAGGAAAAGACGCTCAACGTTTCCGTCGACGATGTGGTGGAACAGTATGTCTCGCACATCGCCAGGGAAAGCGCGGGACGGCCTTGCGCGTTTCTCGGCTGGTCCTGGGGCGGGCTGCTTGCCTATGAGGCGGCGCGCATGCTCGGCAACAAGGTCGACCTGCGCCTGATCGGCATGGTCGACGTCTGCGATCTGGGCACCGATTTCGCTCTCGGCGCGGTTCCGGAGTTTGCTCCGGGCGAACGAGACCACCTGCAGGCGATGGTCGACGACTGGCTGTCGCGCACCGCCATGCGGCGGGAGTGGGACGGCCTGCTGGGTGTGATGGACGAGCTGGCCTACGACCAGTTCCTGAAATTCGTCGGCAACGAAAAGGACGAGCTGCCCACCGACGGGCCGGAAATCTCCAGCAGGGAGCACACTTTCTGGGTGCTGATCGACAACGCGCTGGTGTTCCGCCGGCACCGTTTGCAGCCCCACGATTGCCCCATCCATTCCTGGACGGCAGAGGACAGCCTGAGCCGGGGGCTCAACCTGATGGACTGGCGGCAATATTCGCCGCGCGCCAATCCCGCCGAAATCATCGCCGGAACCAACCACCTGCACATCATCGGCGCGGCGGCCTTCCACCGCCGGCTTGCCGCCCGGCTCAATGAGGCCTTTCCGGCCTGAGCTTCATCCCTGCGTACGACAACGACAGCACGACACGAGGATTTGTGATGCCCGACCTTTCGCTCCCTTCTGCCCGCGGCGGCGATACGCCTCTCGACCTTGCCGGCATCGGCATCGGCCCGTTCAACCTGAGCGTCGCCGCCCTGCTCGACGGCATCGCGGACGTCCGCGCCCGGTTCTTCGACAAGGAGGCCGCCTTCTCCTGGCATCCGGGAATGATGTTTGCCGATGTGGAACTGCAGTCCTCGTTCCTGAAGGACCTGGTGACACCGGTCCAGCCGACGAACCCGTGGTCCTTCATCGCCTATCTGGTGGCGCACCGGCGTCTGTTCACTTTCCTCAACGCCCAGTATGAAGGCATCCCCCGCCAGGAGATGGCGAACTATTTTGCCTGGGTGGCGGAAAACCTTCCCGGCCTGACCCATAACGCCCATGTGCGCGAGGTCGAATTCGACGGTACCATGTTCCGTCTTGCCTTCGACAATGGCGTCGTGAGGGCGCGCAACATCGCCGTCGGCACCGGATCGCGACCCTTCGTGCCGGACTGGGCGCGTCCGCTCATGGGGAACCGTTGTTTTCACTGTTCCGAGGCGCTCTGGCGGCTCGACGGACTGGACGCCAGGCGGATCGTCGTCGTCGGCGGCGGGCAGAGCGGCGGCGAGGTCGTGGAACATCTTCTGTCGAAGGACCGGTTGCCCGTGGACCTCAAATGGCTGAGCCGGCGGCACAATTTCGAGCCCATCAACGAGACGCCGTTCTCCAACCAGGTGTTTTCTCCAGAATATGTCGAGGCCTATCGTCGGCTTTCCGAGGACAGGAAGGCGGCCGCGCTGGACAATTCGATCCTGACGAGCGACGGCCTGTCGCTCTCGACGATCAATTCCATCTACCGCAAGCTTTACCGCATTCGTCACATTGACCGGCTGGAAACGGAGGTGTCGATGCAGCCCGGCCGCAATGTGGTGCAGGTCGACCGGCAGCAGGACGAATACCGGCTGATCGTCCGCAACGCCTTCGACGGGGGCATCGAGGTCATTCACGCCGATGAGATCGTGCTTGCCACCGGTTTCCGGTTCGAGCTTCCCGAAGCCCTCGCGCCGCTGTCCGGCCGCCTTCATCGCGACCGGCAGAACCGCGTCGTGCCGGATGACGATTATGCCCTGCACTGGGACGGCCCGCCACAGGCCCGGATATTTGCCCAGAACGCCGGTCGCTACAGCCACGGCATCGCGGACTCGCAACTGAGCCTGATGGCCTGGCGGAGTGCGCGGATCGTCAACGCGCTTCTCGGCCGCCAGCAGTTTGACCTCAGCCTGCCCGATCCGGTTCTGGACTGGCCGACGGCTCCCTCAGCCTCCAATGCGGTGCGGCTCGAGGCCGCTCAGTAGCCGATGACCATATTGCCGGGCAGACAGTCCCGCAATCATGAACACTGAATGCCCCGGTCTCGCGATGCGAGGCCAGGGCTTCCTGTTTCCGATAGGCTTTTGGGAGCAGAGGCGGTGCCGGAACCGCCAAAACGGCTGAACCGACGCTTTGGCGGCGGCCCCGTTGCTGCAATTCGGAAAACAAAGCGGGAAGCCGGAGATCCGGCTTCCCGCGCATTGCAAGCCAGCGACTCAGAACTTTGCCGTGAACATGCCCTTGATGACCCGGCCTTCGCCGCGGATGCAGCCGGAGGTGGAGCAGGTTGCATAGTAGTCTTCGTCGAAGACGTTGCTGACATTGAGCGAAAGCTCGTAGTTGTTTCGCTCATACCGGACAGCGCTGTCGAAAAGAGTATAGCCGTCGACCGGGATCGCGTTCGCGTTGTCGGCGTAGCTGTCGCCGATATAGCGCACACCGGCACCGAGGCTGAGTCCTTCGAGCGCGCCCTCAGGGATCTTATAGTTGGCCCAGAGGGAGGCCTGGTGTTCGGGGACCCGTGCCGGGCGATTGCCCTCGTCACCGTCATTGCTCTTGGTGATTTTGGCATCCAGGTAGGTGTAGCCGGTGGTTAGCGACAGACCGTTGCCAAGCGAGACGTTGCCTTCCAGCTCAATGCCCCGGTGATTGACCTCACCGGTCTGGACCTGGAAATTGGCATTATTCGGATCGGTGGTGAGCACGTTCGTCTTGGTGATGTCGAACACGGCGACGGAGAAGAAGCCGTTGAAGAAGGTCGGCTGATATTTGATGCCCGCTTCCACCTGACCGGCCTCGGACGGCTTGAAGAGTGAACCGTCGAATGTCGAACCCACATTGGTGACGAAGGACTCCGAATAGCTGACATAGGGCGTGATGCCGTTGTCGAAGTCATAGCCGAGACCGGCCATGCCGGAGAAGATCTGGTCGTCCTGCCTAGTATCGTCATTTGCGAGCCGGTCATCATACGTGTTGCGGACCCAGGACTGGCGCCCGCCGAGCGTCAGCAGCCAGCGATCGAAGATCCGGGCCTGGTTCTGGGCGTAGATGCCGACGCGGTCGATCGTCTGGACACCATCCTGATAGATCGGCGGCTCGGTCACGTCGAAATTGAAGTTCGGATCGAGCACGCTCACGGTATAGGCCTGCTCATACCTCTTGTTTCCATCGACCTGGTGCCGGCTGTAGTCGACGCCGGTGAGCAGAGTGTTCTCGACCGGACCGAAATCCGCTTCATATTGCAGCTGGTTGTCGACGTTGAAGATGGTTGCGTTCTCATCGACGGTGAACGCCACATAGTTCATCGTCGTGTTGTTCGCCATGCCGTTGTAATACAGATGGTGATAGTCGGTTTCCTGGGCCGAGAACCTGAGGTTCTGCCGGACCTGGAAGGCAGCGTTGAAACGGTGCTCGAACTCGTATCCCAATCCGCCGTGATTGGCATTGAAGTGGTTGTAGTCCGACTGACTGTAGACGAAACTCTCGGGAAGCTCCCCACGGAAGCCGGATAATTCTTCCCGGCAACGGGCAGGAAGTTGTTCGGCGTCAGCTTGTCGACCTGGATATTGGTGAGGACGGTCAGGCTTGTGTCGCTGGTCGGCTGCCAGGTCAAGGCCGGAGCCAGGAGCAGACGGTCGTTTTCGGAACTGTCGATTTCCGTTGCCCCGTCGCGGGCGAGGCCCGTCAGGCGGACTGCGACGGTCTGGTCCTCGTTGGCCGTTCCGACATCGAAGCCCCCTTCGAACGTGTTGAACGAGCCGTAGCTGGCAAAACCCTCGTAGAAGGTATCGAAAACCGGCCGCTTGGTGATGACGTTCACCAGTCCGCCGGCATCGTTTTCCCCGTAAAGCACGCCGACCGGGCCCTTCAGCACCTCGACCCGCTCAACCGCATAGGGTTCGATCTTGAAGCCTGAAAAGTCGATCACCTTCTGGCTGAGGCCGTCGCGGAAGATACCCGCCGTACCCACGTCGAAGCCACGGAGGAGGAACTGATCGAAGCGGTCGTCGACGCCCCAGATGGAGGTGGTCACGCCGGGCGTATAGGACAGCGCATCCTCCAGCTGCGCCGGCTGGCGATCGTCGATCTGCTGGCGCGTGACGACGGAAACCGAGAGCGGAATTTCCCGGATCGGCGTTACTGTCTTCGATCCGGTCGTTGTTGCATCCGCCACATAACCATCGCCGGGCCCGAAAGGATCCTGGCCTTCGTTGGTCACGGTAATCTCGCCGAGCTCAGTAACTTCCTGCGCCCATATCGGGCTGGCGCCCGAAACCGCAAGCATGGTTCCCGACAACAACCAGGCGCTGAGCCGGGCAGTGCCGCTGAACCCGCGAGACGCCGGTTCCGACTGGTGAATTGATCTTGCCATCATGTGCATAACGTTCCTCGAGCCCCGTTTCATGGCGTCCAGACTGGTGCAATCTAAAGGTTCATAGTTCGAATGATATAACTTGACTATTAGACTCAACTTATATAGTCAAGCACTGAAATCATTGGAACTTTCAAGCCAGAAACCGGGAAATTGCCTTGGGTCTGGGAGGGGCGACCTGTGCCTGCCTCCGCCATGGCGACGGCTCTCATCACCGGTTGCAACAGCATCCACACCCGAAAACGAGCGACGATCAGGACACAGTGATCCCATGACCATCACTACAATCACAGATTGTCATTCCGATCTTATGGAAACCATGATCGACCACCGGGAACAACTCATCGCGCTTGCCAGCCGGATACTGGGGGCAAGGGACCGGGCGGAAGATGTGGTGCAGGACGCCATGCTCAAGGCGTGTGCCGCGCGCCGGGGACTTTGTCCTGACTGCCCGAAGCGTTTTGCCTGCCGGATGGTGCGCAATCTTGCGATCGACACCTTGCGCCGCAAGGAACTGGAAAACCGTGCCTGCAGCAGAATTGTGAAAGACAACCTGGTCGACACCGTCCAGGCCGACAGTCATGCACAATTGGAAAGCAGCCAGCTCATCGCCGTTCTCGCCGGGACCCTGGCTGCGCTTCCCGAAAGAACCAGGAACGCCTTTGTCCTTCACCGGCTTGAAGGCGTTCCGCAGAAGGAAATCGCAGCGCGCTTCGGGCTGTCACCGGCCAGAATTCACACGCTTATCCGCGACGCGGGTCAGGCATGCGTGCAGGCCGTGGCGCGGGAAGGTTAGGATGCGAACCCATGACGCGAAACAAGGCCGGCCGTATGCCGTCAGCCCGCGTCAGGCTGGTTTTCCGGCCGGGCGGTCTCGAACGCCGGAAGCGCAAGGCAGCGGGCCTCGATTTCGGTCAGGCGCGCGAACGATGACAGGTCGAGCCCCCAGCGATGGGCGTTGTAGAGTTGCGGCACGAGGCAAAGGTCGGCAAGCCCCGGCGTCTCGCCGAAGCAGAAAGACGTCTCTGCACGGATCATTTTCGAAAAGGCGGCAAAGCCGCGCGCCATCCAGTCATTCATCCACGCAACGGCTTCCTCCTGGCTGTGTCCCATGGATTTCAGCTTCGCGACGACCCGCAGATTATTGACCGGATGAATGTCGGTGGCGATGACGAGCGCGGCGGCACGCACTTGCGCCCGTTCCAATGCGTCTTCGGGCAGAAGTGCGGGGGAGGGATGCGTCTCTTCCAGCCAATCCAGAATGGCCATCGACTGGGTCAGCACCGAACCGTCGTCCAGCACCAGCGCCGGGACGCCCTGGCCGGGGTTGAGCGACGTGTAGTCGGGCGCGGACTGTTCGCCCGCGACCAGATTGACCGGGACGAGCTCATAGCCGATCCCTTTCAGGTTGAGCGCGATCCGGACGCGGTAGGAGGTCGTGGACCGCCAGTAGGTGTAGAGCTTCATTTGAGACCCGGTGTGGCGTGGCAATGGTTTGCGCTGCCCGTGCCGATACCAGCGCAGGGCGCGATTTTCTCGCCTGCCATAGTTCCGCCGTTCATCGCAGATGTCCAGCCGCCGCTCAGGAAAACCGGGAAAGCCTTCCGGATCACCTCAAGATCGCAGCCTCCCGCGTCCGGATGAACGCGGGAGGCAATCTCACTGCAGGATCGTATGACCTACGTGCGCGGCTTGAGATTTTCCGGATCGTAGAGCGGCTGATAGCCGACACCCGCCACTTCGACCGGATAGATCTCGTCGAAATACGAGACGTTCAGCTTGCGGCCGACCTGGCAATAATCCCAGGGGAGATAAGCCAGGGCGATGTTCTTGCCGATCGTCGGGCCGTAGGCGATGGAGGTCGTGTAGGACAGCCGGCCGAGCTCGTCGACCAGGGTCTCGCCCGTTTCAGGATCCATGACCGGAAGCGTGCCGACGGGATAGCGTGCCACGCCCTTGCTGTCGGTGTTTTCGCTCATCACCAGAGTGCACAGCATGGCCGGCTGATGCTCCCGCGCGCGGTATTCGAGGTGCTTTTCCTTGCCGCGGAAGTCGGCCTCCTTCACCTTCGGGCGGGCAAGATCCGCCTCGTAGAGGTTGTACTGGGTCAGCAAATCGGCGTTCTGCAGGCGCAGGGACTTTTCCAGGCGGCGCGAGTTGGCATAGGTCTCGACGCCGACCGCGATCACGCCTGTCGAGCGTAGCGCATCCCAGACGGCGAGGCCGTCTTCATAGGCCATATGCAGTTCCCAGCCCTGTTCGCCGACATAGGAGATGCGGAAGGCGGTAACGGACTTTCCCGCAATCGTGACCGGCCGAATGGCCGCGAAGGGGTAGTTCTCCGGCGAAAGCGCCTCCGGGTCCTCAACGACCTTCTGCAGGTTCTCCCGGGCATTCGGGCCCCAGATACCGATGGTGATGTATTTGTCGTTCACGTCGGTGATGGTGACGTCGAACCCCTTGTCCTGCGCCACGCGGCGCATGTAGTGGAGGTCGCGAGGTCCGGCATCCGCACCGTTGATCAGGCGGCAACGGTCTTCCATGCGCAGGACCGTGAAGTCGGCCCGCACCATGCCTTCGTCATCGAGGAAGTGGGTATAGATGCCCTTGCCGATCATGTTGTCGCCGCCGATCTTGGCAGCGCAGAGCCATTCCAGCAGCGCGACGTGATCGGGCCCCTCGATGTCCGTGATGTGGAAATGCGAGAGGTTGATGATGCCGCAGTTCTCGCTGAGCTCGAGCTGCTCGGCATTCGACACGCGCCAGAAGTGGCGGCTGTCCCACTCGTTCTCGCGGACCGGCACGCGGTCGGCATATTTCTCCAGAAGGTGCTCGTTGGCGGCGTAGCCGTGCGCACGCTCCCAGCCGCCGAGTTCCATGAAATAGCCGCCGAGTTCGACTTCACGCTCATAGAAGGGGGAGCGCTTGACGCCCCGGACGTTCACATAGGGTTCGCGCGGATGTATCGCCGGGAAGTAGATCTTCTGGGCGGACTCAAAGCAGCGGCCCGCGATGTAGTCCTCGGTCAGTTGGTGCGGATAAAAGCGCGCATAGTCGATCGAGGAGTGATCGATTTCGGTGCGCCCGTCGGTGATCCAGTCGGCGATCAGCTTGCCGTAGCCGGGTCCGTCCTTGACCCAGATGGCAACGCAGTACCACAGGCCGCGCACTTTCTGGCTCTCGCCGCAGGACGGGCCGCCGGCGGCCGATACCTGCAGCAGGCCGTTGAAGGAATGACCTTCGTTGTAGCCGAGCTCGCCAAGGATGGGCGTCAGTTCCATGGCGCGTTCGAGCGGCTCGATAACCTGTTCCATCTCCAGGTCGCGCTGCGAGGGAGACAGGCGTGCCTCTTCCTTTTCCTGAAGGTTGCGCGGGTGGCACATGCGCGGATGGGTGGTCTCATAGTATCCCCATTCGATCTGGCCACCTTCGGTCGTCTTCGGGTCACCGGTGTCGCGCATATAGGCGGAGTTGCCCTGGTCGCGCAGCAGGGGGAAACCGATTTCCTTGCCCGTGCCTTCAAACTCGTTATACGGCCCGAAGAAGGTGAGCGGATGGTCGACCGGCATGACGGGCAGGTCTTCGCCGACCATGTTGGCGATCAGACGGCCCCAGAGACCGGCGCAGACGATGACATGATCGGCCATGATCGTGCCGCGATGGGTGACAACACCCTTGATGCGGCCATCTTCGACCACAAGCGACTGGGCCGGCGTGTTGGCGAATACCTTGAGCTTTCCGCTTTTTTCGCCGGCGTCCACGAGCTTGCCGGCAACCGTCTGCGACCGCGGAACGACGAGGCCGGCATCGGGATCGAACAAGCCGCCCTGAACCACGTCTTCGTCGATCAGCGGGAATTTTTCCTTGATCTCGGCAGGGCTGACCAGATGGACGCGTGTGCCGAAGGCCTTGCCCGAGCTCACCTTGCGCTTGATTTCTTCCATCCATGCGTCGTCGCCGGTGCGGGCCACTTCAAGGCCACCGATACGCGCGTAGTGGCCCATCTTCTCGAAGAAGTCGATGGAATACTGGGTGGTCCAGGTGGTGAGATAGTCGTGGGCCGTCGTGTAGCAGAAATCGGACGCATGCGCCGTCGAGCCAATGTCGGTGGGAATGCCGGACTTGTCGATGCCGACGATGTTGTCCCAGCCGCGTTCGATCAGGTGATGCGCCACCGAGGCGCCAACGATGCCGCCCAGACCAACAATGACGACGCTTGCCCTGTCAGGAAATGCTGACATTTTTCATTCCTTTTCAATAATCGGAAGCAAAGTGCCAACGTCACGCTTCCACTTGCGTTCTCATTCCGGGTCGGGACCTGCCGATCCGACCTCCGTCACCTGCCGGTCCTTTCGGGAAGCGGGACGCGTCTTCCTCATCGGACCGGTGTTTCAGGTGCCGGAGAAACTGCTCGACAGCCTCCGCCTGCCCGTGCGGCTGCACCGGATTCAGGTTTCTTGGGCGGCAGTATTGCGACAGATTATCGGGGGAAATAGCTTAATTGCGTCATGGCGGCATTATCGCCACGACACGGCGAAACAAATCATCGCCGCCGGGTCCGGCAATCAAAAAGCCTCCCGCGTTTTTGAGGACGCAGGAGGCCTGTCGGGGGGACCGGCACCACCCCATTCATTGTCATTGCACCACGGGTTCCGCCGCCATGAATGCCGCTGCATCACGCAACGGGCTCACACGGCGCCGGCCGGTTGATTACCTGGAAGAGTTTTCCTCGATCAGCTGCATGGCGCGTTCATAGAGCTTGCTGCCGTCCATGCCTTTTTCATCCATCTCGGCAATCCACTTCTTGATTGTCGGCGCCGAGGCTTCCTTCCAGCGGGCGACCTCTTCGGGCGGCAGTTCGATCAGGGTTCCGCCGTTGGCGATAGCCTGATCCCGCGGGGCGGCATCGTCCAGCTGCATCTGTTTGCCTGCGAAGCTCGACAGGTTCAGCCCGGAATTGTTGTCGATTACCGCCTTCAGGTCGTCGGGGAGCGCCTCGTAGCGGTCGCGGTTCATCGCCAGGATGAAGGTCGCCGTATAGAGCGATTCATCGCCGAAACTGGTGTGGTTGCTGACCAGCTCGTTGATCTTCAAGGCTCCGGTCACTTCCCAGGGCACCACGGTGGCGTCGATGACGCCCTTGGAGAGCGCTTCGGGAACCGCCGGGACCGGCATGCCGATCGGGGTCGCCCCGAGCGAACTGAACATTTCGTTGGTCACCCGGGTCGGTGCGCGCAGCTTCATGCCCTCCAGGTCGTCCAGGGAATCGACGGGCTCGATCGAGTGAATCAGGCCCGGGCCATGGACCCACAGCCCAAGAACCTTCATGTTCTTGAAATCCTGGTCCATCATCGTCTCTTCGGCCAGCTGCCAATAGGCGCGCGAGACGGCCTCGGCATCCGTCATGACGAAGGGCAGTTCGAACACTTCGGTGCGCGGGAAGCGGCCGGGCGTATAGCCGGGCAGGGTCCAGACGATATCGGCAACGCCATCGATGGCCTGGTCGATCAGTTCCGGCGGCTTGCCGCCAAGCTGCATGGACGGATAATGCTGGATCTCGATCCGGCCGTCGGACTCCTCGTTGATGCGGGCCATCCACGGCCCGAGGATGTTCTTGGGTACGCTCGCCTGGGCAGGCAGCATCTGATGCAGCCGAAGCGTCACCTCCGCCGCCGTTGCAAGGCTGGATGTTGCCGCCAACGACAACACTGCCGCCGCAACGGCACCTGCCGCCTGCGACGTGAATTTCAACAATCTGGACATGGTTTCCTCCCTCTGGCCGAAAAACTTCCGCTGCTGAAGGGACGGACTGATCTGTCCGTCCCATCGGCCGTGCGGTATTGCGTGGACTTATCCCTGCTCCTCCGGCAGATGCACCACCAATCCGTCAAGCTCGCCGCTGACCTTGAGCTGGCAGGACAATCGCGAGGTCCCGCGCAGCTCACCGGCGGCGCATTCGAGCATTTCCTCTTCCCCGTCGTTGCGCGAGCCGGTCTTCTCGGACCACGCATCGTCGACGTAGCAATGGCAGGTGGCACACATCATGGCCCCGCCGCATTCGGCAAAGATGCCCTCCACACCGTTATTGACGGCGGTTTCCATCACGGACGCCCCGACATCGGCATCGACCGTCGTTCGGCTGCCGTCTGGCTGGACGAAGGTGATCTGCACCATGGTTTTCTCCTCCCTCGCGGACGGGCCGTGCCCTTGCCGCGTATTCGCGTTGGTTCGCGCCGGCGCGGCGCTTCAGGCCAGCGTGACCGGCAGGTTGAGCGGCCCGCGGAAGCCGAAGCCGCTCCAGACCACGTCTTCTGGCCTCTCCAGCTTCATGGCCGGGAAGCGATCGAACAGCATCGGCAGCATGATTTCGCCCACGGTCCGGCGCGAAATCTGCGCCCCGGCGCAATGGTGCGGCCCATTGCCGAATGCCTGATGCGGCACTTTCTTGCGGAAGACGTCGTAGACCTCCCCGTTCTCGTAGAGGTCCTCGTCGCGATTGGCCGAGGCCTGGATGGTCATCAGCGTCACGCCCTCGGGAATGTCGATCCCGTCGATTTGAAGATCCCGTGTCGCCCGGCGGGACGAGGCCTGGATGGGCGCGACCCATCGGACCCCTTCCTCGAAGGCGTCCCCCCAGGCCTCTTGCCGGCGGACTTCCTCCAGCTGATCCGGATTGGTCAGCAGCCCGTAAATGATGGTCGCCAGGGCGTCCCGCGGCTCGTTGATGCCCCCGCCGATGGCAATCTTGATGTTTGAATAGATCTGGCTCATCGGGATCGGGTTGCTCGCGTTCACCATGACCGACAGCGCCGAATTGTTGGGCTCTGCCCGGTGGCGCGGGACGATCCTGTCGAACACGGCATTCATCTCGGCATTGGCCGCATCGGAGCGTTCGAAGGGCTCGTCGGCGAAGCCGAAATTCCCGGCGCCGTCGATCAGCACCTGCGACCAGCGTTGCATGTCCGCGTCGCTCACCTCGTCGAGGCCAAGGATATGAGCCAGGATCCGAGCCGCCACCGGCCCGCAAAGCGCCGTGAACAGATCGACCGTTTCGCCGCGCGGCAGGCGGTCGAGATACTCGCTCGCAATCTTCGTGTAGAGCCCGGCCCAGTCCGTCTTGACGACCTTGGGTGAGAAGGCCGGCTGCATCGCCATCCGCTCGCGCCGGTGCAGCTCCCCGTCCTTGCGCATCAGCGTGTGGGCCTGGAAGGCGCGGCGCATCGGGGTCACCGGATCGTCCGAGCTGAACAGCTCGGGATCGTCCTTCACCATCCTGGTGTGCCTGGCCTTTGTCAGGAAGATCCGGTTTGCGGCCGGAACGCGGATAATCGGCGTCTCGGACCGCATCCGCCGATAGATCGGATAGGGGTCCCGCGTCAGCTCCGCCAATGTCAGTGCTTCGTCGACTGGTGCGACCGCCATCAGCCTTCTCCTCCCAAATCCGGCAATGGCAACAGTAAAGGCGGTGTCTTGAAATCAATCAATACGACTGATTTTATGTTTGCCATCGAATTTTTTGATTTAAGCTGCGCGTTTCATGGTGAAGACCCCGGGGAGGGGGTAGTCAGATGTCTAAGTCCGTCGATCCTTTGGGCGTTGATTTTCGCGCGCTGCAGGTGCTGATCTGCGTTCACCAGTTGCGCTCCTTCACGAGGGCGGCCGAAGAGTTGGGGGTCAATCAGTCCGCCGTGAGCTACACGATCGACAAGCTTCGCAACGTCTTCCAGGACCCGCTCTTCGTGCGCCAGGCCCGGCGCCTGCATGCGACCGCGCGCTGCGACGGCATCGTGCATGAGGCAGAACGGCTCACCACGGAATTCCGGCAACTGGCCGCACCGCCGGAATTCGACCCGCACACGGCAGCGCAGAAATTCACCATAGCCTGCAATTTCTACGAACGCGTGCTGATCATTCCCGACATCGTGCATGCGCTCAAGAAAGAGGCGCCGCAGCTCGACCTTGAAATCATCGACTCTGCGGGCATCGGGCACGAGCGGCTGAGGCTCAACGAGGCCGATCTGCTGCTCGGACCGTTCGAACGGGACGAGCCGTATTTCTTCCGGCGCGACCTCTACAAGGAGCGCTATGTCTGTCTGCTGGACCCATCCCATCCGAAAGCCGGAGGTGACCTCAGCCTGGAGGACTATCTGGGCCTCGAACACGTGCTCGTCACCTATGGCGGCCAATGGCGCTCCCGCTACATCATCGAACTGGAACGGCAGGGCCGGGAGTTGAAGGTCGCCATCCGCGTTCCGAGCCCGGCAGGGCTGGAGCTTCTGGTCTCGGGGTCCGATCTGGTCGCCACGGTGCCCGAGCGCCTGGCGAAAGTGGTCGGGCAGGGGCTCCGGATCCTTCCGTGTCCCGTGCAGACGACGATAGCCATACGCTTAGTCTGGACCACACTCACGCACCGGTCCCCCATCCACATGTGGGTGCGCGACATGGTCTACCGGTCGACGGCAGCGACACGGCGGGAGTGGTGAGCGCTCAGCTTTTCACGGTTCCAAAGCTGACAAGCGGCGCGACACTTTCAGCCACGGCGTTCCGCTTGCTGTACAGACATCTCCCCAAGATCGCACTTGTGCCGGCGGGGTCCGCACCCCAATTGACGCGTAGCCTGAACGGACCGGGAACGTCAGAATTGCCGCAGTTCGGCCCTCTGGCTGAAGAGTGTCAAATCGGATATTTCCTTGCGGGAAAAGCCGGGTAAGCGGTGCGACACGCAATTGCCGGGAACGGCAAGTAAGGAGATGGATGCAGAAGCAAGATGAGAGGCGACGAAGACCATCGCTGTCATTACCGCTGTTGCGCACATCACGCGATCAACATCGCGCTGGATCCCTGACGCTCGGCAATCTTCTTTCAGCACTCGGCGAAGCATCCTTCGGATGGGCGATCGTGGTGTTTTCGATATTGACGCTATTGCCCCTGCCGCCCGGTTCGTCGCTCGTCACGGGTCTGCCGCTCCTCGTCACCACCGCACAGATGATGCTCGGCTTCCCTCACATGAAGCTTCCGGGACCCCTTGCACGCCTGCGGCTGGACCACGCAAAGCTACGGCGAACGGTGCTGCGCATGAGACCTGTCACACGCAGGCTCGAGCGTATACTGCACCCGCGGTATCAGTATATCTTCGCCGCCAGGAACGAGCGATCGCTGGGTGCGTTGCTTTTCGTGATAGCCTTCGTCCTGTTTCTGCCTGTGCCGTTAAGCGGCTGGTTTCCGGCAATGGCGCTTTTCATCAGCGGCGTCGGTGTGGTTGAACGTGATGGCCTCGTGACCCTCCTGGGCCTTGGGCTGGGCGCGGCGTCGATACTCCTCACGATCACCATCGTAGTTTCGCTTGCGGCTGGTACAGCTGCCTTCATTGCTTAACACGGATATCCCGTCCTAAGGCGCGCCGCGGGCAGGTGGCCGCGATTGTGCCCGTGCGAGCGCGCGCGAAACGATCGTTTCGAGACAAGAAATACGTGCTCTCGGTTGTATTGGAATTGCGGGCGCGAAAATTTGGGCGCGGCGGTGCGATTTGGCGCGGCTCCCTCGGTAGGACGAGGCCTCGCGAGACAGGCGTTGTCCTGCTTGATGGATCATGGATCCCCAACGGGACAACGCACTGTTTAGCGAGGCGGCGTGCCGCCAGGAGGCTCAATCAGGTCCTCGGATTGCCGAGACCCTGCTTCTCGGCTTCTTGCCTTGCCTTGTTGGCCACACGCTTCGTTGCTGCCTTGGCCTCGCTGGCGGCGGCCTGCGCGGCAGTCTTGCCGCCGGGGGCCTTGCGATCGGCGAGGGCTTTTTCTTCCTTGGCCACTGTCTTCACCTCGGAAGCTACCGCCGAACCGACTTTCTGGGCCTTCGCATGCTCCTCTGAGAAGATGCGCTCCGCCTCTTCAAATACATGGTCTGACTGTTCGCCAAACGCGGAATCTTCGGCTTTGGTGCGCGGCAACACGGATCCCAAGGCCGCTCCAGCGGCTATCGCGAGCGCACCGATGAGCAATGGCTGATCGTGGAAGAGATCCGAGGCTCCTCGCCCGGCGCGGCTGGCCGCATGCTCGACCTGGAGCTGCGCACGATAGGCGGCCTCGCGGGCCTTCACCACGCGGTCCCTTGCCTCTTCCGACATGTTCTCCGTGCCCTCGTGGAGGCGTTGGTAAAGGTCTGCTGCGGAGGCGCGGGCGCGCTGCCCCTGCTTGTTCATCTCGCTGCTCATGCGGTCCCAGCGTCGCGACGCCTCGGCGCCTGCGTTCTTGACCGCACCCATTGCCGAGGCCGATGTGCTGCGTCCACTGCTGACGCCGACTCCGGTGTGCGGCCGGTTCAGTCCCGTTGTGGCGGGTCCGTCCGTGCCGGATCCGTCGGCTGCGTTGCGATGGGAATCGCTGTAGATCAGCCACGCCAGGCCGACACCTGTGAGCGCCAATGCGATGGGATTGTCCTTGACCGACCGGCCTACGGAATGGCTGAGGTCGCCGCCGTGCCGGACCACCTGGTCGGTGACCTGACGGGCTACTCCCTCGACACTGAATCGGTCCTGCAAATCGCCAAGCGACTGAGCAAGCGCCGCGCGTTCGCGCTCGATGTCTCGTTCGATTTCGGCCGTGCTGCGGGATTCATGACTCATGATAGCTCTCCCTTACGGTCGCTGCGTCCCGCCGCACGTTGCGCGCGGTGCGCGTCGGTGCAAGGTTGGACAGTTTCAGATCCTTCATTCCCTTCTGCGCAAGCACAAAGGCGATAATGGCCAGGGTGACGCCGACGATCATAGCTGACCAACCAGCCGCGATTCCGGCCTCGGTCAGGGCGCTGACCGTCGCAGCGGCGAGCACATTGAGCGCCGTCAGCGCGATCACCACGCCACCGACGATCATGCCGACCGCGGCCCCTGCGCTTTTGAGATTGTCGTTCATTTCTGCGCGCGCGAGGTCGAATTCTCCGCGCATGAGATTGGTTGCATGGGTGAGCAGATCGCCGAAGATGCTCCGGGTGCTTTCCTTCGTGGTGTGATCGGTCATGACGTAGCCTCCCGTGTCTTGACTTCCGGCGCGCCGCCAGCTGGTTGCGGAGGAGTCGCTGTGGGACGGGCAGTCGCAGGTTTGTCGTGCGCCGTGTCATCGCCATCTGCCGGAGAAGACCCGGACGCGACCGCGAAACGGCTGGCCGCGAAGCCGAGCGCAACCGCTCCGCCGATGAAGGCCGCCGGGTTGTTTCGGGCAAAGGCGTTGAGACCGTCCAGCATTTCGGAAAGGCTCTTGTCGCGCAAGGAGCGCGAAGTACCGGAGAGGCTGTCCGACAATTGCTTGAACGCCTTGGCCTCCACCGTGTCCCGCTCGAACTCGCGGGATCCGGCGGCAAAAGCAGCTGCGATGCCTTCGATCTCGCTGGCAAGCGACGATTTCGCGCCGTCCGCCCGCTTCACCGCTTCCGATTTCGCTGCTTCCGCAGCCTCGTTTACCCGGCCCTTCATGTCGTTGTCAGTGTTTGGGGTTTCCACCATGACTTACTCCTTAGGCCACAAGGCTGAGGGCGGCCAGAACCACCACAACGAGCCCTATCGTGTAGAAAATGCTATGCATGATTGCCTCCTGTCATCTGCCTTCAAACGTCGTTGAGGAGCCGTTTGTTCCGGTGATATTTCCAAATTGTTCGCAGTGTTTTGCCGGCTGTCGGAAGACGAGCAGCCAAATGGCCGAAACCGCGTGAGCGCTTAAACCGGGATGCCAAGCCAAACGATTTGGGGCATCTTGCGTAGGGTTCACCGCATATCTCGCTCCCGGCCGTCTTCATGCCTCCGGGCTTTTCACAGGCCGCCCGGCGTCCCATGCGGCGAGCCCGCCGTTTTCGAGAAAGGTCTTGCCGACGAACGTCGCCACAAGCAGTGGATGGAGGAAACCGCGGCGTCGCTCTAACGGGTCTTGCCGCAACGACAATCAGCGCCCGCTGCGGAACGCATTCGCAGCGGGCGCTCTGCTTACACCTTCGCCCGGAACGCTTGGGCTCACTCGAACCCGATGACCGCTTTCAGAAATCCATCGGGCCGATCGCGCGTGGCATCGAGTGCGTCTCCAAGCTTGTCGAGCGTAAAGGTGTGGGTCACGAGAGGGGAGGGGTCCAGATAACCTTTCTCGCAGGCCTCGACCGCCTGGCTGATCCCGCTGACATATTGCGCGGGGTCGCGTTCGTGAGCGTTGACGACGTCCAGTCCTCTCCAGTTCCAGAGCTGCATGTTGACCTGCCGCGCTCCGTCCTGGTGATAGCCCGCTATCACGAGCCGGCCGCGCACGCGCGTGATCTCGGCAGCAAGGTCGAGCGGCCACTGATAGCCTGTAGCTTCGATAACCACGTCGCAAAACCGATCGCCGGTGATCTCGCGAACGTGCTCGATGATCTGGCCATGATCGTGCATCGGGATCGTATGCGCCGCGCCGGCTTGCCGCGCCAGCGTAAGAGGAAAGAGACGCCGGGAAATGGCAATGACGCGCGCTCCTGCCTGGCTGCACAACTGGGTGAGGAGGAGGCCGATGAATCCAGTGCCGACGATGGCGACCGTATCCCCGAGCCTGACGTTGCTGCGATTGAAGATGTTGATGGCGCAGCCGAGGGGTTCGCCGGGAAAGGGCTGGTTCTCCAAGCTGGCGGGCAGCTTCACCACCGCATCGGCGGGTGCGACGTCGTATTCGGCATAGGCATTGAAGGAAACCGCAGCAACCCGGTCGCCGATGTCGACCCCGGCCACGCCGGCACCTACGGCGTCGACAATCCCCCAGCCCTCGTGTCCCAGACTGCCTGCTTCGGTGGGGAACTCCATCCATTCCGGACCAGACCATGGGCCAAGATTGGAGGCGCACACACCGCACCCTTGCAGCCGGATGCGAACTTCGCCAACTCCCGGGCCGGGCAGAGGAACCTCATCGAGCCGCATCTTGCCTGGTCCCGTCACGCGGGCGGCCTTCATGTTCCGGACCGCCTCGAGTTGAACATGTTGCATGCAATCCTCCTTCATATCTCATTGCTGGAACGCAATGCTAACTGCTTGTTCATCTGTTGGTTCCGCCACGCAGAGAGGATTGCTGTCCTGCCGGAAGATGCAAAGCTGTGCTGCGGATTCGCTTAAATGAAGGAGGCTTCGGCCTGTGCGGCCGGATGGTTCCCATGCACCGTCCGGTGGGCAAGTCTAGGTACCCAGTTCAAAGGACATTTCGGCTTTCAAACCATTCGGGTCGAAGAACGTTTCGATGTTGCCGTTCAGTCGGTAAACGATCTCGCCTTTGACCAGTGTGATGCCGAAACCATCGCCGTCCGGCTTGTCCACCCTGGGACCGCCTTTTTCTGTCCAGACGAGCGAAAGCCGCCCGCCGGCGACGCTCCACTGGATAGTGACACTCCCTTCAGGTGCGCTGAGAGAGCCATATTTGGAAGCGTTGGTCGCCAGTTCGTGGATGACCATCGCAAGCGACAGGCCCTGCTGCGGTTTGATGCGCACATCAGGTCCCGACATGTCGAAACGCTGGGGATCAAACGCTTCTGCTTCCAGCCGCACCAGGTCGCGCACCGAAGTCTCTTTCCAGTTGGTTGCCGACAGCAGCCCGTAGGCGCGCGACATGGCATGCAGGCGTCCGGACAATGCAGCGGTGAAGTCCTCGGGGCTTGCCGAATTTTTCAGGGTATTGTTGGCGATGCTGATCACGACTGACAGCATGTTCTTGACCCGGTGGTTGAGCTCGGCGATCAGCAGATGCTGATGCTCTTCGGCCTCCGCCAGCGAGGTCACGTCCACGAGCGTGACCACGACCCCATCGGTATCTCCACGTTCGCTGCGGTAGGGAACCATGCGCACCAGGTGATGTTTGCCGTTGTCGTCCCGCGGCAGCTGATGCTCCAGCAATTGGCCCGTGTCGAAGACCGAAGCGATATGATCCTCGAGTTCCGGATAGTCGACCCGGCTGGCGAGGTCCGTCAGAGGTCTTCCTATGTCTGCCTCGCGAAGATTGAAAAACGATGACGCCGCTGGCGTGAAGGTGCGGATTGCAAGGCTTCGGTCGAGAAAGACAGTCGCCAGTTGCGTGCTCTCGAACAGGTTTTTCAGATCGCTGTTGGCGCGATGAAGCTCTTCAACCTTGCTGTTGAGCTCCGTGTTGACGGTGTTCAGCTCCTCGTTGAGCGACTGCATCTCCTCCTTTGAAGCTTCGAGTTCCTCATTTGTTGACTGCGCCTCTTCGTTGCTGGAGACGAGTTCCTCGTTGGAGGATTTGAGCTCCTCCAGTACGGTTTCATATTCCTCGATCGTGGATTGAAGCCGTTCCCGCGTGTCGCGAAGATCCCGATCCTGCTGAGCCGAGCCATCAGTGTCCCAATCGCTGTTCACGGCTTCAGCTTGCCTCTCTGCTGGGAGGGCAGGGCTGAAAACCACCAGGTAAAGCGGCTCTTCGGCGCCACGCTCGGTCAATGGCTCAATCGTCAGCGTGACCGGCCGAAGACGGCCGTCATTTTCGTCGGCCACCACGTTTTCTCGTACGACCCTTGACCGCGATGCGTGGGCATCCCGCAACGCCGCGCGCAGATCCAGCCGCAACCCCTTTTTGGCCATCGTCAATATCTGACGGTTCGGGACACCCTGTGGCGGCTCGAGGTATTTTCCTGTCTTGGCCGAATAATAAACGACGTCACCCTCGCCGTTAACAACAACATGAGCCGGCGAAAAGCGGTCGAGGACCTGTGCTTCCACGGCCTGGCGCAGAGGCAGGGATGCCTTACGCCTTGGCAGGGGGCCCTGCCGGACACGGACGCATTGACGCGGTTCCCCATGATCACCGGTAGCCGGCGATTGCTGGCAGTCTCCCGTGCCTGAAAGATACGGTTCTTCTTGTCGACCGTGAAAAACAACTCGCCGTGCTGGCCGAGCGATTCCGAGGTTCCGAGAAACAGAAAGCCTCCCGGCCTCAAGGCGTAGTGGAACGTTGGAATGACGCGGTGCTGTGCCTCGGAGCCCAAGTAGATCAGCAGGTTGCGGCACGACACGAGGTCCATGCGCGAAAACGGGGGATCCCCGATGAGATTATGCGGAGAAAAAACGCACCACTCGCGGATCTCGGTTCCGATGACATACGTCTCGCCGTCCCGTTTGAAAAACCTCTCTCGTCTTTCAGGTGTCACCCCCGCCATCAGTTGGACCGGATAGCGGCCGGCGCGCGCAACCGTCAACGCCTGATCATCGATATCGATTGCAAACACTTGAACTTGCGGATCGATGGAAAGCGTATCGAGGTGTTCGCGAATGAGAATAGCGAGAGAATAGACCTCTTCCCCGGTGGCACAGCCGGGCACCCAGACGCGTATTGTGTTGTGGCCGTCATGACCTTCGAAAAGCCGGGGAATTACCTGTTGTTCCAGGGCAGCAAAGGCATCGTCGTCGCGAAAGAAGTTGGTTACGTTGATAAGGAGGTCCCTGAACAGGTTCATGACTTCCGCTGCGTCCCGCCCGAGAAGTTCAACATAGCCCGCCAGGGACTCAAGCTGCAGGACCTGCATGCGGCGTGCCGACCGGCGCATGAATGTCTTGGTCTTGTAGCCTGAGAAATCATGTCCGGTATGGCTTTGCAGAATGCTGCATATTTCCTGCCGCGCCCCTTGACGGTCTGTTTCTTCCGTCTCGCCTTCCTCGACCAGTTGGGAAAACCTGTCGAAGCTGCACGACAAATCGGCGACTCTCGCGCCCATCTGTTCAACAGGGATTGGGAGATCGACCACCCCGCTGGAAATCGCGCTCTCCGGCATGCTGGGGTTTTGCGGCCTGGATCCGTCAGCTGTCTGTGCCATGGTTAGGCCGCCGTGCAGCTTGATAACCTTGGCACCAAGTGTTCCGTCGCCGTCGCCACCGGAAAGGATGACGGCAACGGCATATGCCCCCTGATCTTCGGCCAGTGAACTCAGGAAAATGTCAATCGGCCTGCGCGGCCGTTCGGTCGCGTCTGGTCGCCGCATCTGCAGAACACGGTTCTTGATCGTCAGGATCGCATTGGACGGCATGACGTAGATGTGGTTGTTTTCAACCTGCATTCCATCGTCGGCAACAAGGACGGGCAGCTCGGTATAACGGCCAACCACTTCGTGCAACACACTTTCCCGCTCCGGATTGAGATGTGTCACGATGACAAACGCGGCCTGCGGATTCTCGGGCACGCCGTTGAAAAAGCCCTCCATCGCCTGGATCCCACCTGCGGAGGCGCCGATTCCGACGATCGGAAAGTGTGTGTTGTCCTTTGCCATAATCTGCTCCCGCTCGCACCCGGATATCACGGGTACAAGGACACTCAGCAGAAGCATCCGCCCGGAACCGATCCCTCGAGCACCCAATGAGCAATTTGTACATTCTATCCCGAAAGTTGAAAACCTCGGCGGCAAAATTCCAGCGCGACGATTTTTTTACACGCGCCGCAGTCAGGTCTGTCTGACACCCGACGCGAGGCGCTTTGAAGACTTCGGCCTTGGCAGCCGGAACGCCAATGGCGTCCATGAAGCGCGCTCGTCGCCTTTCGCCGGGTTCAACTTTCCGGCGCTGGCGCACCCGGAACCGACTGATCAACCCCCGGCGGCGGTTCCGCGGCGTGATTTCGTTGCGACCTGGTGCACAAATAGACTTCCCGTTCCGGATTGGCGTCAATCGAAAAGCCGGAACTCCGCAACATGGCCTCAACCGCAGCCTTGTTCGGAATGAACCAGTTGGTGGGATCCGACGCGTAGCTTTCTTCCACAAAGAACAGCTTCGGATAGTCCGGGCGGTCGAAGATATTCCACTCGGAAAAGTCATAGTTTTCCTGCAGATCCGGAATGCGTTCGTCGCCGCGTTGTAGGCACTGGAACAACATCTGATCGCCCACGACGTGTTCATGAAGCAGATCAAGGGCGAGCAGCGGATGGCGCAGGTGGTAGAGAACGCCCATGAAAATCACGAGGTCGAACTTCTGGCCGAAACCGGCAACGTCATAGACCGACATCTGGCGATATTCGATGTCGGCGCCGGCTTGTTCGGCTGCGAACCGTGCCTGCCTCAGATACCGGGCGTCGCTGTCGATGCCGACGACCCGGCCGGCGTTGCGGCGCTTCATCTCCAGACTGTAGAAGCCGGCATTGCAGCCGATGTCGAGCACACTGCGCCCTTCCAGATCGTCAGGCAGAACATGCTTGAAGCCCTCCCACATTTGCGCGGGGAAATTTCCTAGGAAATGATCAGGAGCCGTGCTCACTCCATGAATGTCCAGGTTGTGAAACCACGGTCCCAGTGCCTCGATCTGCTCCTGGAGCGCGGTATTGGATGAACGCGTGAAAGACCTCATGAGTTCAGGCTCCTGCCGAAAGTCGTTGAGGTGGTCCGATCAGTTTCTGATCCGCCCTCCGGCGGGGAAGGGCGGAACGCGGGGTGTCCGAACGGTGAAGAAATGCGGCGAACCAGTCCACGGTTTCGGCAAGTCCCTCCTTCAGGGGTTTTTGCGGTTGCCAGTTGAGCAGTCTCCTGGCCAGCGTGATGTCGGGACGGCGGCGGCGAGGATCATCGATCGGCAGCGGCATATGCTTGATGGTGCTGTCCGTGATGACCAGCTCCAGAACCATCTGCGCCAGCTCGTTGATGGTGAACTCGCCGGGATTTCCGAGGTTGACCGGTCCGCTTGGTGCGGACAAGACGTTCATAAGCGCCGTAAGGCCTCTGATCAGATCAGCAACATGGCAAAACGAACGCGTCTGCTCGCCGCTGCCGTAGATCGTCAGTGGCTCGCCGGTAAGTGCCTGGACGATGAGATTGGACACGATGCGTCCGTCGTCCGGCTGCATTCTCGGGCCGTAGGTGTTGAATATCCTTGCGACGCGGGCGTCGACCCGGCCCAGTCGCCGCATGTCGAAACAAAGCGTTTCCGCGGCTCTCTTGCCCTCGTCGTAACATGCCCGCGGTCCCGTGCAGTTGACGTTGCCCAGGTAGCTCTCGCGCTGTGGATGTTCGGTCGGGTCTCCATAAACCTCGCTGGTAGACGCCTGAACGAAAGCCGCTTTCTTGTTTTCGGCCAGTGCCAGAAGATTGGAAGTGCCGCGGATGCAGGTCATCATCGTATGGACGGGATCGGCCTGGTACTTGCTCGGCGATGCGGCACAGGCAAGGTTGTAGACCTGGTCGAGCGGCTCGTCGACGGGACCGAGTTCGCACACGTCCTGCTTGAGGAAACGAAAGTGCGGATGGTTGACGAGCGGGCGGATGTTCTGCTCGTTACCTGTCAGAAGGTTGTCGACGCAGATGACCTTGTGCCCGGATTCAAGCAGCCGGTCGCAAAGATGAGAGCCGATGAAACCCGCACCTCCCGCTACCAGGATCCGCTTGCCGGAGCCATTCCCGTTAAAACTTCCTGCGCGACGCTTCATGGGTAAATCCTTTCCTGAGCAGGTGCTGTCCAGGGCTCGAAGAGAGGTTCTTCCCGCCCCGGGGCGACGGCCGACAGGGCAGCAGTCAGTTCCCGGGCGCGTGCCAGTCCGGTATGGCCTTGCAGGACCCGCTGCCTGGCTGAAAGCCCGATGGCGCGGCGCCGATCCTCTTGCAGGTTGACCAGGGTATTCACGACATCATCGCTGCTGTGAGCGATCATGATCGCCTCACCGTCGGGGAAGAATTCCTCCAGTCCGCGCCAGTAGTCGGTGATGACCGGCACCGCGCAAGCGGCGGCTTCGAACAAACGCACGCTCGGGGACCAGCCGAAGGCGATCATGTCCGCCCGTGTCACATTCAGAGTGAAACGCTGCCGGCTGTAGAACGACGCATGGGCGGAAGGTGGAAGGTGCTGGATCCTTTCGACGTTTTGCGGCCAGGCAAGATCATCGGGATATTGAGAGCCGGCGACGACGAAACGTTTGTCCGGCAAACGGCGTGCCGGTTCGATGAGCAGCTTCTCCAGGGTCGGCTGCCGGTCGGGGCTATAGGTGCCGAGATAGCCGAGATCCCAGCAACAGGTTTCACGGGTGTTCCGGTAAAGATCATCGTCCACCGAACAATGCAGGGCAATTGCCTCGCGCGCGCCGTAGCCGGTTTTCAGCCGGTTCAGGATCGCACCGCCTGAAAACGAAAAGTAGGCATCAAAGAGAGGTATCTGAGTGCGCTCCAGATACTCCTCCTCGCCGCGATCCAGCATTCCCACGGTGACGGGCGTATCGATGTCGTAATAGCACAGGCATCTGGGACGAAGGCCTGCCACTTCCTCGATGACCCTTCTACCCTCCGGCACGTAGGATCCGATGATCACCGCGTCGGCGGAGCTGATACGGCTCGCATAATCGGTGACCAGTCGGCTCACATTCGAGTAAAACGCCAGCTCGCAAAAATCGGGTGACGGAAGGTCCCGTTCCTTGGCGTACCAGGGAACGTCTCTTTCGAGAAACAGCACCGAGTGGCCGAGCGCGGTCAGCCCCTTGATCAGCGCACGGTACGTCGTCGCATGCCCGTTGCCCCAGGACGAGGAGAGCGACAATCCGACAATGACGATGTTGAGCGGTTTCATCAGGCCATCGCTCCCTTGAAAGCATCAAAATAGTTGCGGAAAATGCTGTCCACCAGAACGGCGCGATGCGCATAGGTGTGTTCGGCGATCACCCGGGCCAGAGCGCGTTTACCGATTTGTTCCGCCCTTTCCGGGGTCAGTTCGCCGATCAGGTCGGCGACATCCTTGCCGTCCCGCGCGACCAGCACTTCCTCGCCCGGCTTCAGAAAGCGTTCGATGCCTTCCCAATAGTCCGTGATCAGGCAGGCACGGGCGCCGGCGGCCTCAAAGACGCGCGTTGCCGGAGAAAATCCTGTGCGAGCCATATCTGAGCGGGAGATGTTGAGGACCGCCTTCGGTGTCGCGTTGAACGCGTTGTGGTCAGTGGCCGGCACATGACCGATATAGCGGACGTTCGATGACATTGCCTTGTCTTCCCAGCCGGCTCCGCCAAGCAGGAACTTCAAGTCCTGGTTTTGCGCTGCCGGATAGAGGAAGAACCGGTCGACCCGCTCTTCCCTGTCCGGCAGGCGGTTGCCCAGAAATGCAAGGTCGGCTTCAAACCTGGGTTCGGGCAGGACCGGATGGTGGTCGATGGGATCGAGCGCATTGTAGATGGGAATGCAGGCAGAAGCGCCCAGGGCCCGATAGGCCCCGACGACAGGATCTCCGCCGCCATAGGTCAGGACCAGGTCGAGACGGGGCAGAGTACGCCGCAACGGATGATCCGCATCGGATTGCATCTCCGCAAGGGTTGCCGGCGCATCGACGTCCCAGAAGATCTTCAGCGCATCAGGTCTGGCGGCTTTCATGATCTCACTAAGCAGCAGATCATCCTCGTAGCCGACACCGCTTGCCTTGATCACCACGTCTGCCCGTGCCGCCATTGCAGCGACGGAACGCAGGGCGTGAACGTTTCCGTCATAAATCACGACCTTGCACCAGTCGAAGGACTCCAGGTCCCGATGCTTCTGCCTGTCATAGACGTCAGGTTCGAAGAAGGTGATGTCGTGCCCCAGTTCCGAAAGGGCACGGATCAGCCCGCGATAATAGGTCGCCGCTCCGTTCCAGTAGGTTGACAGGATGCTCGAACCGTAAAAGGCGATTTTCATTGCACAGCCTCCGTTGGATTTATTGTTTGTGATGCTTGGGCCGAGCCCAGCTCGGCTACGATCTCCAGAAGCTCGTCGACGCGGTGGCTGCAGGTATGTCGTGCGCGGATCGTCTCGAGGCCGGATCGGGCCACCGCGGCGGCATAGTCGGGGTCGTTGAGCACGTCGCACAGGCGGGCCGTCATTTCGCTGCCGTTGCGCGCAACCAGATAGTCCTCACCTGTCCGGAACAGGTTCTCCGCATCGTCCCAGGGCGCGCAGATCAGCGGGATGCCGCAGGCAAGCGCTTCGAAAACCCTGATTGTCGGTATCCCGGGCAGGCTTTCGACGTAAGGCCGGCGCGGAATGTGGACCGTTGCCCGGTTCTCGGCTAAGGCGAGCGGAACTTCGAAGTTCGCAATCCAGCCCTGATAGGAAATTCCCGCCTCACTGAGCGCATTCACGGCGTAGTCCGGATACCGAACGCCCCGAACAGTCGCCTTGAGCGCGAGATCGCGCGCCGGCCTCATGAAGAACTCGAAAATCTCCGCCGAACGTTCGTCATCGCCCCAATTGCCGATCCAGATGAGGTCTCCGGTCTTGCTGACCTCCGGACGCGGATAAAAAACGCTGTCATCCGCCGCTTCATGCCAGGTGAAGACCTGTTTGCCCCAGCCGGCGTCCTGATAGCGCTGCCTGAGCGTTTCGCCGAACGCCAGCACACCGTCGTAGCCATCAAGATCGAGGCTCGAGATCTCGCTTTCGGCGGAAACGGCGCGGTGATGGGTGTCGTGAAAGAGCAGGGTGAAGGCGCCGCCCTGCCTGCGGGTGCGTCCGATCCGTGCAACCAGCGACGGTTCGGTCCATTCGTGCACGATAACGACGTCGGCATCGCTGAGCAGTTCGTCGTGAACGAAATCGCCATCGTAGCTAACCGACCGAAGGTCCGGGAAGGCGGCCGTGAAATTGCGCTGAGCGCCAGGACCCTGGTCCTGCAGCAGGTTCCGGCAGCTCCAGGCATCCTCCGGCTCAAGCGCAACGGCCTCGTGCCCGCGCCTGATCAGGTTGCGCAGCACTCCGCGCAGGAAATGGGCGTTGCCGTGGTTCCAGTCAGAGACGAGAGAGTGGGTGTAGAACAGAAACCGCATCGCTCACCCCGCAATACTCAGTTGATCGTCCGAGGCGAGCGCATGCCGGTATAGCCGTTGCATGGCCCCGGCCTGCCTGGCTGACGTGAACTCAGAGGCGCGGGCCAGCGCGTTTGCGGCAAGCAACGCTCTTTGGTCATGATCGGCCGCAAGCTGCTCGATCGCTCGGGCAATGGCTTCAGCATCCGTCGGCGGCACGAAAAGCGCCGCGCCGTCCCAGAGTTCGCGATACGTGTCGATATCGGACAGCACCAGGGCGGCTCCTCTGCAGGCGCCTTCAAGCGCGGCCAGGCCGAAGGGCTCGTAAATGGAAGGCGACACGAGGATGGACGCCTGGTGGAGCCACATCATCGCTTTCCGGTGCTGTAGCGAGCCCAGGTGCCAGGCGTGCCTGATCTGCAGATTTTCTCCGCCCGGCCCCGTATCCGGGCCGATCATGGTGATCGGGGTACGCGTCAGGCCGGCAGCCGCGTCGAGAACCGCGCCGTTCTTGCCTTCGTCCCACCACCGTCCGATCGCGAGGGCAATCTGCTTCTTTTCGAGTGTCCGCTTGGCTTGTCCGCTGGCGTTATAGACGACATTGAGATCTGCAATCGGCCCATAAGTCCGTTCAAGAGCCGCCGCATGGCTCCTGCTGGGCGCAACCACAACGCTCGCTCGGTCAAATCCGCGACGATTGGCGGCGTGGTGCCATGCCCACCCGTCAGGCGGAGCACTGCCGCGCACGGCGGCAAACCAGGTCGGAACGCAGGAATGGGAGACGGCTACGACGGGCAGGTCTGCATCGAGAGCCGCCGCCTGCGAGGGCAGGTTGAGGTGCAGCAGATCAATGCCTTCGCGGGCTGCCAGCTGCATGATCACATCTGCAATCGACGACAGTCCATCTTCACTGCCCGCCATCCAGTCGAGCGGCGCCTCATGCCAGACCAGCTTGCCGATCCGTTCGGCTTCTTGTCGTTGCTGTTTTGACGGCGCCGGTCCCAGGCCGAGGAAGACCCAGTCGATACCGACATCCTTCAAAGCACGCGCAAGGTCGACGGCGTAACGCCACACGCCACCCACGGCATCTATCGTCATCAGGACGCGCATTTTTTCCGTCTCACCGTTTGCAGGGTTCATGCAAAAGCACGCTGGCGCTCGACAGCGAGGCCCCCTTCTTCAAACCTGTGGTCGGCAAGCCAGCGGGTCAGGCTCCTCAGTCCCATGCGCCAGTGGACGCTGGCCGCCCAGTTTGTGTGTCGACGGAGCTTGCCCGTGTCGGCAACGAAGTACCGTTGATCGCCGGCACGCCAATCGTTGAAGGTAACGTTGACCGGGCGGCCGGTAATCGCTTCGATCTCGTCAAGGACGGTGAGCAAGCTGACCGCGTTCTCGGGACCGCCTCCCAGGTTGTAGGCTTGTCCACTCACGGTCCCGATCTCATCATGGACACGGCGATAAGCGCGCACAGCGTCGTCGACATACAGGATGTCGCGAACCTGCTTGCCGTCTCCATAAAGAGAGACCGGAAGTCCGGCCAGGGCCCGAAGCAGGAAGTGCGCCACCCATCCCTGGTCTTCCGTGCCATGCTGCCGGGGACCGTAGATGCAGCTCATTCTCAGGACGGCCGTCGGGATCTGGAAGGACTTCGCGTAGTCCAGGAAATACTGGTCGGCCACGCCTTTCGAGCAGCCATAGGGCGTGCAGAAATCAAGCGGGTATTCTTCTGCAATGCCCAGGTCTCTGATCGCCTCGTCGACGGGAAGATAGCGGCCGTCCGCCTCGAACAATTCGACCTTTTCGAGTTGACCGTAGACCTTGTTGGTACTGGCCAGAATGACCGGCATTCGCTTGCCTGTCCTGCGGACCGCTTCCAGGATATTGAGCGATCCACGGGCATTCGTTTCGAAGTCATCGACGGGGTCGTCAAGGCTGGTCGTAACGGCGGTTTGTGCCGCGAGATGGAAGACCGCCCTGGCATCCTTGAGCGCGTCTTCGACCGTCTGCCGGTCCCGCACATCGGCAAAGACCGGATGGACCCGGTCGCCGTGTTTCGCCTTGAGCCAGGACAGGTTGTCATCCACGCCGGACCGGGCCAGATTGTCCACGACGATGACGTCTTCACCCTCCAACAGAAAGCTTTCCGCCAGATTGGAGCCGATGAACCCGCAGCCGCCGGTAATGACGATCGGAGCGTTGGCCGAAGCAACTTTCGGTGCCGCCAATTGTGCGATTTCCCGAATGCGGCCGACCCCACCTTCTGACAGCAGCCGGGCCAGCAGCTTCGGCTGTCCTTCGTGCCGGACCGCGCCGAGGTGGTAATGGCGGGGATCGAACCACAGCCCTTCCTGAACCGCGATGTCTGGTGGAATGTCCCGCCAGGAGTACCAGTAGAGACGGTCAGCCGGCAGATCCAGCGTCTTGGCGAACTTCCGGACCTGTTCCATCTCGTCGTTCCGCCACGTTGAGTAACCGGTCTCGGTTATCCAGATCTCAGCCTCAGGATTGTAGTTGTCGATGATCCTGCGCATCTCGCCGAGATGCATGTCCCAGCCACCCCACGATCCTTGCTCGCTGTCCCAGGTTCCGGGAAAGCCATGAAGTCCGACCGCGTCCACGACGTTGAGCACGCCGCGTTCGCCCATAAGGTTCAGCCAATAGGGATCGAGCGGGCTAGGGCCGCCGAGCACCGGCTTGTAGCCCCGTTGCTTTGCCCAATAGGCTGCGCCGCCGACCATTTCGGAAAAGAGCTGGAAATCGGGATCTTCGCGCCAGTCCCAGTCGAGAAGGTTGTTGGGCTCATTCCAGAGTTCCAGATGTCTGAAGTGCTTCCCGTAGCGCGTGAGGACATGGTCGACGAAGTCGGCATAGGACTTGAGAACGTGGGGCGCTCCCGATGTGCGTCCCGTTCGCGACATGGAAGGCGGCGTATAGTGAACGCAAAGCAAGAGATCCAAATGCGGACACAACTTCGGGATCAGCCAGTCGAACCATTCCTCGCCACCCGGGGCCAAGTACTCCGCCCAGGATAAATGCGTGCGCAGATACGCGGCCGACGAACGCTCCAGTTCCGAAATGATCTGCTCGGTCCGTTCGTAGTCGCCAGGTCTGAACCACTCGACAAAACCAAATTGCTGGTCGCCTGGAGATTTCTCTGATTGGAGAAGGTCCCGGCTCATGTGATCAATCCCCGTGTCTCAAGTTGCTTTTTCATTTCGCCGCCAAGATCGACGGCACCGTTCTGCCGGACCCAGTCAGCGAATTCTTCCAGGGAATCCTCCAACCAGTGGCGAGGCTCGTATCCGAGGAGCTCGCGGGCCTTGGAAATGTCGGCGAAGCAGTTTCTGATGTCTCCGGCCCGGTACTTTTGGAGGATTGCCGGCTCGATCCGGGAAAGGCCCATCGCCTCAGCGAGCAGGCTGGCGACCGTCGCGATGTCATAGGAGCGGCCGCTGCCGATATTGATCGCCTGTCCCGCCGCCTGCGTGCTCTCGAGCGCGGAGCGGAACGCGCGGGCCACGTCCTTCACATGGACGAAATCCCTTTTCTGCCGGCCGTCTTCGAAAATCGTGGGCGGCTCGTGGTTGGCCAGACGGCAGGCGAAGTTGGCCAGAACGCCCGTATAGGGATTGGAAAGCGCCTGCCCGGCGCCAAACACGTTGAAGAGCCGCAGGGCAACGGCATCAACGCCATATGCGCTGCCGAAGATCAACGTCTGCTTTTCCTGGGCATATTTTGTCAGGGCGTAGATGGACGACAGGTCGACGGTTTTCTCTTCATCGGTCGGAACGGGCCGGAGGGCTGCGCCTTCCGCGCTGGCCGGGTCCCAAATTCTTTGCTTCAGGTCGTCGGTGCTTCGGCGAACTCTTTCGAAGCGTTCGCCTGCCTCGTTCTCATAAAGCCCTTCGCCGTAGATGCTCATCGAGGACGCGACGACGATCTTTTTCACCGGTTGCCCGATCATGGCTTCAAGAAGCACAGCGGTTCCCAGATCGTTGCTTCCGACATAGCGGGCAATCTCGTACATCGATTGGCCGACGCCGACCTCCGCGGCCAGGTGCACGACGCCGTCCACGTCCTGAAGCGCGCGCTTGACCGTGTCGGCGTCGCGCACATCGCCCTCAATGAACTCCGCACCGTCCGGAATGGCGTCGTATCCGTCGCTGTGCACCTGGTCGATCAGCGAATCCAGGATCTCGCACGTCGTACTCATGGGCAAGAAGTTCGCTTGCAACATAGCGGCCAATGAAGCCGCCGCCTCCGGTTATGAGAATTCTTTGAACCATAGGGCCCTCACGGTTGAAGCTGCAGGTGGACCATGAACCATGGCCGCAGAAGAAAGTTCCTGCTCTCTGAGCGACTTCTCAGGCTTGGATCAAAAAACCCGGCAAATCTTCAAGCATAAGAACGCCTGGCCACACCGCCAGCCGGTCACACCGATCGGATCAAACGCGAGGCTCCAGAACCCGCCGCAAGGCGTGGGCCGACTAGGGAAGAAGACAGATGAGGGCGAGTACCTGTCCAACCGGCGGGAACCTCTGGCCGGGCAATTCGAGAAGAGGCTGCACACACAATTCGCATAATCTATCTTATGGAACTTAATTTCTGGAGCCTGACAGTGGCTGTACCAGCCCGCTGAACCCTGTTTCGTCCGGATCTGTCGGGCATTTTTCAGTGTCCGCAAACCGGATTCGTAACCCGTGGCGGGTGACCCACGCAGGGTTGTGCCGGGTGGTCCGTAGTAACCCTGCTGTCGATGCTCACAATATGCAGATCCTGTTAACTCCTGTAAGAGACCATCGGCAACATCGTAAACATGATTCTGGGGCCGTGTGTACGTGAAGCAGAGTTTGATTCCCTTTCGGACAGGACGGATGCGACAGGTTTTTTTGGCGTGGGCCGCCGTTTGGCTGCTGCAACCTGGCATGGCACATGCCGGGGACTTCAAGCCCTATTATGTCTGGTCGTTTTCCAAGCCGTCGCCCGCCAAATACCGCGCAAAGATCGGTGCGCGGCTGCCTGTGCTCGGCCGCCCGGCCTTCGGCTCAGACCTCAACCTGCCCTCGGCGCTACCCGACCATCCGATGAACCCGCCCAGGACCTACATTCCGTCCGGAACGTTTTGGTCTAGCGTGGAATTCTCGGGCGAAGAAAAGCTGCTCGGGCTCGACACGACCGGCGTCACGATGCGTTACGACCCGGCGCACGAGTTTTCCTCCATGGATATGTCGGCCCGAAAGGTGATCCGCCTGACGGAAGCGCTCAAACTTTCCGTCCGCGACGCCTATACATTCCACTCCAGGTCGCTCGCCTCCGGACGTTTCGACGCTCAGGAGGTCGGCTGGAATACGACCAAATCCCTGGAACTGTCCACCACCCGGACGCGCACACGGTTCGCGGCTGCCATGAACACCTCCAAGCATGCCGACAACTGGCGCGCCAGGTTCTCCGTCGAACAACCCCTCGGCAAGGCCATCCGCCTGAGCGCCGCCGTAACGGGACTGGAAACACAGGACCCCACGTCACGATTCCAGGCACGGTTTTCCCGCCGGTGGTAGGCTGCGCCAACTGATACGCAGCAAGACCGGCGGCTTCACACGGGTATTTCGAGGCTGCGTTTGATATGCTTGAGCACCACGCTGGTGGTGAACTTGCGAATGTTGGGATTGGACGTCATCATGTCCGATGCCAGTTCGTCAAAATGCTCGACGGACCCGGCGACGACGACCAGTGTGTAGTCACCCCGCCCGGTCAGGCACCAGGCCTGCTGGACCTCCGGTGTCCGGGAAATCCAGTCGTGCAATCCGGGCAGAAGCTCCGGTCGGTCCCGCTCCAGTTCGAGTTCCACCAGCAATGTGACAGAGCCGCCGACCCGTTTGGTGTCCACCAGCGCGACGGTGCGCTGGATCACTCTCGTTTCCTTGAGACGCTGCAATTTGCGCTGTGCCGCGGACGGCGAAACGCCGATCTGTTCGGCAAGTTCAGCGATTGTGATATCAGCATCTCGCTGGACGAGGCGAAGCACGGCGCGATCTGAATTGGAGAGTTCCATCTTTCACCCGAAATTCTGTATAAATCCGGGTGAAAATATCATTTTCGGAGAAAAATGGGGAAAATTCCCAATCGAGACGCCGTAATCTTGCGGAATGACGACGTTACCACTCCCTTCCGCAGACCTTATCGCCGCGGCTGCCAAGAGCATCGATCCGGTCTTCACAGGTTCACCTCTGATTTCTCAGACAAGCGCCGATGATGCCCTTGACCTGCGCCTGTTCGCCAAGGTTGAAACCCTGAACCCGATCCGCTGCTTCAAGGGCCGCGGCGCCGATGCCTGGATGTCCGCTCAGCAAGGCACCGGCAGAACCTTTGTCGCCGCCTCGGCCGGAAATTTCGGTCAGGCCCTTGCTTATGCGGCCGCCTCCAGAGGCCACAGGACGGTGATTTTCGCCGCCCGGTCCGCTAACCGCCGCAAGATCGACGCCATGCGCCGGCTCGGCGCCGAAGTCATTCTCGAAGGAGATGATTTCGACATGGCCAAGGCGGCTGCCCGCGAATTCGCTGCCACCCAAGATCTATCCTTCATCGAAGACGGGGCCCATCCGGCAATAGCGGAGGGTGCCGGAACGATCGCTCTGGAAATCACCGAAACGCTGAAAGGCCGGGGCATTGCGCCGGACGCGGTGATAGCGCCGCTCGGCAATGGCGCCTTGCTGACCGGGCTGGGCGCCTGGTTGAGAGCGGCCTTGCCAGGCTGCCGTGTTGTCGGCGTCGTGGCTGCCGGTGCGCGGGCCATGAAGCTGTCGTGGGAAACGGGCCGACTGGAAACAACGGCCGCGGCCGCGACCTGCGCCGACGGCATTGCGGTTCGTGACCCGGTACCCTATGCACTCGAATGCATGCGCCACTCGGTAGACGCGGTGCATACTGTAGATGAAGAAGCGATCCATGCGGCCATGGCGTTCTGCCGGGACCACTATGGACTGGTCGTGGAACCGGCCGGCGCAGCCGGCATTGCCGCCCTGCTTCAGCATCCGGACCTGTTCGCCGGCAAAACGGTCGCGACCGTTTTGTGCGGTGGCAATGTCGAGCGCTGATGGCGATCATGGATCCGGCACCTACTCTTCGTCAGCCCGGTCCTCAAGCTCCACCGAAAGGCCCCACACCTTCCATTGCGTTCCTTCGTATTTGTAGTTCAGGGCGAAGTGGAAATTGGGGCTGGTCGGGTAATGGCCCTTGATCTTCATCGTTCCCTCTTCAGAGAGCATCCCCGGGCTGTCGAAGACGGGCGACATCGTCTTGATGACCTGCAGATCAGCGCCGATCCGGTAGAACGGCTTGAATACCTCCTCCAGTTCGGCGGCGTCGATGTTGCCGGCCCACAAGCGTGAGATGTGCTCGTGAAACACCGTCATGTCCTGCGCGGCGACGGCGTCAGCGAAAGTGTTCATCGACCCGATCACAAGCGTCACCTGCTCCGCCTCGTCCGGGATCCCCGCTGTCTCATGGCCAACACCCGCCTCGCCGGCGGTCTTGCGGATGGCGTAGATCTTCCACTCGCCGTCTTCCTTGATCAGGTCGAGTTCGACAGGAATGCTCTCCCCTTCCACGGTGGTGAGCGTGCCGACCAGGTTGCCGCTGCCGCCGTTCATGGACCGGCTGCTCCAACTGGTCTCGCTCACCTTGTCCATGCGGCTGGCGGCAATGTATTCCGAGAATTCGCTTTCGCTCGTGTTTGCCCTGAAAGCCGTGGACAATGTGCCATAGGCCTTGTCCATGTCGCCGTCGGCGATTGCGGCGAACAGGTCGTCGCCCGCCCTTGTGACACCTGATGTGAGGTAGAAGACCGCAGCGATTGCCAGCACGATCGCTGCAGCGATACCGAGCAGCACCTTGAGCCAGGTCTTCATCGCAGTTCCCCCCGTGCGGCCGTCCGGAGCCCTCACCGGTATGACAGTCCGCAATCGCCTCAGATTACAGCACGTCGACTTGATGACGCAACGTTACAATGTGCGACCGGTGGATCCGAGGTGTTACACGCTCGCCCGCCGGTAGAATGCCAGAGACCCGGCAAGCGTCAGCAGCGCTCCGCCGCAAATCCGGTCAAGCCAGAGCGCTCCGGAGCCGCGCAGTATCCGGACCGCCTGGGAGCCCAGAAGCGCATAACCGAGCATCACCAGGAAATCGATGCCGGCAAAGACCAGGGCAAGGACGGCATATTGCTGCACCTGAGGAGCCATCGGATCGATGAATTGCGGCAGAAAGGCCGAGAAGAACAGGTAACCCTTGGGATTGGTCACCGCCACCATGAAGCTCTTGAGGAAGATCGACCGGACCGAACCGGATCTCTCCCCGCTTACCGAGTGCAGCGTTTCGTCAAGCGCCCCGCCGGAGCGCAGCAGCGTCAGCCCGAGATAGGCGAGATAGCAGACGCCGACCCATTTTACGACGCTGAACCAGAATTCGGATGCCGCCAGCAGCGCGCCCAGCCCAAGCGCAACGGCACCGATCAGGACGAAATCGGACATCACGGCGCCGATCATACCGAAACACGCGCGCCGCACACCGAACCGCGACCCGTTCGTCAGGGCCAGCAGCACGGTCGGACCAGGCGTGGCGATGCCGACAAACGCTACGAGTGCGAGATCCAAGAACAGTCAGCCCGACCATGAGACCTCCTCTGGAGCGGCAGCTCCACCTGCGACCCAGGGGCTGAGAATAGGAAAATCACGACGCCCAAGGCAATGCCCCTCGTCAACGTTCCGCTGTCCCCTGCTCCCGGGTAACGTAGGTTTGACACGGGCCATGCATTCACAATCAATCGACAGCTGGCTATCATGCCGCCACTTCGGCGGCGTGGAGCAAGGAACCTGATGGACGACTTTCTGCTGGCAAACGAACCGCTGATCCGCCTGGGACTGTTTCTCGGTATTCTGCTGGCCATGGCGATCTGGGAGGTTGCGGCGCCGCGCCGGCGGCGGGAGATCCCCCGACTGATCCGCTGGAGCAACAATCTTGGCGTCGTGGTCATCGATACGCTGCTGGTGCGCCTCACCTTTCCCATCGTGGCGGTCGCCCTTGCCGTCATCGCCGAAGAGCGCGGCTGGGGGCTGTTCAACGTCTTCGAAATACCCGCCTGGATCGCCTTCATCATCTCGGTGCTGGCGCTCGACCTTGCGATCTATCTGCAGCACGTGATGTTTCACGCGGTGCCGGCTCTCTGGCGTCTGCACCGCATGCATCATGCGGATCTGGAGTTCGACGTCACGACGGGCCTGAGGTTTCATCCCGTCGAGATCCTGCTGTCGATGGGCATCAAGCTCGGCGTGGTCATGGCTCTGGGACCGCCGGCCGTTGCCGTGCTGGTCTTCGAGGTGCTTTTGAACGGCACCTCCATGTTCAACCACTCCAATGTCCGCATCCCGGCGGCGATCGACCGCGTCCTGCGGCTCTTCGTGGTGACGCCGGACATGCACCGGGTTCATCACTCGATCCACCCAAACGAGACGAACAGCAATTTCGGCTTCAATCTGCCCTGGTGGGACCGGCTGCTCGGCACCTACCGGCCGCAGCCGCGAGAGGGCCACGAAACCATGACCATCGGCATCGAAGAATTCCGCACCAGGCGGGACCTGTGGCTTGACCGAATGCTTGTCCAGCCGCTGGTCGGCCGCGCCAACCACTATCCGATCAATCGCCGCGGGCGGAAGGAGGACGACGCGGACCGCTGAGCGCCCCGCTCGAACAGATGATTTTCCAATATTTCAGTCTTGCGCTTGCTTTTGACCGGTTCCCGGCTGGGTTTGCCGGTGTTCCTGTTTCGAAGTCGGATAATCACACTATCACCTTCGCAGATCGGTCTTTCGCGTCATTGAGGCAATACTTCTCTCATAAGTAATTTTACCTGCTCCTCTGCCATTCGTGATCGTGTATAGTCTCGCCCACCAGAAGCTGTATTTTCGGCGTGCGCAAGTACCTTTTCGTCACCCTGGATTGCCATCGTTTTGACCCTTGGAGGTATGGGATGAAGCATATTGCTGTCGTACTTGTGGCCCTTCTCATATCCTCGCAAGGCACCGCCCATGCGCAGCAGGTCTTGCGGCTGTCGGCTTTCGACGCCCCCAATCTCACGCCGATGGCCACACACATCCTGTCCAATGCCTATGCCCAGCTTGGAATAAGGATCGAAGTCGTTGAGGCCCATCCGCGCAGAGCGCTGATCCGCTCCTCGTCCGGCAGGACTGACGGCGAACTTGTTCGCGTCAGAAGTGTCGGCGACCGGTTTCCCACACTGCTGCGCGTTGAAGTGCCGATCGTCACCTCCCGGACCTTCGCCTATACCAACAAGGCCGAGTTGCGCGGCAAACTGCCGGAGGAGCTTTATCGGCTGCGCGTTGGTCATGTCGACGGCGCACGCTACGCCGTCAAGCTGGCGGAGAAATTCTCAGAGGTCTGGACCGCCCGGACACCTGAGCAATTGTTCGACATGCTGCAATACGGCCGTGTCGACATCGTGATCGTCAGCGAGCAGACCGGCGAGCAGATGATCAAACAATCCGGTCAGGCAGGCATTTTTGCCCTGCAGCCTACGTTGAGCGAGGTCCGATACTATCACTACCTGCACGAAAAACATGCGCATCTCGTCCCCAGGATCGAAGCCGTCCTGAGAAATCTTCTGCATGGTGACGCGGATCCGGAGGACGAAAGCCTTGAAAGATCCGGCGTTGCCTGCAAAAGGACAACGCACAGCCGATCAATCCACGGCCCTGCGATCCGCAGCAGCCCCGGCGATAATCCGGCCCGTGGAGCCTGTCGGCGGCTGGCGCTGTACGTTCCCCTGTAGCGGATCGTTCACGCCGGCGTCTTGATCCGCTTCATGAGCAGCTTGAAAACCTCGACAGGTGGATAGGGATACTCGATCGTCTCACCGATACCGGCGTCCTTGATGATCTCGCGTTGCTCTTCCGACAGTTTCGGCGGCGCCAGAAGCACGGGAAAGCCTTTCCAGTCCTTGGGCAGGTCTTCCATCAGGTATTTGAGATAGTAGTGGACGACCTTGCTGTAGACGAGAAAGAGAATGTCCGTCTTCTCCAGCGAGAAGCTGCGTTTGGCAAGCTGGTCGTCCGTAACGATCGACACGATGCAGCCGAGCTCGGTGAGTGCCTTGGAAATCGGCTGGATTGCGTTGGCCTGGCTGGCGACAAAGGTGACGCGCAGATCTTCGGTGGTTGCGCGCTGTTTCTGCATGGACCTGTAGAGCTGGCGGAGCTTCAACTGGCCCTGGTGCCGGATTCTGCGGATCTGGCCGAGGCTCGCCTCGACTGTTGCCAGAAGCAGATCGTAGTCGACCGGCTTGGTCAGGTAATCGTCAACACCGAGCCGCTTGCCCTTCACCAGGTCGTCCCGGGTCGCCTTTGCCGTGAGGAAGATGAACGGTACATCGTCGAAGTTCGCCCGGCTGGACCGCAGATGTTCCAGTAGAGCCGGACCGTCCATCTTGGGCATCATCATATCGCAAATGATGAGATCTGGCTTTTCCGTCAATAGCAGGTCGAGGGCCGCGTGACCGTTTTCCGCGGTAATCACGTCGTAATTCGCGTCTTCAAGTTCCTCCTTGAGATCCTGAAGCAGCATGCGTTCATCTTCAACACACAGAATTTTGGCCTTTTCGCTCATCTTTCCCTCCGGAATTCAACCCGCTTTCAAGGCGTCCTGCCGCGGCATGCTCCGCCGTTTGCCACGCTGCTCCTGCCTGATCGGCAACCGCAGCCTGACCGTGGTGCCCGTGCCGACTTCACTTTCGATCTCGACCGCACCGCCATGCTTTTTGGCGATCGTTTCGGTCAGGTTGAGACCGATCCCGGTGCCGGCAATGCCGCTTGACGTGGAGGCGCGGTAGTATCGCTTGAAGATCTTTGGAATTTCGTCGTCGGGGATTCCAACTCCCTCGTCCCGCACCGAGATGACCAGATACCCGTCATCCGACTCACCGGTGATGTGGATATTCGACGTCTCGGGAGAGTATTTCACCGCATTCGAGATGATATTTGTCACGCTTTGCTCGACGAGCCGCCGGTCGATCTCCGCTTTCTCCGGCAAGCGCTCAACGTCGACATGGAACCTGTGGTGCCTCGAGACGCCTTGCTGGCGACCGCATACCAGTATCACCAGTTCGCGGACGGACGCCTCCTCCAGCTCGATATCCATGCCAACCGACTGTGTCTGCGAGAAATTCAGGAAGCGATTGATGAGATATTGCATCCGCTCCACGGCTTCGCGAATGGTATCGACCCGCTCGACAATCGCGTCCGGCTTCAGTTCGGCGACCTTGCGCTTCAGCCTTTGCGCGGTGCTGTCGATGATGGCCAGCGGCGTCCTGAATTCATGGGAGGCCATGGAAACGAACTCCCGCTGCATCTCATTCAGTTCCTTCTCCTTCCTGAGATGGCGCACGAGTTCGTCCGTGTGCCGCTGAAGGACCGAATGCTGCTCCTTGTAGGAGGTTACATCCGTGTAGACGGACATCATCCCGCCGTCTTCCGTGCGGGAGCGGGTCACCTTGTACCAGCGGCCATCCGGGAACTGCCGCTCGTTCCACATGCCATCCTGGCAATATTCGCTGAGATCGCGAACCGGTTCGTCGGGAAAGACGGAGCGGATCACGTCGCTCACGCGGGCACCCTTTTCGATGAGCTCCGCCGTTTCGGGGTAAATCTGGCGCATCTTCTCGTTTGTGAGCAGCACTCGCCCGTCCGGAGCCGCGATTGCCAGTCCGTCGGAAATGGCGCTCATTGCATTCAGCAGCATGTCGCGATTGGCCTTGAGCTCGCCCGTGCGCTCCTCCAGCGAATTCTGCAGACGCTCGCGCGCCTCGAGCAAAGCCCGTTCCTGCCGCTGCTCGGCGGTGATATCGGTATAGATCGTAACGAACCTGCCGTTGTCCGTCGGCGACCCCTGAACACGGAGAACGGTGCCGTCGGCGCGCGTTTGCACGAAATCATGCGGGACGAACGCTCTGGCCGTTTCCAGCTGCTCCCGCACCAGCTTGTCGGGATCGCCGGCGCCGTAGTCCCCTCGCGCGGCCTTGAAGCGGATGATGGCTGCAAGACTCCGGTCCGCCTCGATGACGTCGCCCGGTACGTCAAGAAGGTCGAGGGCCGTCCGGTTGATCATGACCAGATCGAGTTCGCCATCGACAACGCAAATGCCCTTGTGGACCGACGAGGCGAGGCAATTCAACAGGTCCAGAGGATTACAACTTCCGCGAATGAACTGCACGTTCCCGTCCCCGCCCGCCGACCACAACCCTAACAGGCAATTTGAAAATCCCACTTCGACCCGAATGACCTTTGGTAGGTCCAATATAAAAAAGCACGACCAGAAATAACGGCGAGTTAACGCGGCGTGAGTTTCAGGGAACTACGTATATATTCCCATCGGTTATGGTAAAATTACGGAGGGCTTGAGACCTCCTTTCGATGACGGAGGCACGGCACAATGGCCAATGCAGCGCGTGCCGTTCTGCAGGATCGCCAATGTAACCCCTGCTTGCGACTGCCCGACAGATCCCGGCCCGATTCCCATGCAATCTCAGCGGGAAAGGTCACCAGAGTCCGTCGATGCGCCGGAGTGAAAACCGGCGCCGCGGCCGCCTGCGGCATTTCTCCCCCACTTGACTTTTTCTGGAGAATATCGGGCCGGTACCGTTCCGGACTGCCACGCACGATCGCTTCAGGGTGCGGCGCTGTGACAGCCGGCGCCGGGACCCTCCCCTGGATCGTCATGTTCTGGATCTGGTAGGCTTAAAACGTTATGGACGCACTCCAGCACGGTGCCGCCGCGGAGTATGCCCGGCATCCAATATGCCACCCGGCGGCAGCGACGGCCCACTCCTTATCGCGATAGGCTGCCCTGACAATGTGGAACCTAAGATTAAAATTGAAGAATAAAAGTTATCTCAAGTTGCGTATTATCTTCATTTCAACGTATGCATTTTTCTCTTATACTATGACACTTGTAACTATTATTTAGTTTTTTTATCAAATTAATTATTGATTATCCAGAACAGGCGCATTCTTCTTAACATTCATACTGGCCGCCGACACATATGTCCAAGAAACAACAACGAAGGGAGCTCTCCATGCTCGTCCGTGCCCTCTCCCGTTTCCCGCTCGCCGTCAAACTGGGATCGTTCAGTTTCCTGATGATCCTGCTCCTCGCCGTCTCGGCCGTCATCGGGATACGGGCGATGTCTACAATCGGGCACGAGCTTACAGGGGTTGCCGAACACGATCTGGTGCTCACCAACTCGGTTTCTCACCTGACCGAGATGCAGCTCGAACAGGCAATCCTCTTCGAGCGCGCCATACGGCTCGGCCAGGAAGCGGCAAACGGCAACCGGCATGCCTATGAGACCTTTACCGCTGTCCGCGAAAAGTTCGTGGAACTTGCCCACGCGGCCGACGAAGAGCTGGCACGCGCGCTCGAAAAGGTCCGGACAATCAAGGCGGAAACCAACGGCGAGGACGAACTTGCGGAATGGGAGCATGTCATCGAGGCCCTCGGTCACATCGACCAGGCTCATCGCATTTTCGAAATCGACGCCGAGAACGCGATAGAAACAATCGCCCATAGGGCAAAAGAGGCTCAGGCGACCGGTAGCGACAATATCAGCGAGGAACAGGCGCTGATCGACAAGGTCGCGCAGGAGGAAGATGCGCTCAACGGTGAACTCGCGGCCCTGGCCGGGGAACTGATGAATTTCACGCTCAAGGCTGCCCAGACCGCCGAACAGCATGAACGCCAGTCGGCCCGGCTAATTCTGATCATAGGTGTCCTGTCCACCGTCCTGGCCGCCGGCATGGCCTTTATTCTGACCAGGGCCATCTCCGGTCCGATCAAACAGGTCGTGACGGCCCTCAACCGGTTGGGCGACGGCGATACCACCGTCAGCCTCCACAGCGTCGGAAGCGACGAAGCCGCACAGCTCACCGAGGCCTATGAGGTCTTCCGGGAGCGGACGATCGAAGCCATGGCAGCGGCCGAACGCGAGAAGGAGGCACAGGCCGCCCAATTGCGCCGCGCCGATGCAATCGCCCGCAGCACTTCCGAATTCGACGCCGACGTGGCCGAGCTTCTGCGTTTTGTCGGGGAGGCCTGCGGGGAACTGAATGAGACCGCGAGTTCCATGAGCGCGATCGCCGAAGAAACCACCAACCAGGCCTCGGCGGTTTCGGCAGCCTCGGAGCAATCGGCCGCCAGCGTCCAGACCATCGCCTCGGCGATTGAAGAAGTCTCCGCGTCCATCACCGATATCGGCGGACAGGCGGTCAGGTCGTCGGGCCAGACCACCAGTGGCCGTGAGCGGGCGACCAAGGTCAATGAACAGGTGCGCGGCCTCAAGGATGCCGCCAGCCGGATCGGCGAAGTCATCTCGCTGATCCAGGACGTTGCCGAACAGACCAATCTGCTCGCCCTCAATGCCACCATCGAAGCGGCGCGCGCCGGAGATGCCGGCAGGGGCTTCGCGGTTGTGGCGGCCGAGGTGAAGGAGCTGGCGGGACAGTCGGCCAAAGCCGCGGAAGAGATCTCCTCCTATATCGCCCATGTTCAGTCGGAAATCGACGGCGCCGCCATCGGTGTGGATGACGTGGCGAAGATCATCACGGAGCTCGAAGGCATCGCTGTTTCGATTTCCACGGCGGTCGAGCAGCAAGGATCGGCGACCCAGGAAATCTCCCGCTCCATCCAGGATGTCTCGGCCGGAACCATCGAAACCAACCGCAATGTCGACGGCGTAAGGGAAGCTGCGGTCGAGACCGGCACAGCGGCCACCCGCGTCGTGTCCGCAAGCGAGCAGCTCTCCGGGCAGTCACAGCGTCTTCAGGCCGCGGTCAGCAAGTTCCTCAAGGACGTGAAGACGGCTTAGGTATGGCCCCAACAAGTAGACCCGTCTTGAAGAGAAAATGCCGGACAACCAGTCTGCGTCCCTAGAACATCAATGATTTCAATGGCAGGGCGGCAGCACCGATCGCGGTGGCGTCACCTTCCAGTTCGCTGATCACCAGCTTTGCCGGCGGATGCGGCACTCCGTACCGCGGCAGTTCGAACGATTCCGTACGCTCGATCAGCATTTGCGCCAGGGCCGGCGGCACCTGTCCTCCGAACACGATGGCCTGGGGGCCGAAGACCGCCCAGATGGCGTTGATCAGACGGTTGTAGGTCGGCGTGATGTCGTCCACCCATTCCGCAACACCGGGCCAGTCGGGCCTGAAGCTCCGGCGCAGGTGGTCGATGGACGAAATTTCGATACCGTTCGTTTGCAGCCTGTTGATCAGGTATTTCAACGCTGGCCGCTTGTTGATCTCGGAAGGTTCGAGAATGCAGGCGAACTCACCCGCATTTCCATTGCCGCCGAGCAGCAGTTCCCCGTCACTGATCAGGCCTCCCCCGAAGCCGTAGCCGATAAACAGATAGGCGAAATGGCGGATATGGCGACCGATACCGAACATGGCCTCGCCAACGGCGGCGGTTTGGCCGCCGATATAGATCCAGACGGGTTTGCCGAACTCGCTCATCAGCAGCGGCCCCAGCTCTATCAGGGACCACTCGTGCAAAGGCAACGGCCCGTTGAAGCGCGTGCCGCCGACATTATAGCCCATCATGCCGACCCCGATGCCAAGGTTCGCCTCCTCCGAAAGGCCGCACCGCGTCCGTAGCTTCGACATGCAGGTGCGGATCTGATCCAGGGCCTTGGCCATGGGCTGCCCGGTCAGGGCGACGAAGTCATGCCCGACAATCTTCCCGGCCATGTCCATGAAGTAGAGATGGATGATATCGGGATTGATCGAGATCCCGCAGGTGTAGGCATACTCGCCGTTCAGACGCAGGGTCGGGCTCGGCTGACCGCGGCCTTGCCCGGGTACGGGCGCGCCCAGAACGATCATGCCGCGATCCACCAGCGTGTCGACAATCCGGTAGATGGATTGCTGCGTCAGGTCGAGACGACCAGTGAGCGCGGATCGCTGGATGCCGGGGTTCTGCCAGAGGAGCCGCAGCAGGCTGCGCTCGTTCGAGGATACGACGACGCTTTCTCCCTTGCGCAGGAAACGGCTCGATACCAGTGAGTCCGGTGTGTAGTCCATAAGTTCTGTCTGGGCGCTTAATTACAGAGAAGGCGTAACAATTCTGGCTTCTAAGGTGCTAGGTAGCACATTTTGCCGGGAATTGCCACGCGGAAACAACCGTTTGATGAGGGAGTTGACGCAGCGTATGAAAAGCTCTTCCAATTCACCGCCTGCCATGTTACACTCCGTGTGTAGAAAAGATTGACGGCGGCAAAGGTCCCTAAGAACCCCTCCGTCGACAGTGAGAATAAAGTGATCCAGTTGAATAACGTGTGTCCCCATCGATTACACCTTCCCGGGGCCGCAGTAATCGTCACCCGTTCCGGCAGCCGGTAACGGATCAAAAAACCAGACGATGCTGTTCCCCGGGTTTTCTCTTCCAGAAAGAGGAGCAGTCATATGTTCACCCGGCGGTCTTTCCTGACCACACTCGCATCCGCCATTCCCGCTTTGGCCGCAGGTCCCGTTTTCGCGGGGATCTCGGAGAGTGTCGTTCTGCGGGGTGCACATCGCCATGACATTGCTCCCTACGCCTATTTCGATGAAACCACAGGCACCATGCGCGGCATACTGGTCGACCTGGTGAATGTACTTGACGGTACAGGGCCTTACACGATCACCCATAACGGCTTTCCCTGGGCCCGGGCACAAAGCATGGTTGCTGCCGGCTCCGCAGACGCATTCTGCTGTCAGGCCACCGCTGAGCGGGAGGCCTTTGCCTATTTTGCTCCCACGCCGATCTGCTCTCTCGCCCCGGCCCGCATCTTCTTTGCCGAGGGCAATCCGAATGCGGACGCGATCCGCGCCGCAAGATCCAGGAGGATCTCTTCCGGTTCAAGACTGCGGGCCTGATTGGCGACAGCCGCGACGATGCTATCTGGCGCCATCACCCGCAGCGCATGCTGGTGTCCGACACCGGAGCGATTTCCCGAATGCTGGCCACAGGCCATGCCGATTTCGTGCTTGCCGAACCCATCGTCATGCAGTTCAAGCTGCAGGAACTGGGCCTGCTGGGCAAGGTGATGAGCATCCCCGGCGAATATCTGACCGATGCACAGGAAACACAGGTGCGTTTTGGCCTGCGCAAGACCTTCCCCGACGCCAAAACGATCGTCGAACGGATCGATGAAGCCATCCAGGCTCTCTTGAACCCCCGTCTGCATCAACAAATCGCCGCCAGATATGTCTCGTGAGCGGATGCAGGCAAAGCCGCCGAAATACGACAAGCACAAATCAGCCAATCGAACGGGCGCAATGGCGATCCCCTTGCGCAATCGAAAATAAGAACCGGAGTCTAACCGGAGGCGAGCCCATGGTTCAGCGCAGCATGCAGCAATTGCAAAGAGTTCTCGGCAACAACGACAATAAGAAGGACATCGATTTGCCGGATCCCGCCGATGAAACCAGCGCCCTGGTTTTCGAGAGCGCGACCGCGGCGGGTTCCTGCTTCGATGAAATGCTGGGACATATCAGACCGACATTCAGGGACTTTCTGGTCGAAGGCCCGGCGAAGCGCGGCCCGTTCAAATGGAACATGGGGCTCTTGCAAGGCAGCGGTGTCAGCATTCTGCACGCAAGCTACGGCGCGTCTTTCACCTACACACCGCAAAAGCCGGACGAGTCGCTAATTCTCCGGTTCTGCGGCGAAGGCGCTGCGAAAACCCGCATCAGGAAAGCCGAGGTCACCAACGTGCCGGGAACCGCCGTCGTGACCTCCTGGTGCGACATGGGTCGAACAGCCGTAATGGCCGGCCCCGAAGCGGAGTCGTGCGCAAGCTCGGCCTTCCTGGTTTTCGATCCGTCGGTGGTTCGCGGCTGCATGCAGGATCTTTACGACGGCATGTCTCTGAGCCAGCTTGAGCTCGCACCTCTCCTGGATCTTGGCAGCAGCACCGGCCAGACCCTGGCCTGCCTGTGCAGGAGCCTGTCCCAGGGCATGAGCGCAGATCGGTTTCTGGAAAGATCCCCAAAGGCCATGGCACTGCTGGTTGAAGCCGCCGTCCGGCTCATACTGGAACACACGCCCCATCGGCTAAACTGCTCGCCCCGCCCACAACACCTGTGCGCCGTGCCCCGACACGTCAAAAGGGCCATCGATTACATGCAGGCAAACATGCACACACCGATCACGCTTACGGAAATAGCCGCCGCGGCGGGGGTGAGTGCGCGCACATTGCAGATCGGCTTTAGGGAATTCCGCCAGACAACGCCCCTGCTCTACCTTCGCAAGATCCGGCTGCAGGCGGTGCGGGACGAGCTTTCCTCGCCGGAGAACAAACTTCCGGTGAACGAAGTCGCCCTCAAATGGGGATTCAACCACATGGGCCGTTTTGCGGCGCAATACAAGGCGGCCTACGGCGAAGCCCCATCGAATACAATAAAGACCCTGCAGTTTCACTGAAGCGTCACTCCGGAACCACATTGCTCGGCCTCCAATTCAAGCTCAACGGGTCTTCCACGCGGTTAAATCGCTTATCGTTTTTCAGCCCATCCTCGGGCAAATGACCAATCCTCCGGCAATTATTCAAAGTAGATAAGACGCCTGGCGGCGGAAGTGCTCTCAAATTCCAGTCTCCTAAACTTTTCGCATATCCGAATTGCGCCGCTTTATCCAGTTAGCGCATAAATTGTACTTGCACTGTACGGTATTAACCTTGCCGATTAGGGATATTCCTACATTAGTGTTTCAACCAAGGCGGGTCGAAACAGGATCGTCCAATCGGGAGAAAACCGTTGAAGTCAGTATGGAATGCCGGAAGGGCCCGCCGACCAGTGCAGGGCCTTCTTCGTAAAGAACCGTCCCGCAACAAGTGCTGCATCATCGCTTAGGACCATGAAACCTTTCAGGGAAGGACTGGAGACCGAGAGGCGCCGTCAGCACCCTGCCGGAAGCGCTCTGTATTGCGGGCTCCGTCCGGCAGCCGACGGCACTCACAGGCAGAAGTGCCCACTTCTGAGCCGTCCCGACGCCATTTGTCCTCTGTCCCGGGAACATCCCCTGAAGTGTAGGAGGGCAACCGGGATTCCGGACAATCCCCGGCGCTCCGTCGAAGCCTATATCTCGTCAATCGGCCGTCACAGCAGGAACGTCGCGGTCGCAATGTGCGTGCTCATCGCCGCTACCTATTTTACCGTCAGCGCGGCCCTGGAACGCCACTTTCTGCAACAGAGCATCAGCTTCCAGACGAGCAATCAGTATATTCGCTTTCAGCAACTGGCCAACCAGACCCGCGCGCTGATGCGCGCTTCCGCCGATCCCAACCTGAACGAATATATTATCGAGCCGATCGTGGCGGACATTCGTGAAGCCATTGACGACGTCAGGGCCTCCGGCGTCCGGATCGACAGCGTCTATGCGCAGATGGATGGAAATCTTCTGGCGCTGGTTGGTCCGGGAAACAAGCAGGAACGGGAGCTACGCACCAGGCTGAACGAAATGCTGAACGCGTTTTTGAAACGTGCCGAACGCGTTGTCGGTGCAACCACGAAAGAACGCCGCCAGCGCTATTCCTTCTGGGGGGCGATAGACTTCGCCGTGTCGTCGGACAGCATGCTGACCGGGCTGTTCAAGGACCTCATCGAAAGCACGAACACACGCAGCCATGTCAGCATCGACAACGCAAAACTGATCATCACCATCCTTCTGGCGTTGATCACGCTGCTCTTCGTGCTCGCCGACCTGCTGATCTTCAACCCGTTGCTGCGCAAGCTTCGCGGTGAGCATAAACGCACGAAGGAATACGAAGACCAGCTCGCAAAGCTCGCTCACACCGACACGCTGACCGGGCTCGGCAACCGATCCTTCTTCAACCTGTGCGTCGCCGAAATGCTCAACAGAACGGATCAGCACGGCACCGAGTTTGCAATTCTTCTGGTGGATCTGGACCACTTCAAGAGCATCAACGACAGCAATGGTCACCCGGCCGGCGACTACATTCTGCGTCACGTTGCAGGTGCACTGAAGACAAGTTTCCGCAGCGGCGACGTGGTCACCCGCCTTGGCGGTGACGAGTTTGCCGTGCTGCTTCCCGGCCTTGGCGACGCAAGCACGCTGACGGCGCTGGCGGGACGTGCCGCCGATGCTATCTCAAGGCCGGTGGTTTTCGAGAACCGCCCCTTGCAACTGACGGCAAGTATCGGCGGCGCCATTGCGCCGACCCATGGTTCAGACGAAGCAGAACTCATCAGGGTGGCGGATCATGCGCTCTACACCGCCAAGAAGCAGCGCAATTCCGCGGTCGTCTTCGATGAGCCCTCCCTGGCTCTTCATCTCGAGCAGGACAAGCTGACGGCCGGCCTGGCCATTGCGGCAGACCGCGATGAATTCATCGTCCATTACCAGCCGAAGATAGACCTGCGAACGCAGCAACATCTGGGTTTCGAAGCGCTGGTGCGCTGGCGCCACCCGGAACTGGGCCTGCTTATGCCCGGACGTTTCCTGCCCCTCATGAATGACTCGCGCCAGTTCCTGGATATGACCCGGGCCGTTGTCCAGATCGCAGCGCGGGATCTGAGAATATGGAAGGACGCCGGTCTGTCGCCCGGGTCGATGGCGATCAATCTGTCGGAGACATCCCTTGCCGGGCCAAGCGGATACGAACTGCTTGGCGAGGCAATCGAGGAGAACAACCTCGATTGGCGGGATTTCGTCATAGAAGTCACCGAAGACGTTTTCCTGAACCGGCAGGCAGAACAGATACACGCCTCGGCCACCAGGTTCCGGGAAGCCGGGGCACGCATATCCCTTGACGATTTCGGAACCGGTTTCGCGTCCCTCGTGCACCTGCGGGACTTTCCCTTTGACGAGCTGAAAATCGACCGGAGCTTCGTCCTCAATCTCGGCATCGACACCCGATGCGAACAGATCATTCGCGCGGTCATAGATCTGTCGCGGAACCTGGGCAAGCGATGTGTCGCCGAGGGGATCGAAACCGACGAGCAGCGCCGGTTCCTCCTGAGCATCGGTTGTGACGCCGGCCAGGGCTACCTCATCTCCAAACCGCAACCCGCCACCCAGGCGCGGGCCTATCTGACGGGCCGCGCATGTAATGGCGGGAGACTGCATTTCAGCCAGGCGGAAAACGAAGAAACCGCACCGATCCTACTGACCAGCTAAGCAATCCTGCCTGCATTGAGGCGTGCGAATGCAGGCTGATCTGGCCGAACACGATCAAATCTCCAGAAAAAGAAGAGGGAACAACATGATAAACAGCAGGCAGGTTCTTTTGATTGTCTGTCTCGCGCTGACCGGAACGGCGCAGGTTCGAGAGGCCCTGGCAGAGCAACCACACACGGTCGACGTCGTCCACTTCTGGATTTCAAAGAGCGAAACACAGGCACTTGACGTGTTCCGGCAGGCCTGGGCCGAGAATGGAAACCGCTGGATCGATCTGCCTGCCAAGAACAAGGTGGAAGTGCAGCGCGCCGTCAGTGAACGGGTTGCCAACGGATACGCTCCGGCCGTCATGCAGTGGAACGCCAACGAAGGCTCGCGCGAGCTGCCGGAAATGGGGATCGTTCGCGACATCGACAGCGTTGCTCGGGAGGACAACTGGCGCGACATCCTGCCGGCTGCCGTCCTCGACCGCATCACCTATCATGACAAGGTGTATTTCGCGCCGACCAATATCCACGCCGAGAACTGGCTCTGGACAAGCCAGACCGTCTTCGACGAACTCGGCCTCAAGCTCCCTGAAACGTGGCAGGACATCTTCGATGCGGCGGAAAAACTTCAGGCTGCCGGCACCCTGCCCATCGCTCTGGGCGGAGGTCCCTGGGAAGTCTCGCTTATTTTCAACGGCATTGTCTATGAAAGGCTGGGGGCAGAAGGCTATGCGCGCGCCATCTCAGGCAATGCCGAGGCGGTAAACGATCCGCGTTTCCTGGAAGCCCTGCAGACGCTGCGCAGGCTCTCCCTGTATGCGGAACCTTTCGACGCAAGGCGGGAAAAGAGCTGGGCGGATGCAACGGCGACCGTCGGCCGGGGCGCGGCCGGAATGCAGTTCATGGGAGACTGGGCAAAGGGGGAACTCATCGCCCGCGGCTATGAAATCGGCAAGGACTTCGAGTGCAGCTTCGTGCCCGGAACGGAAATCGCCTATTTCATGGTGATAGATGCTTTCGCCTTTCCGGTTATTCCCCGGGAAGGATCGGACGAAGCGCAGCTTGCATTCGCGCGAATGGTCCTCGATCGCGACAACCAGGTAAAGTTCAGCCGTATCAAGGGCTCGTTGCCCGTCCGCCTGGATGTGGACATGGACAAGCTCGACCGCTGCGGCAAGCTCGGCGTGCAAATGCTCCAGGAAGAGAACAGGGAAATCAGCGCGCAGTCCATGGCCATGCCCTCACAAATGTCCGAAGGCTGGATCGGCGTACTCTCCGATTTCTTCAACAACCGGGAAATCACTCCGGAAGAAGCGCAACGCCGGCTCTACGACGTGATCGCTCAAGGCTGACCGGGAGCAGCCCAGACGTTCGCGTTCGGGCTCTCAGGCCTTGTCCTGAAGGACCCTAAAACGTCCGGGTATTTCCTCTTGCGGAGAGCTGCCGGATTGCTCGCAGGTATTTTTGAGGTGCGCACCTCTTTTTTGGCGTCATCTGCCGCCGGATTTAGGAAATTATGTTGTCGACATCACAATTTGAAGACCCGCTCTTCAGGCAACCGGGAACCGCCGGAACCGACTTTGAGGACATGCTCGCGGCCATCATGCCGGGTTTTCCGCAGTTCCGGGCCGAACGGAGGGAGCAAGAGGGCGCGTTCAAATGGAAGGCCGAATTGGCAGTGAATGACTCGGTCACGCTGCTGCGCGCACGCTACAACGCACCTTGGGTCTACACGCCGCAGACAGACCATGAAATGCTGGGTCTGCGCTTTTGCACGACCGGAGCCTCAGAGACCTCCATCAGGGGTGAGGAGATTATCCACGTCCCCGGCACGGCGATCGTCACGTCATCCGCGGAAGTGGGACGAACCACGGTCCGTACCGACACGCGGATGAACCTGGCCACGTCCGCCACATTCATTTTCAACGCTGCGCTGGTGAACACCTGTCTCTACGACATGTTCGAGCTCACCACGCTTGGTCAGCTCGGGATCAGGCCGCTCATCGATCTGAGCACGCCGATCGGACGGACCCTGATTACCGTATGCAGATCCATGGCGCAGGGATTGGCGGCCGAACGCGTCCTGCAGCACTCGCCGAAGGCCATGACGCTCATGGCGGAGGCTGTCGTAAGGCTTGTTCTGGAGCACGGCCAGCACCGCTTCAGCGGAGATTTGCGCAAGCGTCTCATTCACGTCGTGCCGCGGCATGTCAAGAAGGCCATCGATTTCATGCATGAGAACATGCACCGGCCCATCAGGCTGGCGGATATCGCTTCCGCGGCCGGCGTAAGCGCCCGCACGTTGCAGATCGGATTCAAGCAATTCCGCGAAACGACACCGTTGATCTACCTCCAGCAGATCAGGCTGCAAGCGGTCCACCGGGAACTGTCATCGGCGGAAAACACCCTCTCCATCAGGGACGTTGCGCTCAAATGGGGATTCAGCCACATGGGCCGCTTTTCCGCGCAGTACAAAGCAGCCTTCGGCGCCTCGCCCTCCACCACCGTCAATCGGGGATAGGGCATTATGCGGGAGGAAAGAGGCGCGGATAGCGGCCTCCTCCCCTCCTGTTATTTCACCACGGTCATCGCCACCGGGGCGGGTTGCTCGTCTTCATCCGTTTCACCGGCGACATCCTGGTCTGCCAATGACTTCACCAGGTCCGTGATCCGGCGACGGACCCTGCCGTCGCTTATGCTCAGGAACGTGCGCACGAATCTCAGACCATCTGCAGAGGAAAGAAACTCGGCCATCTGCTCTGTCTCGGCCTCGCGAAACTGTGCAGTTCCATTGCTCGACGGTCTGCCAGGCATATCGTCAAAGAAAAATGTGATGGGCGCACCGAGAACATCCGCAATTTCCTGCAGCCGGCTGGCACCCACGCGATTGACGCCCCGCTCGTATTTCTGGATCTGCTGAAACGACACCCCAAGTTCCTCGGCGAGCTTGACCTGGCTGATATCCATCAATACCCGGCGCAACCGAATGCGCGACCCGACGTGAGCGTCCACCGTATTAGGTTTTCTTTTGCTGTTTGCTGTCAACTTCTTTCGCCTTCTTTAGTCGAAGCTTTCTTCGCGCATCTTTGCGCAAAGAAATCCGTTCTGGTTTTTGTTTACGCGGCTCAACTCAGAAACTTCAGTTACAGACTCGCTTCCTTTGGAAGTCGTGGGGCCGGCTAGTTCAGCAGGCGGGTCTTGCCGGAGCCGGGTGTAGAGCCCGCGGCGCTGTTGGTGAGGGAAATCCAGCCGTCAAGGCTCAGCTTGTTGATCACCAGGATCATGTCGTTGCCGGTTATCTTGCCGCTGCCATTGAGATGCAGGTTCCGGCTCGGCAAATGGACGATGCCCGCAAGGTTCAGCTCGCCGTCCAGAATGAAGGAACTGCTTTTGGAAATGTCGGGCGCTTCGTAGTACAGAATGCCCGCATAGGGGCCCGTTTCGGGCGCGCTGAGCGTGGCTTTCGAGCTGCCCTGCACGGTGCGCACAGCGGACTCCGCATCTGCGAGATAAATCGTAATCCCTGTCCCGGTTATTTTCTGATCATCGAACCGCAACTGGGAACCGCCTGAAAAGACGTAAACGCCGGCACCCATTTCCACCGTTTGGACAGATCCGTTGAACTGGAAATTGGCGCCCTTGAAGACATAATTACCGGCGCCGAAAACGACATGCTTACCGCTGAAGGTCAGGCCGCTCTTGAAGACGTAGTCGCCCGGCTCGAACGTGACGGTTTGAACGTGCCCGTTGATGTTGGGGTAGTAGCAGTAGGTCCCCGGCTTGAACACCATATCCGTGGCGTTCTCGTCGGGCATGGCCGACCAGGGAACGCAGCTTTCTTCTGCCACAAGCTCGTCAGACAGCGCCGGCAGAGTTCCAGCGATCGGATCGTCCTCCACATCGCAGTGGCCCTCGAACTCATCCGGCCACGGACGTGCGTTGCCGCCGAGCGATCCGGCGACGCAAAGACGCTTCGTGTCTATATGACGGGAATCGATCCAGGTTGCGGAAGAGGTCTTCGAATGGACGTGCATTTCACAGTCCGGCATGTCGATCTTGCCGCTGCCGTTCGCCTTGAAGCCTTCGCTCTCCAGCTGGTTCACGGCGTAAATGCACACCACGGCGGAGGTTTCCGCCCCGGCAGCCGCCGACACCGTTACCGGAATTGCCTCGATACCCAGCAGGTGCACGAACCAGGCGCCCACCGCCGCCGAAGCGACTCCGGTCACCTCATCGTTCCCCACTGTGAATTCCACAGAGGGTTTCAAGCCTTCATGGCCGGCGACGTTAGAGGCAAAATACTGCTCCGCGACTGCAATCTGGTCCTCGGTGGCCGCCGCTCCGGCAAGCACCGCTGCATCGAGTGCATTTTGCAAGACATGTCTTGTCCTGACGGCATTGGTGTAATCGACGCCGGCTCCTCCAGCGACGATCAGCACCAAGAGCGTGATTGCGAACAATGGCAAGACGCTCCCTTCAGTCGACGACCGAAACGAGCGAAACCGGCTGATGACCTGATCTGCGTGGGATTTCCGTTTGCCGGAGCCTGAATCGTCCATGCGAGTAATCACAATGCTCTCACTTGATGATACCAAATTTATCTGTATCATCACCTAAGCTGCATTGAGTATAAGTGGTAGTTAACTCGCACTGGGTAAGTCTAGTTTCATTCGTTATCCGGATAGTGAATACGTAAGGTGGATAAAGCGGTAGATTTCACTCAAGAATGAGTGTGCATAGATTTACGGATACTCAATGCAACGAATTCAACGTCGCGCCGAGTCGCGCGCGTTTGAATTCACAGGGTTTCTGGAAGCTGGCCGGACATGACGGTGGACAATCAGAGTGGCGCGGTCGTCGCTCGAGGATTGCCAACACCGATACTCATTGGCTATGACCTGTCAGATGAACCGCATCGTGATCTGCCGGACGTGCAAGAATGGCCCGTCCGGCGCCGAAAGCAGAGTTGCAGACCTGGCGCAGGCCTTGCGCGACAATCACCTTGACCACGCGTTTTCCATTGAAACGGCGGACTGCATGGGTGCGTGCGAGCAACCGATCTCGCTCGCCCTGCAGGGAGAAGGCCGGGCTACCTATCTGTTTGCGGGACTGTCCATTCCCGACGACATTGAGGATATCGTGGCGACCGGCCGTACATATCTCGATGCGGAAAACGGCTGGATCGAAGATGCCCGCCCCTGCGGGCGTCTCAGGTTCTGCCTGCGCGCCCGCGTACCCGCGCTGATGGCCGCCAAACCCGATGTTACCGGGGATCGACGGTAACGCTGGCCCTGAGCGGCTTGCCGGCCACCGCCAGCGTCCGGTGATCGTTGCTGTTCAGGATCACTTCCACCACGGCCTCTCCTTCGGGAAGCGACGGCAGGTGAAGCCACGAGCCGTATTGCCGGGCAATCTTCTCGCCATTCACATAAACATGCGCGTGGCCCTCGCCCGCCACATGGGCCGTACTGGCGTGTTCGGGGGCAAAGCGGAAGTTTCCGGTTTCGATGTGGAGGTTCCAGCCGCTTGAGGGATCCGGCGTGAGGGATATGTCCAGCGTGGGCGCGCCTGGTCCTTCAGCGACGGACAAGAGTTCTTCATGATCGTGCCCGGCATGGCCGGTGTTCTGTCCTGCTACAGCATTCGCCGAAATCGCTGGCGAATGATGAGCCGCGGGATCGCCGTGATCATGTCCGTCAAGGGTAATGCCGTTGCCGGCCGCAACGACAAAACCGATGCCGCCGCCAAAGATCAGTCCGATCGCAAAGAGCGCGAGGGAACGTTCCATAGAAGTACCAAATCTGCAGGTATCAAGAAAAACAGGCGGAACAGGATGCTCCGCCCGCTTGACCGTTCTGTCCCGGTCGTAGCCGTATCAGGCGGGTTGAACCGCTCCGATCCGGCCGCCCTCGCGTTGCCAGAAAAACCCGGCAAAACATCCCAGCAGCATCCAGGCCGCCATGCCGACGCCGAAGGCACGGCTGGCAAAGAGAGCGCCGATCTCGGTCGGCACCGGGCCGCTGAATGCATCCGGCTCAGGTGCCCCGATGACATGCGGCGCCAGCAGCAGCACCGCGGCTGCGCCCCATGCCAGCCAGTTTCTGCCGAAGGCGAGTAACCAGAGGCCTGCGCCGGCCGCCACGACCGTCGCCCACCACCAGATCTGCCGGGCGCCGACATCGGCGGCCGCAACGCCCGGCACTTCGGGTGCCAGCGTAAAGCCCGGTGCGAAGTGGAAGGTCACGAAACCCGCAAGACCCCAGATCAAGCCGTTGCGCGCGGTGATTTTCGCTCCGCGCATTTCCGCAATCGCCATGCCGACCAGCAGGATGAAGGCATATCCGGTGTAGGTGAGCATCGCGAAAACGACGCTGAGGCCGTCACGCATCAGGTCGAAACCACCGACATCCTGGTGAGCGCTGACCGCTGCGGTACCGAAATGAACCAGTTCGCCGGTTTCATAAAGCTCGGCGTGGAGCAGGACCGGCTGCACGAAGTAAAGCTGCAGCAGGGCCGCAATAAGCCCTGCTGCAGCGCCAGCGAACAAGCCGCTGATCAATAAACGGGAAAACATCTCAGTGGCACGGGAATCCGGTCGCGTGACGCACGTCATGCGCTGCGTCATGCAGGCCTTGCGCTTGCACGTGTCCGGTGATCGTGATGATTGCGAAGCCCAGGACGGCCGCAAAAGCAAGCGGCAGAATGCTGGAAAGCGAAAGTGATGCAGTGTTGGTTTGTGTCGTCATATTGTCCTCTTGCCGTCACACCCGACAGCCGGTTTTAAGCAATGCCTGGCAGGTCTCCTGGCTCGCGGGTCTCAGCACATCGCCTGTCCTTCCCTGCAACATCTGCAAGTGGTTTATCCGGCGTGCGCTCTCCGCATACAGTCGCGGGGGCGGCTTCGGCTCCGAGCGCCCTGCTTGGGTCCGCCCTGTCCGAATTCCCTCTTCGTTTCCCGGCACTTTGTACCGATTGGAAAACCAAGCATCGCTATAATGTCCTAATTCCGCACCGAACGAAAGCCCCCACCGGCGGAAATCATCCCGCCGCCAGGCCAAACAGCGATCGTGCCAGGGCGAGTTTGCCCTCAGCGGCACGGTCGCAGCAAGCGCGGAAGTACCCACCCGGCGAGCTGATCCTTTCGGGATCCCGCAGCGCCTTTTCGGCAACGACCGCAAGGATCGCCGCGGCCGCCTGCCGTCCCAGCCGTCCGCATGCCTCGGAATAGGCGCTCTGGCTGAGGCCGATCCCCAGCCTTATCACCTCGGCGGCAGACAGCAGCTCCGCCCAGCTTTTGAGTGACAGACCGAAATCGCTCTGGACGGTCGTACACGCGCTTTCCAGCAGAGATATCGAAACGGCGTCCAGCGCCGCGGACCGGGTGAAATCCGCCTCTCTCTGACCTTTCCGCCCGGTATTGCGGCTGATTTTGCCACACTGCCCCGCCGCTTGCTCCCTTTCAGGAGCTATTTCGGCGCCGTAGGCGTCGTCAGGTTGAGTATTGATTTCATCCGCGTGAGCGGATGTCCGATTATTTAGGCAAGAGTCTTGAGAGTTTGTATTAAATAATTGGGTGACATTCGTGTCATGCTCGCCTGTCGTATATTGATAATTATCCACATTATGGGCCTGTTTCTGGCCTTCGGTCAGCGCCTCGATCAACAGGTCATAAAGATCCTGTAGGAGCACCATCTTCTCCTGGGCTCCTTTTCCGCACGCCATGATGGACATCATCCGGTCGTGGAAGTCGGAGAGGTCCAGATCCGTGGTTGCCTCGATGATATCGATGATGGCCCTGGAGAGCTTCGTCACGGCCCGCCTGGCTTCGCGCTCCGCGTTGAGCTCCGCCTGCCACTCATCGGCAAGCCGCTTGATCTCGCGGTAGCGGACACGTGCCGGCGTGAAATCCAGGCCGTAGGCGTAGGTAATGTCGCCCGTGTCGTTGCGGTGGACCCAGCGGCGGCCGGTAGAACTGTCGCGATAGGCCAGGATGCGGGCCTCGACGAGCTGTTTGATGGCGCGAATGACGGTCCGTTCGCTGCGGCCGACATAAGATGCCAGTTTTTCGTTGCTGATGGCGACGACAGGACGGTTCGTGCCTTTCCAGTCCTCAGGCTTCGACAATCCCAAAAGGATATCGAGAACATGATAGGCGGTGGACGTCAGCCCCATGGGCTGTGCGGCTCTCTTGAGCGCGATCGCAACCTCGGACTTCCCGTGGTCCGGGATGTCGTTGGACATCGCCAGGCGTTGAGATGCAAGCATCCCCGGCGTCACCTTCCGAAAGGAAGAGACGTTCGAAACAGTAGGCATAAAAACCTCCGTTCGCCGGCCAGAACAAGGCGCGGCGCTATATATTTCGGGAGGTCCAACTGGAGGTATTCGGCGGAAATCCACCGTTCACGCGAGATGGTTCTTGCGTGTGATTCGGAATTAGCTTAAAACAGGATCGTGTTGAGGTTCCTGTTTGGGCTTTCCAAGTTGAACCGTGAACTAGAGGCTGAACGGTTGCCGCCGTTTCAGTCTCTTTTCATTTCTGCTCTTCGCTTTCTTGTCCCTTATCCCTCCACGTTCCGGTTTTAATGCCGCCGGTTTCCCGCAGGGCTGATGCCCCTGCCTGGCAGCGGCCTAACCCTGTTGATCGCCGCCTGCGGACGTGTTCCGTTGCCGCTGGAAGTCGTCGTGCAGATCAGCCAGGTTTTCCGCCAGCCAGCTTGCGAACTCCGTCTCGGCCGTTGGAATGGAAATGGTCGTTGCCGATGCGGTCGTCTTCATCTTGGCAACGGTGCTTCCGTTCAGGGCGATCTCGGCGGTTCTTGTTTTCGCCGCCGGCTTTCTGTCCGTGCCGCGCGCGGCCCTGGTGGCCATCGCCATCCGCTCCTGCGCGGAAGCGGCTCTGAACACCGGCGTTTCCATGGCATCGCGAATGCGGTGTTCCGCGTTCGGATCGTCGAACAGCCTTGCAAAATCCATCCAAGCCGGCCGGCCGACATTCCTGGCCCGGCCGATCGCGCGAATGATGTCCGGCGGAATGCTGTCGGCGACCTTCAGCATGTTGGAAATCACCGTCGGCACTTGTCCAAGAACCGGCTGCATTTCCCGCTGCTTGAGGCCCGCCTGGCGAAGCTGGACCGCCCAGAGCGCCATTTCGGCGAAGGTCAGGTTCTCGCGCACACCGTTCTCGAGCGACTGCTCCTTGATCAGTTCGGTGTCGCTCAGCTTGCGCACATAGGCTTTCACCTTGACCGTTTCCGGTTTCGAGGAAGCCGACATCAGGGCCTGAATGGCAAACAGCCGCCGATGCCCATAGGCCAGCTGATAGCGGCCGGTTTCGCTCGGATGCGGGCGTACCAGCACCGGGATCTTCTGGCCCTCATCCTGGATCGACAGCTTCAGCTCTTCCAGAGCCTCGGCAGCCTCCTCATCCGTTTCAAAGCGATCGGCATAGGGGCTGGGATCGATCTTCGATGGATCGAGCGAAACGATGCTGTCTTCGCGCATATGCGACAGGGCCCGGCCCATGGAATTGACCACCGGAGCCGTCACCTTCTGTTCTGGAGCCGGCTTCTGCGCGCTCTTGTTTTCCGCAGCCGCCGCCGTGGCATCGGACATCATTTTTACGATCGATTTTTTCATCATCGTGTCTCCCTGCCCCAGACGTTCTTGATCAGGTCGAGAATCTCGGCATTGACGCGGTCGGCGCTTTCCAGCGCGCGCTTCAGCGTCTCCCGGCCGATCTCCCCGGGTTCGATTTCATAAAGGGTCTTCTTGGCGACGCCGGCAGAGGCGATCGCCGTCGATTCAATCGCTTCGGCAACCAGCACATCGGTTCCGAAGAGATCGCGCATGGTGCCGGACATGATCTTTTGCGGACCGTCATTGGGGTTCACACGGGTCAGCAGAAACTTGGTGAAGTCATGCTCGAACACCGCTCCGCCTTCTGAAAGCGTATGGGTGACGTCGGAAATCATCTTCAGGAACTGGGAGCAGGACGAGACGTCGAGCATGGCCGGATGCACGGTGATGATCAGCCCCGTCGCGGCATAAAGCGCAGCCATCGTCGTGTAGCCCAGTGACGGCGGCGTATCGAGAACCACCACGTCGTAATTGTCTGCAACGGACTGGATCACCGCGTCGAGCCGCTGGAAGAACAGCCCCAGCTCGTCGCTGTAGCGCTCGGCAAGCGCCGTCGGCGTGTCATACTCGAAATCCATCAGCCGCAGGTTTCCGCAAGCCAGATGGATGCCGGGGAAATAGGTTTCCCGGATGACTTCGGAGAAGGGAATGCGGAAATTGTCGTAGCGCAGCGCGTCATAGGTCGTGTCGGTGCGCTCGTCGTCCCCCTCGCCCGAGCGAAGATCCCGGTCCGGCTGAATGCCGAAAGTGGTGGTCATGGAGGCCTGCGGGTCCAGATCGACGCACAGCACCCGGTAGCCCTGCAGGGCGAGATAATGCGCCAGGTGCACCGAGGTCGTGGTCTTCGAACTGCCGCCCTTGAAGTTCGCCGCCGCAATCACCTGCAGCTTTTCACCGGGCCGCCGATGCGGCGTCAGCCGGAGCGCATCGTCGGGACGCATCTCGGCAAGAAAGGACCGCAATTCCCAAACCTGGTCGACCGTATAGATCCGGCGATTGTTTTCCGCCCGGTGCGGCTGGGGGCCCTTGCCTTCGAGCGTCAGGGTACGCAGAGTGCTTTCGGGAACGCCGAGCAGGCGCACCAGGTCCGTTGTCGAGAACGTTCGGCCGAACATCTTGCGCGCTTCCGGGGGATAGGCCATTTCACGCATCGTCTGCAAACGGTCCGACAGCCTTTGCGTAAAGGTTTCAATCTTTGCCGTTGTATCGCGTTCGCCGACAATAATTTCGTTTACGGCCATTGATGCCCTCTGACGGTTTCGCACCCGAGTAACCCGGACACTCCGTCATAGATGCCGAAATCCGATCGGGCACGCAAGGAATTTTAAGTTAACCAGTACTTAACAAGCCTCTGTGAACGCAGGAAAAAGCTGGCAAAACCGCGGGGCGAAGCGAACCGGGAAGGTTAATCGTCGAAACGGCAATATCACTGCAAAGAATTGCGAATGCGCCAATTACCGTAGGGATTTCAAGTAATTAGGCCTTTCCCATTACGCACCCGGTTCCGTTTGACGCCTATCCGGGTCTTCTCTCCAAACAGGCGCAAACCCCGTTTCAGGACTTCCGCCGAAAGCACGGTCCGGTGTCGAAAAGTGGCCCTGCGTGTATGGTTTCCGCACGGTTTCGGGAGGTCAAAGGCCGACTCGCGGACGGGACCGATTCCCTCGAATCGAGATCAGGCAGGTGATCGGCAAGCAGGATGTCACGTTAAGTGGTCAGCGTCGGCCAGCGGACCTCCGGTACACGAAGTCTGGATGGGGGACACGGCCGGCGATCGCGGGAGCCTGAAGCATTCTACCTGAAGCTCATTTCAAGCAGGCGGGAAAAGAAATTCTGCGCCTTCTCGTTGGCGGGCGTGTCCTTGCCCGCCCGGGCGGGAAGGAATTCCAGGATGACCTGCCGCGAGGCCGCCTCGCCGATGAAACAGGACCGGATCCTGTAATGGCGCTTGAGGCCGACATAGCTTTCGATCTGCCAGACCCGGCCGGCATCCCAGCCGACATTGTCGAGCACGAGCGACAGGTCACGGACGTCGGCAGCGCTCATCAGTTTGTCCGTCAGGCGCTCGGTGCCGATCTGCGTTGCGGACAGCCCGAGTTCACCTCTCCCGACCTTGTTGGCGTATTTGATCCGGCGCGAATTCAGATCGGCCACAAGGATCGGCGTTGGAACCGCATCCAGAACCTCCGCGGCGTCGATCTCCAGTGAATCGCTGCTCAGTTCTCCGACGAATATGACCCCTCCAAAGGGAAGGTCGATGGCGAACGGGTTGATCTGAAAGACGATTTCGGCGGTCGTTCCGTCTTTTCGCACGTGTTTCAACGACCCGGCCGCGACGGCATGTCCAGCCAGCAGGTTCCCAATGGCGGCGACCAGCTTTTTGCCGAGATGGTTGGGAATGGTGCGCACGTCCCTGCCGACGATCTGCTTGCTGTCGGAAATGGAGAACAGTTTCAGAAACTGGCGGTTGGCCGAGCGGACCACGCCGTTGCGGTCGGCCACGAGAACCGCACTGGACGTGACGGCAAACGCATTGGACAGGGTCTGCAGTATGTTGGGCAGCTCGTTACTGGCCGACGCTTCGGGCTGACACTCCTTCATCAGGCCGATCACCAGCGGCGAGGTCTTCCCGATGATCCGCGCGGCGGCCAGATCGTAGGATCGCTGGCCAAGTTCGGTCGTCATGGTCACGCGTGCCGGGGTCGAAAATCCGTGTTCGACAGCGTCGGATATGACCTGCAGGAACCGTCTGCGATCCGCCGGGGCGTAATGATCCAACGCCCGTTTTATTGCCAGCTTCGCCACGCGGTAGCCGCGGAAACTGTCCGCATCGAGCTGCTGCCAGCAAATCTCTTCCGCAATCGGGTCGTAAGCCCAGTACGAGACCCCGACCGACGCAAGAATAGCGCTTGTCTCAGGGTTGGGAACCAACTGACGCATAGACCGAAGAAGAAGATTGATACTGCTGGACACCCCGAATTTCCCGACGATCCCGAGACATGGAACATCGGATCAAACAACCTAAACCTGAATCTTGCGTGAACTCGCCTGCGGGAATTTATGCATTGCGCACCATTTGTGACAGTTTGGGAGGATCCGAAGGCTGCCGTCCTATGCGGACCTGTCCAGAATTGCCTCCGCCAGTGCGTTGGAAGCAATGCTGGCCGACCCAGGGCGGCGTATCAGGATGACATCGAGCGGCTCGACGGCCGGCAGGCCGTCCTCCTCTGTCAGACAGGCAACGCTTGACGGAGCCGAGATTTGGGTGACGGCGGCAACCGCCAGCCCGGCCTCCACGATGGTCAGTAAAGCCGAATAGCTGAAACTCGCATAGGCGGAACGGTATCTGACGTTGCCGCGGCCGAGCGCCGCCAGAACCACGGCCCGGGCCTGGCTGCCGGGTTCGAACAGCGCCACCGGCAAGGGCGTACGCTCCAGTGCCACGCGGTCCCGCGAAGCGATCCAGACCATCGGCTCGCGCCGGATCAACTCACCCTCCATGCCGGCGGAGCGCGTGACGATCGCGAGATCGATTTCGCCTTTCTCGACCCGAGGTACCAGCGCCGTTGACTGGGCGCACACCAACTCGATTTCCACACGCGGAAACAATGCGCCGAAATGGCGAAGCACCGGCGGCAGCACGAAGGAGATATAGTCATCGGGAGCACCGATCGTGACCGAACCGGCCATGTCCGGCCGGCGGAACGCTTCAACTGCTTCGTCATGCAGCCGCAGGATCCGCCGCGCGTAACCCTCAAGCTCCTCTCCCGTCCGCGTCAGCGCCAGATTGCGCGTGTCGCGCACGAACAGCCGCGCCCCGATCTGCTCTTCAAGGCGGGCGATCTGCATGGAGACGGCCGCTGGCGACCGATGCACGAGGGAGGCCGCACGCGTGAAGCTCATCGCGTCAATGCAGGCGACAAAGGTTTTGAGCAAAACGTGATCGAGTTCCATGATCTTTCAATATATCTGAATAGTCTCTTCAGATTATATCGTTTGATAAGATAATGACAATCCGCACATCCTGCTTCCGGCAATCTCGGACAGGACGACGTGGCATGAAAACGCGAACGCAGGGCATTCTGGGCGTAGCCGCCGCGCAGACCCTTCTCGGATCAATCGGACTGTGCGTGCTGGAAAGCGGAGCGGACTCGGTCTCCGCGGCCTTCTATCGCTGCGCCATCGGCGGCCTCATGCTGGCTTTCTACTGCCTCTGGCGGAGGGACCTTGCCGGCTTGCTGCGGCTGCCTGCGCGCACGCTGACCTACGCCGTGGCCAGCGGGTTCCTGATGATCGCCAACTGGGTGCTGTTTTTCGAAGGCATCCACCGCACCGGCATCGCAGTTGCCACCATCCTCTTTCACGTACAGCCGTTTTTTGTCGTGGTTCTCGGAGCCGTGGTCTTCCGTGAGCGCCTGCACGCGGCCACTTTCGTCTGGATCGCCCTGGCACTTGCGGGTCTTGTGCTCGCCACGGGTCTCACCGGCGCCGACCTGACCGCCGACGGCTTCTATCTTACAGGCATCCTGTTTACGCTCGCCGCCGCATTTCTCTACGCACTGGTCACGATCATCGCCAAGGGCCTGAGCGGCATCAACGCGCCCCAACTCACCCTCGTTCAGTGCCTCTGCGGCACGCTGCTCCTGGCCGGTGTTACACCACTCGCGCCGCAGGATCTCACATCAAGCCAGTGGGGCTGGCTCGCCCTCATCGGAATGGTTCACACCGGCGGCGTCTATATGCTGCTTTACGGTGCCTTGCCGAAGCTCACCACGCCGCTGATTGCAGTGCTTCTGTTTCTCTATCCGGCCAGCGCGGTGATCGTGGATGCCGTTGCCTATGGTCACATCCTTGGCCCCAGGCAGTTCGCGGGCCTCGCCTTCATCATCGTTGCGAGCCTGGGTGTGACGCTGAAATGGGGCATGCGTCCGGCGCTCGCAGCTCCTGCCCCCTGAAACCGGCCTGATCTGACCGTCGACCGCTCTGCGGCCAAACGCTGCCGCCCCGCCTCATCCGCCTGAAAACGGGGCCTTGGTCGAGGTCCGCCGACAACTTCGGTCCGGCCCTATAGGGCCCAAGGTCCGATCTGGCGGCCGTAGAAGTCCTATTCCCGAAATAACGTCAGGAACAGATCGTTCTAGTGGCAGCATCAACGGCGATCGCACAGCCCCATCAACCGGCAGCGACGACCGTTGGCGCTCAACTGAAGGAGAAACCGATGAAACGCATACTCGCACTGACGACCGCAGCCATGATGGCAACTTCGATGTTCGCATATCCGGCCCTGGCTGACGACGGTACGACTGAAGCTTCGAGCAGCAGTTCCTCCACCTCTGATGCAACCAGCAGCGTATCTGCAGATAGCGGATCGGTCGACGCATCCAGTGACAGCTCCACCACATCCGATTCTTCGACCAGCGTATCCACCGACGGCGGTTCCGTCGATGCATCCGCCGACGGCTCGGCCACGTCTGACGCCTCGAGCAGTGTCTCTGGCGACAGCGATGCGGGTTCGTTCGACGCGTCCGCCGACAGTTCGTCAACGTCCGACGCTTCCAGCGACGTTTCCGTCGACGATGGCAACGTCTCGGCAACCACCGACTCATCGACCACTTCCAGCGCCAACTCCGACGTCAACGTGGACGGCCTGGACGGTGAATTCGACGCATCCGCCGAGGCCGAAGCCGACGCTGCTGCGAACGCCGATGTAAGCGTCGAAGCTGAAGAAGACACCGCAGCCACGGAGGAAGAAGTCGAAGAAGAAGTTGCGGCACTCGAAGAAGACGTGACTTCTCAGGAGGTCGTCATCGACTCGATACAGGACAGCAACGTCTTCATCACCCAGATCGGTGACATCGGAGAAGGTGCAACGGTCAATGTCGTGAATATCGGCACGGTCATCAACAACGAAACCAACATTGAGAACACCATCAATGTCAACGCTGACCAGATCGCCAATCTCCAGAACGCCATTGCGAACAATGCGGAGCTTAGTGCAACGCTGGAGGCCAACAATGTGGACCTCTCCTCGGTCGTCGGCGCAAGGGCTGAGGGAGACCAGATGTTCCTTTACCTCAACGAATGTGACGATGCGAACCCGATGGCACGGTGCAGCTAACGCCACCATCTGAAGCAAGGCCTCACGAGGCCGCAATCAGAGGCCAGCCGGCGTTCCTGTGGGATGCCGGTTGGTCTTAAAGTCGTTCAGATTCCATGCTTTCCTGCAGGTTCGCTTGAATGCGGGTGGGTGCAGGATCGCAACAGCGAGAGGCTATATCTTGGTTCACTGATCCGAACCACTTCCGGGCCGAGGGCCAGGGCATGTCGCCGGCAGGTCTTCGAATTGCCTCAAATGGAGTGAGGGTCAGGTGACTGAAGGAGAATGGATCCATGTTCTCAGCTCGAAAATTCATTTCCATGCTTCTCGGGATGTCCCTTGCAGTCGCGCTCGCCGTGGCCCCTTGCCGTTTCACAATCACCGGCTCGTCGATAACCCTGCAGCCGCAAGCGGCCGCTGCCGAGGAAGTCTCGGAAGGCGGCGAGACGGACAGCGATTCCGACAACGCGGGAGCGACTGCTCCGGCGGATACCGATCTGGGAGATACCGGTCTGGGCGGAACTGACCAGGGCGGCGAAACGTCCGGCAGCGAAGATTCGGCGGGCTCCGATGATACGAGCGCGGAGAGCACCGGTGTCGATGCGGCGACGGATCCCACCGCCGCCCCCTTGGAAGACGGTTCCAGCGACGTTACCAACCCTGGCGAAACGGATGCGGACAACGCGGCCCCTACCGCCGTTCCGGACATGACCGACGAGGCTGCCCCGGGGGAAGCCAACCTCGCCGTTGAGCCGGAAACCCCGGAAGAGACCGCCCCTGAAGCACTGGCCGTCGAGGAAGATGTCGAAGTGCAGTATTCAAACGGCATGCGGGAGGAAATCCGCGGGCAGCTCTACCAGATGACCGATGCCTACGGCCGGGTCATCGTGAGCCGTCCGGTCACGGAATCCGACCGCAAGCGGCTGCATGGTCTGATAAGTCAGCAGTGACGCCGCGTGTCGGGTCAATCGCAGCGGAGGTCGTCGGGCGGTGATCTGGACCCGTCCCGCCCCATCGGCGGACCGCTGCTTCGGCCCCTGTCACGCCGCAGGATAGCCGCCGTCTTCCATGGCGTCGCGCAGCACCATGGCTGCCTGGGTGCGGTTGGAGACCTCGAGCTTTGCCAGAATGCGCGTCATGTGGTGTTTTACCGTCTTTTCCTGAAGATCGAGCCGCAACGCGACATGCTTGTTGCTCAAGCCGCCGGCCACCAGGGTCAGGATCTCCCTTTCCCTTTCGGTGAGCGTCGCCAGCGGATTGGACATGGCGGGCAGGCCCGACCGTCCGGAGAGACTGGAAAGGAGCTGCGCCGACAAGGTGGGCGAAACGTAGTTTTCTCCGGCCGCGACAGAGCGGAGGATCTCGGCCAGCTCCCGCGATCCGACGCCTTTCAGCACATATCCCTTGGCTCCGGCGTTCAACGCCTGCGTGACATCCTCGGTTCTCTCGGACACCGTAAGCACAAGGATTTTCTGCGTCGGGTGGCGGGCAAGGATCGGCTCGATCGCATTGAGGCCGCCACCGGGCATCGAAATGTCTAGCAGGACGATATCGGGCTGCTTGGCCTGCGTTATGCGCAAGGCGTCCTCCTTGGCCGCCCCCACGCCAACGATCTCAAAGCCGCCGCTTTCAGACAGGCTGCGCGCCACGCCTTCTCTGAACAGCGGATGGTCATCGATGATCGCAACCCGGATTCCACTCATCACAGCGACTCCATTTCCTCAATTGCGAGAGACATCCGAACGGTCGTGCCCTTGTCCGACGAGGACACTTCAAAGCGCCCGCCAAGGCTTTCCACCCGCTCGTGCAGGCCGGTAAGGCCGAGCCCGTCCGAACGCATATCGGCCGGATCGAATCCGGGACCGCGGTCGGAAACCTCAACGGTGATGCGGCCGCCATCCGCCGTCTGGGTGACGGCCTGGCCGATGCCGCCGGCGTGGCGGTAACTGTTGTTGAGCGTTTCCTGCAGAAACCGGTAGATGCAGATCTTCTCCGAAGGCGTCAGGGCGGGGGATGTCCCGGACATGGAAAGTCTGACCGTCCTGCCGGTGCGCTGCTCGTGGGTACGCACGGCCAGACGCAGGATCTCCTTCAGTTCGGCCGCCTCGACCTGCGGCAGGACGAGGCCCTGGCAGATGGTTCTGATTTCGTGCATCGCGTCCTGAAGAGCGGATTTGATCGCCGATACCTCGCGCTCGCTCGCCTGGCTTGACGCGGAGGCTTCGGAAAGGGCCGCGCTGTCCAGCTTCAGGGCCGCGAGCGCCAGGAGCTGCGCAGGCCCGTCATGCAGATCGGCGCCGATGCGCCTCAAATAGCGCTCGTTGAGTGCCGCTGTCCGCTGGGAGGCGCGCTGCACCCGCACGCGCAATGCCCTGTTCTGGGCCAGCAGGTTCAACAGCTCGGAAACCCGCTCCCTGAGGGCATGGCTCTGACGATCGATAAGGCGGCTGCCCCGGAAGACGATCGCCGAGAGCACGAGAAAGAACCCGGCGATGACGGAAGCGACGGCGAGCCAGCTCCAGGCGCGTGCCTGGCGCAGATCGTACTCGAAATCGCTGGCAATCTCCTGGAACTCGGAGACCGCGACCACCTCGCCGGACCATGGCTGCAGCACCGGATTGTAGATCTCCAGTGTCGGGCTGCTGCCGGCGGCCTGCGCTTCGTTTCCCGTGAGGCCGGCGGGCCGGCGGAAATCCGCGACCAGTCTGCCCCTGAACGCCGCCCGGATTTCATTGCTGAGTTCGTAACGCTGGCCGATGAGGCGCCGGTCGTTTGAATAAAGGACCTTTCCATCGGGGGACCACAGGATGAACGATGCGAGACGGTCCCCGAGGGCTCCCTGCCCGAGCGTTTCATCGAGGGCGCGTCTCACCGGATCGCCGATCACCGCACTTCTTTGCATGTCCGGCAGGAGCGGAGCGATCACGCTATCCACATAGCGTGCCGTCGCGGCGGCGGAATTGCGGATCACGCTGTCCTGGATCAGGCTGGTCACGAAGGCCCCGATGAGGATCATCGCGGCAATTGAAACGACGCCTCCGGCCATCAGGAACTGGACGGCCAGGGATCGTGTGTTCCAGTAGCCGCGCAGCCGGGAAAGGACGGGGGCAACGCCGCGTTTCGCCCTGCGGTGCGGCCGTTGCTCCGCGTCGGGGCGATCCGGGCCGTTGGCCGGATCCCGAGCCGGATTGGCATCGCAGACATGCCCTGAGGGTTTCGCGGTCAGCATGACGGTCCATCGCCTGTTACCGGCGCGAAACTGTGTCGGACGTCAGGATGCGCCGGTCGGTTCTCGTATGGTTCTCGCGTGCTCAGCTGGAAGAGAACTAGTTGGGGTAGACGTAGAAATAGCCGTAGGCGGGGGGCCTGTAGGCGCGATCGCATTCGACCTCTTCCTTGTACTTGCCGTCGTCCCATTCGCGCTCGATCTTGCAGCCGCCGCGCCGGAATTCCTGCTTGTAGCTGCGACGACCGCGTTCGCGATAATAGACCTTCGGCTGGTAAGGGCTGTGCGTGTCGTATCCGCCGCCCCAACCCCCGTGGCCGCTTTCATCCTTCCACGGATCGGCGGCAACGCCCCCCGTTGCCGATACGAGGGCCATGCCGGCAACGGTCATCAAACCAAGTGTCTTCATGGCGCGATCCTTCAATACCAACCGGACCTTACGGGTCCAATTTGACGCCTTTAAGGTGTATGCGCGGCAACTAAAGGGCGAATCTGCGCCCCGCGAGAGCGATGACAGCTCCCGTATTGACTCCGATCAATGGCTTTCCGCGCGGAAAGTCTAGAATTCACCGTGGTGAATGCAAAGTCACCGTTCCAATTCAGGAGAAACGCACATGAAGAGGCCGACCCAATGGTTTCTGATCGCAGACGGGGCACAGGCACGTATCGTCCGTCAGCTGGAGCGTAATCAGGAGACCGGATCGCGACTGGATGACATCGTCTTTGATGCCGAACACAAGCCGCTTCGCAAGATCATGGCTGACAGACCGGGCCGCAGCTTCGCTTCGAGTGACGCACGGCGCTCGGCAATGGAATATCACTCCGACCCCGTTCGCGAGCAAAAGACCCGGTTCGCCGAAATGCTGGCCGAACAACTTGAAAAGCATCGCGCAGCCGCCGACTTCGACAGGCTTGTCATCATTGCAGAACCCCGCATGCTGGGCCTGCTCCGCGACGCGTTGCCGGCGCCACTCAAATCCGTCGTCAACGCGGAGATCGCAAAAGATCTATCAAACCTTCCGGCAGCTGAACTCTACACCGCCATCGCCGGCCTCGACACGGCGCGTCCCCGCCTGTGACCGCGGCGCGGTAGCTGCCTTTCGATCCGGACCCTAGATACCCAGGAGCAGTCATGAAAAGTCTGCAGGAGATCGATGTGAAACCGCGTGTCCACGAGCAGCCGGCACAACTGCCGGGCCCCGCAGGAAAGCCGGTGCACGACATGCCGCCCGAAAACCGATGTGAGCCGGACGACCAGCTCTTCCGGGTCGTGGACCGGCTCCACCATTCGGCAATCGCGTCCGCAACGCTGGGGATCTCGCCGATCAGCCTTCTGCAGGCCTGGCAGGACTGGGCGCTGCATCTGTCGATATCACCCGGCAAACAGCAGCAGATCCTCAGGAAGCTGTTTCGCAAGCAAGTCCGGCTGGCCAAATACACCGCCGACTATGCCTGTCGCGGCCAGGCTGCGGGATGCTGCATCGAGCCGCTTCCCCAAGACCGCCGTTTCAGCGCGAAGGGCTGGGAGAAATTTCCATTCAACTTCTATGCCCAGTCCTTTCTGCTCTCGCAGCAATGGTGGCACAACATCACGACGGATGTGAGCGGCGTTACCGGCCGGCATGAAAGGCTGGTCGAATTCTATGCCCGCCAGTTCCTGGACGTCTGGTCGCCCGGTAATTTTGCCCTCACCAACCCGGAGGTGCTGGAAACAGCCGTCCGGGAAGGCGGCGCCAACTTCGTCCGCGGCTTCAGCTATATGCTCGACGACGCGATGAAGGCAGCGCGCCTGTCGCCGGACGAGCCGCCAGCGTACGCGCCCGGCCGGAACGTCGCGGTCAGCCCGGGCAAGGTGGTCTATCGCAACCAGCTCATGGAACTCATCCAGTATGCCCCCGCGACGGATTCCGTCCATGCCGAACCGCTGCTGCTCGTTCCCGCCTGGATTATGAAATACTACATCCTCGACCTGTCGCCAGAGAATTCCCTTGTCCGCTACCTGGTCGCTCAAGGCTTCACGGTGTTCTGCATTTCCTGGGTGAACCCGGACGAGCGGTATCGGGACATCGGGCTTGAGGACTACGTGAAGCTCGGCGTGATGGCCGCACTCGACGCAGTGGAGGCGATCAGCGGCTCCAAACGCATTCATACCGCGGGCTATTGCCTCGGCGGCACGCTGCTGGCGATGGCCGCGGCCGCCATGGCGCGGGACGGCGACGACCGGATCGCGACGCAGTCCATGCTTGCCGCGATGGTGGATTTCAACGAGCCGGGCGAACTCGGCCTGTTTATCGACGAAAGCCAGCTCGCCTTCCTGGAAGACGTGATGTGGCAGAAGGGCTATCTCGATCAATGGCAGATGGCCGGTGCATTTCAGATGCTCCGCTCGCAGGACCTCATCTGGTCGCGGTTGGTGCGCGACTATCTGCTCGGCCAGCGCAGAGACGACAATGACTTGATGGCCTGGAATACCGACGCCACCCGCATGCCTTACCGCATGCACGCGGACTATCTGCGCCAGCTCTATCTCAACAATGAACTCGCCCGGGGGCAGTTCAGGATCGACGGCCGGGAAGTCCACCTTGAGGACATTCGCGCGCCGGTCTTCGCCGTGGGCACGACCGGCGATCACGTCGCACCGTGGAAATCCGTATTCAAACTCGTGAACCTCTTCGACACGGATGTCGAATTCGTCCTGACCTCCGGTGGCCACAACGCCGGCATCGTGTCGGAGCCGGGCCATCCCCGCCGCACCTACCGCAAGCTTGCCTACAGCTATGGCGATCCGCATCCCAATGCTTCAGACTGGCAGGAACAGGAGCCGGAGTTGAAGGGGTCCTGGTGGCCGGAATGGAGCCGCTGGCTTAAGCAGAATTCGTCCGGGTCCGTTCCGGCGCGGGACATCGGCAGCGCAGAACGCGGCTACCCGCCTTTGTGCGATGCCCCCGGAACCTATGTGAAGGTGAAATAGGGAGAATCGGACTGGCCGCGGCGCCCATTTCACGGAACAAGGCGGCGGTCGGCAGGGTTACCCGGAAGAACCATGCGATGGCTGAAGCCATGCAGCGAGATAGGTGTTCCCATGTTGTTCGACGACCGGATCGATGCCGGCAGACAATTGGCGGCGAAACTCTCCGAATATCAAGGAAAGGATGTTGTTGTCCTCGCGCTTCCGCGCGGCGGCGTACCGGTGGCCGAGCAGGTTGCCGACCGGCTCGGAGCGCCGCTCGATCTGTTGCTCGTGCGCAAGATCGGCGTCCCCTGGCAGCCCGAACTCGCGATGGGCGCGGTGATCGACGGAAGCAAGCCGGTGATCGTCCGCAACGAGGACGTCATCCGGATCGCCAGGGTATCGGAGGACGATTTCGAGGCCACCGCACGCAGCGAACTCAAGGAGATCGAACGGCGCAAACAGCGCTATATCGGTGGCCGCGCCTCCGTCGACGTTGCCGGCCGCACCGCGATTGTCGTCGACGACGGGGTTGCCACCGGAGCGACGGTGCGGGCCGCCATTCGTGGCCTCAGGAAAAGAGAGCCGGCAAAGATCGTGCTCGCGGTGCCCGTCGCCGCCCCCGACGCCGCCGAGGCTCTGGCGCAGGAAGTCGACGACGTCGTCTGCCTCCACGCGCCGGCGGGTTTCCGCGCGATCGGACAGTTTTACCGCCAGTTTGACCAGCTCAGCGACGATGAAGTCATCGGTATCCTTGCCACACACCCGGTCCCGCGCTCCGCGACGGGCGCCGGCTCGGAAGAGTAGCAGAAATCCGCTCTTCCCAACGCAAACCCCAACTCTTCAGGAGCTCGAAACGTCATGCAGATAGAACCGGTCATCGCCTTCAAGGGCCTGGATTCCTCGGACGCCATCAAAGAGGTCATTCTCAAGCGCATCGAGCGGCTGGAACAGTTCCACAACCGGATCACCTCGTGCCGGGTCACGGTCGAGATGCCCAACAAGTTCGGCAAAAATGCCCGGATCTACGAGGTTCATGTCGACATCACCTATCCGGGCGGCGAGATCTATTCCGCCCGCGATCGCAAGAGAAATCACGCCCACGAGGACGTTCATCTGGCGATCAGGGACAGTTTCAATGCCGCCGAGCGGCAATTGGAGGACGCGTCCCGCAAGATGAGCGGCCATATGGTCAAGCCGGAGCCCATGAAGCTGCACGGGACCGTAGACCGGCTTGTGCCCGAAGAAGGCTTCGGTTTCATCAAGACCGCGGACGAGCGTGAATACTTCTTCCGGCGCGAAAGCCTGACCTCTCCCGAACTCTGGGAGGCCCTGGTACCGGGAAGTGAAGTCCGCTTTACCGAGCACGACGGCGAAAAGGGCCCCTTTGCCTCCGCCGTCACAATGGTTTAGCGCCGAAGCGGACGACAAGGAAAACGTCAGGTCGTTCGAACAGGCCCCGTGGAACTTCGAACGACCAGACTGACGGCCGTTTCCGTATAGGTCGCCAGCTTGTCCTGGCCCCTGATCCGCTCGACAAGGCGGTTGATGCTGCGCGCCCCGATATCCTCGGCCTCGACCCGGATCGTCGTCAGCGGCACGGAATTCAGGGCGGCGGTCGGAATATCGTCAAAGCCGACTACGGAGACATCGCCCGGAACGCTCAACCCGGCTTCCGTCAGGGCCGCGATTGCGCCGAACGCGCAGTCGTCGTTGCAGCACAGGATGGCGGTGAAGTCGTCGTGCCCTTTGGTCTCCAGGCGCTCCTTGACAGCCTTGAATGCAAGATTCGACCGCATGGCCTCCAGGTCGATCGTCAGGTCGTCAGCCTCGCCGATACCGGTTTCGCGCATCGCCTTGCGGCTGCCGGCAATCCGGTCGCGGATGGTCGGGCGCCGTGAATGGCTCAGCGTCAGAATGCGCCTGTGACCGAGTTCCACCAGATGATGGGCGCCGAGATACCCTCCCGTGCGGTTGGCCGGGGCTACGGCGTCGAGGCGCATCAGCGGTTCGCGGCCGTTCACGATGACCGCGGGAATGCCGCGCTCGTGAAGACCCTGGATCAGATCCTCGTCCTGCATGGAAAAAAGCAGATAGCCCGACGTCTCGTCGTCCGGTTCCAGCCGGGTCCTGGCTGACGGAGCGACGAGTTTCATGGACAGGGCCAAGCCCAGTTCGCGGGCTCGCTTCTCCATGCCGCGTTGAACCGCAAGCATGAACTCCCCCGTTGTGCTCTCGGCCAGATGCAGGTCCGAGAGCAGAGTGATCTGCGCGATGCCGGGGACGGCACCCAGATAATTCAAGCGTTCGGCCGCCGACTGGATCCGCGACCGCACATCTCCGGAAATCCCCGGCGCCCCGGCCAGGGCACGCGAGGCTGTGCTGATCGAGACGCCAACCGCCTCCGCCACGTCCCGCAAGGTTACCCGCCCGGCGGGCGTTGCCGCATTTACCTTTTTGCCAGAAGGCCCGTCTAATCCGGCCATCAACTCCCCCGCTCGCCACATCCGCAATCCGATTGCGTTCGGTTCTTTTCTCATAGTCCGTTCACAAGACAACTTACAACACAAATTTCGCGCAAACTATGCAAAATTGCATTGCAAGGGAAATTTGTGTTGACTTTGCAAGGTCGCTCTGTCTGATTACCGGAAAGAAAAAGCTGAGATCGATCCGGAGGAGGGGAAGTGACCGGCCTGGAGAAAAAGGACGGCAGCGTGAGTGACGGGGCATTGTTTGCAGCATGTCTTCCGGATCTCGGCGACATCCTGTCTCGCTTCGTGCCGGGGCGGCCGCATTCCGACCGTGCGTGGTGGGATGGCCTTTCGGGAGAGGTCAGGGCACGGCTGATCGCGGGAGGCGAGGCGGTGCTGGCGACCGATTGGCCGGTCCTGACGGCAAAAGCCTACCGGGCTTATACCGAAACCGGAAACCGCGTCCTTTTCGAAACCGACTATTTCGCCCGCCGCCGCCGTCTCAATGCCCTTGCCCTTGCCGAGCTGGCCGAAGGAAAGGGCCGTTTTGTCGATGGTCTGGTCGACGGGCTCTTTCTCGTCCTGGAGGAAAGCGGCTGGCAGCTGCCGGCCCACAATGCCCATGAGCGCGGCGGGACGCGCGCGCCCCTGCCCGACCCGAACCGTCCCGTCATAGACCTCTTTGCCGCCGAAACCGGCGCTCAACTGGCGGTGATTTCCTCGGTCCTGGGCGACACGCTCGAATCCGTTTCGCCGCTGATCGTCGAGCGCATCGACCGCGAGGTCACCCGGCGCATCACCCGCCCCTACCTGGACCGGCATTTCTGGTGGATGGGCAGGGGCGACGAGCCGATGAACAACTGGACCGCCTGGTGCACCCAGAACGTCCTCATCAGCACCTTTGCCCGCCCCACCGATCAGGAAACGCGCCGCGCGGTGATCACCAGGGCGGCGCATAGCCTGGATGCCTTCCTGAAGGATTACGGCGAAGACGGCGCCTGCGAGGAAGGTGCGCTCTACTACCGCCGTGCCGCGCTCTGCCTGTTCGGGGCGCTCAAGGTTCTGGAAGAGGCCGCGCCTGGCGTATTTTCCCCGATCTGGAGCCAGCCGAAAATCCGCAACATGGCGGAATTCATTCTCAACATGCACGTGGACGGCCATTACTACATCAATTTCGCTGACGCGTCGGCGGTGCTCGATCCATGCGGGGCACAGGAGTTCCTGTTCGGCAAGGCGGTCGGGTCCGACGCGCTCTGCGCGCTTGCGGCAAGAGATGTGCTGCACGATCCGGAACCCGAACTGCCGCAGGAAATCAACCTTTTCCAACGGCTGCTGGCGATCTCCACCCAGCCGGAAATCAGGGCGTTCGGCGACCGGCCGGTCTCTGAAGGGCGATATCTACTACCCGAGCTGCGGCCTGTTCATCGCGCGTGACGAACGTTTCGTTGTCGCCGCCAAGGCGGGCGACAACGACGACGGACACAACCACAACGACGTCGGAAGCGTGACCGTCTACAAGTCCGGCCGGCCGGTTCTGATCGATGTCGGGGTCGAGACCTATACCGCCAGGACGTTTTCGCCGGAGCGCTACGGTATCTGGACGATGCAGTCCGCCTATCACAACCTGCCGAGCTTCGGCGGCATCCAGCAGCAGGCAGGCGCCGCCCATGCCGCAAGCGATGTCAGCGTCGACATGGGCGAGAGCGCATCGGTCATCAGCATGGACATTGCCGGCGCCTATCCTGCCGATGCACGGCTTGTCTCCTATCGGCGAACCTTGCGCCTGATCAAGGGGAGCGCGGTCGAGATCGTCGATGAATTCGACGGCGAGCGGCCACCCGTCCTGTCGCTGATGACCCAGGAAACACCGGTCCTGACCGATGCGGGACTGCGGATCGGCGATCTGGCCGATATCGACATCACCGGAATGGACGAACCGGTCATCGAGGAAATTCCCATCGGCGACCCTCGGCTGCGGCTGGCGTGGCCGGAGCAGATCTACCGCGTCCTCATTCCCTTCAACGGCCGCGTCCTGCGGCTTCGGATCACCTGACGGCGACGGGCCTTTGCGGAGTACAACTTTGGTAACGGAAACGATAGTCGAGGACATGACGATGAAAGCGCGCCCCCGGGCGCCGGTCAGCAAGCGCTGGCGGAAGGTGCAACGGCTCCTGATCGCCTATTCCTTCATCGCGCCCAATTTCATCGGCTTTGCGGTGTTCACGCTCCTGCCGATCGTCTGCGCCTTCCTGCTGGCCTTCATGCATTGGGACGGCAACAATCCGATCGAATTCGCCGGGCTGGACAATTTCTGGAAGCTTTTCTCCGACAGGGCCTTCAAGGACGCCTTCTGGAACACGATCATCTATACCGGGTTCACCGTGCCGCTGACGCTGGCCTGCTCCCTTGGGCTGGCCGTTCTGCTCAACCAGAAGATCTTCGGCCGCAATTTCTTCCGCACCGTCGCCTTCTTCCCCTATGTCGCCTCGCTCGTCGCCGTGGCCGTGGTCTGGAACATGATCTTCAACCCCGAATTCGGGCCGGTGAACATGATCCTCTACGAGCTGGGCATCGATCCCAAGAACCTGCCCGGCTGGGCGGCGGACAGCGATTGGGCGATGGTCACGATCATCATGTTCTCGGTCTGGAAGATGATGGGCTATTTCATGGTGATCTACCTTGCCGGCCTCCAGGGCATCAGCGGCGAGCTCTATGAAGCGGCCGAGATAGATGGGGCGAATGCCTGGCAGAAATTCTGGCGCATCACCCTGCCCCAGCTCGGCCCGACGACGTTCTTCGTCTCGGTCATGCTGACCATCCAGTCCTTCAAGGTCTTCGACCAGATCTACATGATCACGCAGGGCGGTCCGGGAACCTCCACGCTGGTGCTGGTCTATCACATCTACAACGAAGCCTTCATTTCCTGGGACCTGGGCTATTCGAGCATGGTCGCTCTGGTCCTGTTCCTCCTCGTTCTCACCATCACCATCGTCCAGTTCCGCTGGGTCGAGGGCAAAGACGGGGATACCGCATGACCGCAACAGCCTTCAAACGCCCGAAGCGCCGCATCAAATGGGGCCTGATCCTCACCTATGTCGCGGCCATCGTGGTGACGGTCACCATGCTGGCACCGTTCGTGTGGATGCTTTCCGCCTCGCTCAAGCTGGACAGGGACGTCTTTGCCTTTCCGATCGAGTGGATCCCCTCCGAGCCCCGCTGGCGGAACTACATCGACATCTGGACCAAGATCCCGCTGGGGCTTTTCGTCTACAACACGGCGAAGCTGACGATCATCGTGACGGTGTTGCAGCTGCTGACCTCGAGCTTTGCGGCCTATGCCTTCGCGAAGCTGCGCTTTCCCTACCGCAACACGTTGTTCCTGGCCTATATCGCCACCATCGCCATGCCCTGGCAGGTCTATATGGTGCCGCAGTTCCTATTGATGCGCGAGCTCGGGCTGAGCAACACACACCTGGCACTGATCTGCCTGCAGGCCTTCACCGCCTTCGGCGTCTTTCTGATGCGCCAGTTCTACATGTCGATCCCGAACGAGCTGTGCGAGGCGGCCCGCATCGACGGCATGAGCGAGTATGGCATCTGGTGGCGCATCATGCTGCCGCTGTCCATGCCGGCGCTGTCGACGCTGACCATCTTTACCTTCGTCACCACCTGGAACGACTTCCTCGGTCCGCTGATCTATCTCACCAAGACCGAGCTCAAGACCATTCAGATTGGAATACGCATGTTCATCACGCAGTACTCGCAGGAGTACGGGCTCATCATGGCTGCATCGGTGGTCGCCCTTGTCCCGGTGCTCCTCGTCTTCCTGGCGCTGCAGCGCTTCTTCGTCGAAGGCATCGCCTCGACCGGCGTGAAGGGGTGAGCCATGCTTGACGCCTTCACCCGCCAGGCCCCTGCCGCCATTTCCGGCGACGAAATCACCGAGGCGATCGACACCGTCGTCGCCCAGGTCCGGCGCAACCTTCCGCAGTTCACTTATTCAGCGCAGAACCATTCCAGCGTCGGCAACTTCTATCCGCCGATTGCCAACGACCAGTGGACTTGCGGATTCTGGCCGGGATCGATCTGGCTGGCCTACGAGGCAAGCGGGGACAAGATCTTCCGCTATGCGGCGCAGATCCACGTGCAGAGCTTCCTGCACCGGATCGAAAACCGGATCGCCACCGATCACCACGACATGGGTTTTCTCTATTCGCCGACCTGCGTGGCGGCCTGGAAGCTGGTGGGGGACGAAGACGGACGGCGGGCGGCCCTGCTTGCGGCGGACCAGCTCCTTGACCGGTTCCATGAAAAGGGTCAGTTCATCCAGGCTTGGGGCGCCATGGGCCAGCCGGAGAACTACAGGTTCATCATCGACTGTCTGCTGAACCTGCCGCTTCTCTACTGGGCGAGCGAAGAAACCGGCAATCCCGTCTACCGGGACAAGGCTCTTGCCCACGCGCATACGACCCTTGCGCATTCCATCCGGCCCGATCACTCGACCTATCACACCTTCTACATGGATCCCGAAACGGGCGCGCCGGTGCGCGGTGCGACCAAGCAGGGCTATCGCGACGAGAGCGCCTGGACGCGCGGGCAGGTCTGGGGCATCGCCGGGATGGCGGCCTGTTACCGCTACGAGCCGAGCGAGGTCTATCTGCAAACCTTCGAGAACCTGCTGGCCTATTATCTCGACCGGCTGCCGGAGGATCTGATCCCCTACTGGGACCTGACCTTCACCGAAGGCGACGAGCCGCGGGATTCCTCCTCTGCCGCCATCGTCGCCTGCGGCCTCATGGATATGGCCGACCTGATCGGAGGAACCCGCGCGGAACAGTTCCGGGATCTGGCGCGGCGCATGCTCGGCAGCCTCTGGCGGAACTACGCGGTGCGCGATCCCGCCATCTCCAACGGCTTCCTGCTTCACGGCACCTATTCCAAGAAATCGCCCTACAACACCTGCCGCGGCGAGGGTGTCGATGAGTGCGTCGCATGGGGCGACTACTACTATTTCGAGGGACTGACCCGTCTTTCACGCAAATGGACACCTTACTGGTGAGGCTCGGCCACGGGCGCAAAGAGCAATAAGGAAACAAAAAGAATGGCCGGTATTTCACTGAGAAAACTGAGAAAGACCTTCGGAGCCATAACCGTGGTTCACGACATCGATCTGGAGATCGACGACAAGGAGTTCATCATCCTCGTGGGTCCGTCGGGCTGCGGCAAGTCGACCACGCTGCGCATGATCGCCGGATTGGAAGAGGTCACCGGCGGCGACCTGGTCATCGGCGATACGATCGTCAATGACGTCCCGTCGAAAGACCGCGACATCGCCATGGTGTTCCAGAACTACGCGCTCTATCCCCACATGACGGTATACAAGAACATGGCCTTCGGGCTGGAGCTGCGCCGTTCGCCGCGCGACGTCATCGACCGGAAGGTAAACGAAGCCGCCGAAATCCTCGACATAAGGCACCTGCTCAACCGCAAGCCCAAGGCCCTTTCCGGCGGTCAGCGTCAACGCGTGGCGCTCGGCCGGGCCATGGTGCGCTCGCCGGAAGTGTTTCTGCTCGATGAGCCGCTGTCGAACCTCGACGCCAAACTGCGCACCACCATGCGCGCGGAAATCACCAAGCTCCACCGCAAGCTGGACGCGACCTTCATCTACGTGACGCATGACCAGGTGGAGGCCATGACCATGGCCGACCGGATCGTCGTCATGAAGGACGGCCACATCCAGCAGGTGGATACCCCGCAGGTTCTCTATGACCGCCCGGCCAACATGTTCGTCGCCGGTTTCATCGGCGCCCCGCAGATGAATTTCCTGCCGGTCACGATCCGCAAGGCCGAGACCGGTTACGTTGCCGATTTCGAAGGACAATCGCTTCCGTTGCCGGATCGGCTGGCGCCGGAGACGCTGTCTCCTTACGAAGACCGGCAATGCACGCTGGGGATCCGGCCCGAGAGTTTCCACGAAAAGCCGCCCGTCGATGTCGACCCGGCAATGACCGCGTCCCTCGACATGGATGTGGAACTGGCCGAACCCATGGGATCGGAAGTCCACCTCAACGGACATCTCGCCAGCCATCCGGTCATCGCCCGCGTGAACCCGCGCTGCCGGGCGCGCAGCGGCGAGCGAATCACGCTGACTGCGGATCTTTCCTCCGCTCACCTCTTCGACAACCACACGGAAGCCGCTCTGGCACATTGACCCGCAAAGGCAGGATATGAACTGGTTCCTGAACCACTATTTCGACGAAGGCCCGGGCATTCCCAAGGATGCGCCGAGACCGGAGGGGCTGCGCCTCCTGGCAAGCACCTTCGGCCGCGAATGGTGGGAGCTGTTGAAGCTCAACCTGCTGTTCCTGGCCTTCTGCCTGCCCGTCGTCACCCTGCCCGCCGCCTATTACGCCATGGTGCGCATCAGCCTGACGATGATCGAGGACCGCAACGTCTATCTGTGGCGCGATTTCTGGTCCGCCTTCCGGTCCCGCTTCTGGATGACGACCGCTCTCGGGATCCTGTTCGCCGGCGGCGAGGCCCTGGCCCTGCTGGCGGCCCGGACCTATGCGCAAGCCTCCCTGGACCAGATCGCCTTCTCCGCGCCCCTTGCCGTCTCGGTGACCGTCGCCGTTCTCCTGCCCCTCTACGCGGCCCATCTCTTCGTCGCCCGCGCGCTCGGGGAGGACCGTTCGTTTTCGGGGCTCGCAAAGGCAGCCGCCATCGGCCTGCTGGCGCGGCCGCTGCCGGGCATCGCGGCGCTCGGCTTCGTGGCCCTGCTCTGGCTCGCGCACATTCTCTTCTACCCGGCCTCGGCGCTTCTGCCGGTGCTCGTCAACTTCTCCCTCGGTGCCCTGGTGACCAGTTTCGCAGTGCTCGAGGGAGTTCGCCACGGCCTCTCGGTAACAGGGCCGGCCCTTAACCCAAAACAACAAGAAGACCGAAAACAGTCGGCGGAATTTCCCATACGGAGGATGAAATGACCAAACTGAAGTTCTTGAAATCGGCGGCCCTGGCCGCAACGGGACTGGCCCTCATGCAAGGGGCGGCCAACGCAGAAGACGTCACGCTCAACTGGGCCCTGTGGGACTGGGACAAGGTGGCCTATTACAAGCCGCTGATCGAGGCCTACGAGGCGTCCCATCCGGGCGTGAAGATCGAGCACACGGACCTGGGCTCCAGCGACTACAACCAGATGGTCATGACACAGCTGACCGGCGGCGGGGACAACCTCGACATCATCTCCATCAAGGACATCCCGGGCTATGCCCAGATGGTGAATACCGGCCGCCTGATGAACCTGACCGAACTCGGCGCGGTTCCCGAGGACACGTCCGGCTATGGTGGCCTGATCGAGGCCCTGACGGTCGATGGCAACCTCTACGGCCTGCCGTTCCGGACCGACTTCTGGATCGTCTATTACAACAAGGACCTGTTCGACGCCGCCGGGGTCGAGTATCCGACCAACGACATGACCTGGGCCGAGTTTGACGAAAAGGCGCGTGCGGTCACGTCCGGCTTCGGTGCGGACAAGGTCTATGGGGCGCACCTTCATACCTGGCGCTCGACGGTCCAGCTGCCCGCCATCCAGAGCGGGGAAACGACGCTTGTCTCCAAGGATTACAGCTTCCTGAAACCCTGGTACGAGCGCGCCCTGAAGCTGCAGGAGGACGGGGTCATCCGCTCCTACGCATCCCTGAAGACCTCGCAGACCCACTATTCCGGTCCGTGGTTCTCCAGCCAGATCGCCATGCTGCCCATGGGAAGCTGGTTCATCGGGACCCAGATCGACAAGGTGAAATCCGGCGAATCCACGGCGACCAACTGGGGCATGGTGAAATATCCCCATCCGGAAGGCGTCGAGGCCGGAGCAACGGCAGGTCAGGTCACCTCTCTCGGCATCAATGTGAATTCGAAGAAGGCCGATGCCGCCAAGGACTTCATCGAATGGGTTTCAGGACCGGAAGGAGCCGCCATCGTCTCCGAAACGGGTACGATTCCCGCGCTTCGCGATGAAAACGTGATCAAGACGATCACCGCCAAGGAAGGCTTTCCGAGCGATCCGGAAAGCGCCCAGGCATTGGTGACGTCCGCCGCCTACCTGGAAATGCCGGTGGACCTGCAGGCCGCCCAGTATGAGCTGGTTCTCAACCGTGTCCACGACGAGCTGATGACCAACAACATTTCCATCGACGACGCGATTGCCGAAATGAACGCCGGCGTCGCGGACATAAAGTAGGCGAAAGCGGAGCCGGTTCCAGCCGGCTCCGCCTTTTGATGTTGACTTCCAGCAGGTAGTGCATGCCAGACAGCTCGGGCCAATTCACACGGCCTCATCCTTCGAGACGGACCTGACGGTCCTACTCAGGATGAGGCCTTGCGGTGTGTGTCCAGGTTCATCCGGGTTTGTTTCCGGTAAGCAAACAAACCTGCTGAAAACGCCCGAAATCCGGAGCCTTGAATGACAATCGGCACCCATCCCCTGTCGGGAAATCCGCTCCAGACCCGCGCCGATGTGCAGCGCGCCGCCGGCGATCTTTTCAAGCCGCTGCTGCCGTATTTTTCGCCCTCGGGAGCCCGCGTGCGCCTCAGTGCCATGGCGGCTCATTTCGATCAGGCGGCGGCCGAGCTTGAAGGCTTCGCCCGGCCCTTGTGGGGGATTGCACCTTTGGTCGCCGGAGGCGGCCGGTTCGAGCATTGGGATCTTTACCGCAGGGGGCTCGTGTGCGGAACCGACCCGGAGCACCCGGACTATTGGGGCGATATCACAGATATCGACCAGCGCCAGGTTGAACTTGCCGCCATCGGCTTCACGTTGCGCATCGCGCGCGAACATATCTGGGACCCGCTGGACGATGTGCAGAAGAAGCAGGTTGCGGCCTATCTTCTCGCCGGACGTGAGCGGGATTACGTCAACAGCAACTGGAAATTCTTCCGCATTCTGGTCGACATAGGTCTCATCCATTGCGGCATCGAGCCCGGGGCCGAAAAGCGCGAGATCTATCTCGACGACATCGACGGTTTCGTCATGGAAAACGGCTGGTACCGCGACGGCCCGATCCGCAGTGCCGATCACTATATCCCCTTCGCATTTCACTATTACGGGCTGATCCATGCGGCGCTTTCCGGCGATGCCGCCCGGGCCGCGCGCTACCGCGAGCGCGCGGCCGAGTTCGCGGGGGCGATCAGGCACTGGTATGCAGCGGACGGCTCCGCCCTGCCCTTCGGCCGCAGCCTCACCTACCGCTTTGCCCACGCCGGCTTCTGGGGCGCGCTCGCCTTTGCCGGGGTCGAGGCCCTGCCCTGGGGGCAGATCAAGGGGTACTACCTGCGCAATCTGCGCTGGTGGGCCCGGCAGCCGATGTTCGAGCGCGACGGCGTGCTTTCGGTCGGCTACTGCTATCCAAATCTTCTCGTCAGCGAAGGCTATAATTCCGCCGGCTCGCCCTACTGGGCGATGAAGGCGTTCCTGCCCCTGGCGCTGCCGCAGGATCACCCCTTCTGGAGCGCCGAGGAGGAGGCACCGGACGACGGCGAGACACCGGTCCCGCTGCGCGAAGCCGGCATGGTGATGCAGAAGCTTCCCGCCCACACGGTCGCGCTGTCGTCCGGCCAGCACTACGCCCGCTGGCGCGGAACGGCGGAAAAATACGGCAAATTCGCCTATTCGACCCGCTACGGCTTTTCGATCGAGGCCAATGACCGGCACTTCCCGAGCGCGGCTTGCGACAATGCGCTGGTCTTTTCCAGGGACGGCCTCCACTTCCGCATGCGCGAAGACAATGAAGCGGTGCTGATCGCCGGCGACAGGCTCTACGCGAAATGGCGGGTGTTCGAGGATGTCAGCGTCGAAACCTGGCTGGTGCCGGCCGGCGACTGGCACATCCGCCTGCATGAGGTGACGACGCCGTACCGGCTGGACGTGGCCGAGGGAGGGTTCGCCATCGCCAAGCCCGAGTTCCGGGCCTGGACGGAAGAGGTGTCCGGAGCGTGCGCGCAAGTCGCCACGGCCGCGGACATCAGCGTCATAATCGGCAACGACAGCCGCACGCCTTGCGTGCTCAGCCCGCTTTCCAACACCAATGTGATGGCGGCAAGAACGCTGGTGCCCCAGCTTCGCGACACGCTTGAGGCCGGCACCACGCGGCTCGCCTGTGCCGTCCTGGCGCAGCCGGCGCAAGCGGGCGAGGTTCCTCCCCCGCAGCCGGAATTTCCCGAGATCGATGACCTGCGGGAGCTGTTTGCATCGACCGGGCGCTCTGTCCCGGTCTTCGAGAAATAGTGTTTAGGCCGTCTCGCGTTCTTCCGGCGCGGGCGCGGTGGACTGGCGTTCCACGATATGGCAGGCGAGCTCGATCCGCCTTGCCGGGCCGGCAAGAGGCCCGGCGCTGTCGAGCAGAAGATCGAGGGCCGCCGCGCCGATCTCCCGCATCGGGATGTGAACCGATGTCAGCGGCGGATTGTAGAAGGCGGCCTGCGGCAGGTCGTCCATGCCCATGACCGAGACGTCTTCCGGCACGCGGTACCCGGCCCTCTGAAGTCCCATCATGGCGCCGACGGCCAGGCTTTCTCCTGCCGCCAGCACCGCGGAGAAATCGAGGGACCGTTCCGATATCCGCCGCTCGATCGCGTCTGCCGCCAGTTCGGGCAGCCAGTCCTCCACCTCGAGGAAAAGATCGCCGGGGTCGGCATTGCCCTTCAGCGTCAGGGCATCGCGCCAGCCCTCGAAGCGCCGCTCGATGGTGCGGCGGCCGCGCCGCATCAGGAACAGGATCCGCTCGTGACCGAGCCCCTGCAGGTAGTCGGCCCCCATCCGGGCGGCGGAACGGTTGCAGGGCGTGACACTGGAGAGGCGCATCAGCGGATCGTCGCCATTGACCAGCACGACGGGCTTGCCGAAATCGCGGGTCATTGCCAGCGCCTCTTCGTCGTCAAGCGTCAGAAACAGGAACCCGGCCACTCCGTCGTCACCGGCGGCTTCCTGCAGGACGCGCATTTCCTGAACCGCACTGGAGACAGGCTGGGTAACGATCTCGACCCCCAGCAACTCCGCCCGCTTGTGCAATCCCTCAAGAACCTGGGCGGTGAACTGATTGCGGACATAGTCGATCATCGCGACGCTGCTGGCGACCAGAATCACCCGTCTGCCGGCAAGGGACGAAGGAACGGAATAGTTCAGCGATTTCGCCGTCTCGGCAATCCGGGAGCGAATGTCCGGGCGTACGCCCTTTTCCCCCGCAAGCGCGCGCGAGACCGTGCTCAGTGAGACACCGCAGCGCTCCGCAATATCCTCCAGGCGAACCTTGCGGCTCGGCTTGCCTTTCTTGCCGGTGCGCGTGGGCATTGCCGTTCTCTCCGAATTCTTCTGCCGGGAGACTGCAAAAAATTTTCATATTGCGCAAGAAAAATCCTTGTGGCACCGTTTTTGAAAGCCGCCCTTCACTTTCACACTGCAACGAGGCGGCAATGACGGGAGGAAAAGCTGCATGGTTCCTGACGGACGTGTCGTTCGCAAACGCCTGATATCGCTGGTCGCGGGCATGACCAACCTGCGTCACGACGGGCAGTTCGACGAACCGAACCTCGACGGAACCCCCGGCGACTACATCAGCTTCACGTCCTGGGAATGGCCGCAAGGCATCGGCCTCTACGGTCTCTTGCGCCTGTGGCAGCAGACTGGCGACGAGGCGCTGAAAACCCTTCTGGAGACCTGGTACGAAGACCGCACCGCCGAAGGACTGCCGACTCTCAACATCAACACGACTGCCCCCATGCTTGCCCTGTCGCTGCTGTGGCGCGAAACCCGCGATCCGCGGTGGGCGGCGGTGATGGACAAATGGGCGGACCGGATCCTCACCGAGATGCCGCGGACAGAGGAGCGCGGTCTGCCGCATATCGTCTCCGACAAGATCAACGACCGCGAACTCTGGGACGACACGCTGGTGATGGTCGGCCTGTTCCTGGCCTCCTACGGTGAGGCGAGCGGCCGCCGCGAACTGGTAGACGAGGCCTGCCACCAGTTCCTGCTCCATACCCGTTATCTGGCCGATCCGGAGACCGGCCTGTGGTTCCACGGATGGACCTTCGACGGACGGCACAATTTCGCCCGGGCGCTCTGGGGACGGGGCAATGCCTGGATCACGCTCGGCATTCTCGATCTGATCGAACTGGCCGAGATCCCGGCGCCGGTCCGCACATTCCTGCTCGGTGTCCTGGAGACCCAGATCAACACGCTCCTGAAGCTGCAGGCGCCGTCCGGCGCCTGGCACACGCTCCTGGACGATCCGACCTCCTACGAGGAAATCTCCGCGACCGCCGGGTTCGGTTACGGTCTGCTCAAGGCGGCAAGACTGGGCCTGGGCCCGGAAGGCTGCCGCGAGGCGGGCCTGCGCGCGCTGAAAGTGGTCCTGGACAATATCGACGATACGGGCACCGTCGCGAATGTCTCCTACGGCACGCGCATGGGGCACGACCTGCAATTCTACAAGGACATCCCGATCCAGCCGACCGGCTACGGCCAGGCGCTTGCAATCCTGTGCCTGACGGAAGGCCTTCATCACACCGGCGGGGAAGCGGAGGCACGATGACCATGCGCGTTCTCTACGGCGTCTCGCCGAACGACATTCCGGGCTTTGACACAAAGCGCCTTCGGGCGGAGTTCCTGGTCGAAGGACTGTTCACACCGGGAGCCCTGGAACTTGCCTATACGCATGTCGACCGTATGGTCGTCGGCGCGGCTTGCCCCGCGAAAACGCCGCTCACCTTCGGCGATGGCACCGATGTCGGAACGCCGCTTTTCTTCACCGCCCGCGAAATGGGCATCGCCAATCTTGGCGGCGCGGGAAGGATCACCGTGGACGGCCAGGGATTCGCCCTCGCCAACCGGGATATCCTCTATGTCGGGCGCGGCGCCGAAAGCGTGTCGCTGACGAGCGACGACGCCTCCAATCCGGCGCGCTTCTACATGAATTCCGTTCCGGCGGGACGGGACATCCCGCACCGCCTGATCACCTCTGACGAGGCCAAGCCGCTGGATCTCGGCGAAGACAGCCGGTCCAACAAGCGGCGGCTGAAGATGTACATCCATCCCGAGGTTGCGCCATCGTGCCTGCTCCTCATGGGGATCACCGATCTGGCTCCGGGCAGCATCTGGAACACCATGCCTCCTCATCTGCATGAGCGGCGCATGGAGGCCTATTGCTATTTTGACCTGGCCGACGACGATCGGGTGATCCACCTGATGGGTCGGCCGGACGAGACGCGCAATCTCATCGTGGCGAATGGCGACGTGGTGCTGTCTCCCGCCTGGTCCATCCATATGGGCGCAGGCACCGGACCTTATGCCTTTGTCTGGGGCATGACCGGCGAGAACCAGGCCTATACCGACGTCGACCCGGTTCCCGTGGCTGACCTGAAATGAACATGACCGTGACACCGATATCAGATCGCGATTATCTCCATCGTCCGCTCAAAGCCGGCGGGCAGATTACCTACTGGCAGCTCGGCACAACCGGTGAAGAGCGCTACGACGTGCCGGATCAGCCGATGAAGGGGGAAATGGATCCCTTCTTCTTCCTGACCAAGCACAAGAACTTCATTCCGCACGAATATCCGTGCCGCACGGCCTTTGCCAAAGAGCGGCGCGGCAAGCGCCCGCAGGTCAAGGGGAGCTTCGCTCTATCGCGCTTCTGGCTGCCCTTCGGCTCGCCCCGGGTCGACCTCTCCGGCTTCTGGTTCCGCCCGACGGTGATCGACACCTGGGCCCGCACCGTGGTTTCGGCAAAAAGCGCGGGCGAGGCGGTGCTCCGCCTCGGCACTTGCGGCGGCGCAGTCATCTTCATCAACGGCCGGGAGATCGGCTGGATGGCGGATTATGTCCGCAACCTGGAAGCCAAGCAGGAGTTCAAGGTCGAGCTGGCAGCCGGCGCGAACGAGATCATGATCTTCTTCGACGATCTCGCCGAACGCGACGCGCGCTATTTCTTCCAACTGGACTATGTATCCGGACCTATGGTCGAGCAGGCCCTGCCCGTGCCGGTTGAGGCGAAAACGGCGGCGGAACTGGAAGCCGCCCTCGACCGCATGCATTTCGAAAAGCCGGCCTACCGGTCGGGCGAAGTGGCGCTGACCACATCCGCACCGATCTCCGCCGGCGCCACGGCTCGCGTCACGATCGCCGGCGATTTCATGTCCCGGGAAGAACCCATGCGGGTTGAGCGCCGCCTGGAAGCGGGCGAGACGCGGGTGATGGTCGGGAAGACCGAAGCCCTGCCCTCCGATTTCCGCCATTTCCATGTCGATCTCAGCGTCGGAGACTTCACGGCCTCGCGGGTTTTCGGCGTCGAAATCTGCCATGCGGAGCGTCAGGGCAAGGCCCCCGAGGCTCTAAAGGACCGCATCCGCGAAGCGCTCGACGAGATTTCCGATTATGGCGAGCCGGACAACGTCACCGCCCTCGCCCGCCTGGGGTCCGGCCGCTTCGGCGCCGAGACCGACAGGATGATCGCGGACACCCTGCCGACGATCATGGACTGCCACGACTGTGCGGATTTCGCGCTGGTGCCGCTGCTCTGGTGCCGGTGGATCTACAAGGACGACATCGCACCCGAGGTCGTCGCGAAGATCGACGAGGCCATTCTCTCCTACCGCTACTGGATGGATGAACCGGGCAATGACGTGCAGTGGTACTTCTCGGAAAACCATGCGCTCCTGTTCCACACCGCCGCCTATCTCGCCGGGGCCCTTCATCCCGAAGCCCGGTTCGTACGTTCCGGCCGGCTTGGCAAGGAACAGTCGGCCACGGGCCTTGAGCGGGTGCGCGCCTGGCTCGACCATTTCGAGAAATGGGAAATGGCGGAGTTCAACTCCGCGCCCTATTTCCCCATCGACCTCAAGGGTCTGACCGCGCTTTCCGCGCTGGCACCGGACCAGGACGTCCGGACACGGGCAACCACGGCAATCCGGCGCCTGATAACGATCGTTGCCCGCTCCGCCCATCACGGCATCCTGACCGGCGCCCAGGGCCGCTCCTACGAGCATACGCTGCGCGCTGCCGGATCGCTGGAACTGTCGGGCATCGCCCGGCTGATCTGGGGCAATGGCAATTTCGGCCGGCGGGTTCACGCCCTGCCGCAGATGGCGCTCTGCCTGCGCGATCACGGGCTGGACATTCCGGCCGATCTCGCGGACATCGCCGACTGGCAGAAGGACACCGCACAGGAGTGGTGCTTTGCCCAGGGCCAGGACCGGATTGCGCGGCTCTATCACTACAAGACCGGCGCCTATTCCATCGGCACGGCCGCGCATTACCGCTGGAACGAGTGGGGTTACCAGGAGACGGTTCTGCATCTCCGGCTCGGGACCGACCCGGACGCGCAGGTCTGGGTCAACCATCCGGGCGAAACGATCCATTCCGGCTATGGCCGCCCGTCCTACTGGGGCGGATCCGGCAGCCTGCCGCGCCTGTGGCACTATCGCGGCCTGGCGGTGATGATGTTCGCCTGCGGCGAGGAACAGCCGGACTTCACCCATGCATGGTTCCCGCGCCAGGTGTTCGATGCGTCCAGCGTCGAGGGAGATCTGGCGATTGCCCGTTCCGGCAAGGGGCTGCTGATGCTGAAGGGCAGCGGTCCGCTGACGCTGGTCGAAGAGGGACCGACCGCCGGAAACGAGATCCGGCTTGCCGGGCGCAAGGGTATGTGGATCGTCCGGCTGGGCGCTACACAAAACGAGGGTTCGGATGAGGAATTTGCATCCAGGTTCAGCGGCTTGACCGTCACCGAAGGGGACGCGGATACATTTGTCCTGGTTGATCCTGACTATGGCCCGGTAACGCTTTATGGTGACGGCAGAGTTGCCGCAGAAGGACGCGTCATCGATCCGTCTCAGTGGAGCGTCGAAGGCCATGCGGCCGAGCTTCCGCTCGGGCCGCTCGGTCGCCGCGGATAGGTTTGCGGCACGGAATGGGAAGAGGTCCGTGCCGGCTTTGAGTGACGGGGAACCGTCCAACGAAAGAGGAGGAGATTGACAATGAACAGCAAGACGATTCTCGCGGCCGCCGGTCTGGCGCTGCTGACCACGACAACGGCCCTGGCCGGCGATGTCCGCATCATGTGGTATTCCGACGGGGTCGAGGGCGAAGTCCTCAAGGACCTGCTCAGCCGCTTTTCGGAAGAAAATCCCGGCATCAACGTCATCGTCGACGAAGTGGCCTATTCGGTGATCAAGGAACAGCTTCCGGTTCAGCTTGCCGGCGGCAACGGTCCGGATATCGCCCGTGTCACCGACATCAAGAACCTGGCCGAATACTGGCTGGACCTGACCCCCTATCTTTCCGATCCGGAAACCTGGAAGAAGAATTACGGCGCTCAGGCGGACTGGATGCGGGTGGATGGGTCCGATGCCATCACCGGCTTCATGACCCAGATCACGCTGACAGGCGGCTTTGCCAACAAGACCCTGTTCGAACAGGCCGGCGTCGAGCTTCCCGGCAATGACGCAACCTGGGCGGAGTGGGTGGAAGCCTCCAGCAAGGTTGCCGAGAGCCAGCAGCTTCCCTTCGCCTTCGCAATCGACCGGTCCGGGCACCGGATCGCGGGACCTGCCATTTCCTATGGCGCGAAGTTCATCGGTGAAGACGGCATGCCCAACCCGGTCGACGACGGCATGAAGGCTTTCATCGCCGATTTCGTCAAGTGGAACGAAGACGGTTCGCACGCAAAGGACGTCTGGGTTTCGGCCGCCGGCACGACCTACCGTCCGGCGACGGACGATTTCATCAACGCCCAGACTGCGTTCTACTATTCCGGCTCGTGGCAGGTTGCGAACCTCGACACCAAGATCGACGGTGCGTTCGACTGGGTGGCGACCGGCAGCCCCTGCGGTCCGGAAGCCTGCACGGGCATGCCCGGCGGTGCCGCTGTCGTCGCCATCAAGGACACCAAGAACCCGGAAGAAGTCGCCAAGGTAATGGAATATCTGGCCTCCACTCCGGTCGCCAAGGAATTCGCCGAACGCACGCTGTTCCTGCCGGCGAACAAGGAAGTGATTGCCGGCGGCCTGGACTTCGATACTGACAGCCAGGCGGTCAAGGACGTGCTCAACACATTCGTTGCCGCAACGGAGACGACGGCTCCGGAAGCCCAGGCCCTTCCGGCCTGGAAGTGGGCCGGCCCCTACTACAGTGCCCTCGTCTCGCGTGTCAGCCAGGTCATCGCCGGCGAGTTGACGCTTGAGGATGCCTACGCGCGCATCGACTCCGACATGGCCGACAAGGTCAAGCAGGCGCAATAACCAACGCCTGACAAGGAACGGCGGAAACCGGCGCCCGAAGCGCCGGTTTCCCGGAACATGTCGCGTCCGGCAGTCTGCGGACGAGATATTCCAGAGCTTTGATGGTGATCAACTTTTCTGCATTCCGGTTGATCTGGGAAGGGGGCCGTATGAGCGCAGACTCAAGCAGGCAACGATACACGCTAAGCGGTTTGTCCTTTGCCGTGATCCGTCCGGTCATGGGGCTGATCGACATTCCCTTGCGCGCCCTGCAGCGGGTGGGCGGCCAGACCGGCATGGCAGCGTTCTTCATTCTGCCGAACATGGCGGTGTTCACCATCTTCGTGCTGGTGCCCTTCGTCATCAACTTCGTCTACTCGATGACCGGCGGCATCGAGATCTTCCTCAATCAACGCGATTTCGTCGGCGCCTATCAGTACAAGGAGATCTTCTCCTGCGCCGACTATCTGGAGCCGGCCACGTGCAAGCAGGACGGCTTCTGGACCGCAGCGCAGAACACGGCAATGTTCGTTGTCCTTCAGGTGGCGCTACTCATCGCCGTGTCGCTGATCACCGCCGTGATCCTCAACCGCGAAATCATCGGCCGCAGCTTCTGGCGGGCGGTGTTCTTCTTCCCGGTCCTGCTGTCACCGGTCGTCGTCGGTCTCATCTGGCGCTGGATCCTGCAGCGCGACGGGCTCCTGAACGCCATTCTCTTTGAACTCTTCGGTGCCGACCAGTTCAACTGGCTGGTCGACCGGACCGCGGCCTTCGCCGCAACGATCGGCGTGTCCATCTGGGCGCATATGGGGTTCTACACCCTCATCCTGCTGGCAGGCCTCCAGGCCATTCCGAAAGATCTCTACGAAGCCGCGGAAATGGACGGTACGCCCCGCTCCCGCGTGTTCTGGCGGATCACGATGCCGCTCCTGATGCCGAACCTTCTGGTGGTGCTGGTGCTGGCTCTCATTCGCGCCGTTCAGGTCTTCGACGAGGTCTTCGTGCTGACCGGCGGCGGGCCGGGCACGAGCACCATGTATATCGTCCAGTATATCTACGAGATGGGCTTTGCATCCGAGCTGCGCAATCCGGGCCTGGCGGCGGCAGCCTCCATTCTCATGGGCGCCGTGCTGATCGTGCTCACCCTGCTGCAGATGGCGGCCGCGCGCCGCAACGAGAAGAAGGGAGCGAACTGATGCCCGGCGTCATCAGGTTTCTGACCCGCCGACGCGGCGGCGACCGCTGGCACTGGACCGACATCGTCACCTGGGTGTGGCTGATCGGTGGGCTGATCATTATGTTCGGGCCAGCGGTCTGGCTGGCGCTGTCCTCGTTCAAGTCGCCCGCGGCCCTGTCGAAGTTCCCGCCCTCGCTGCTGCCCTACGTGACCCAGGAAGTCCAGGTCGACGGCTTCGACAAGCCCCTGCCGCTCTACGAAGTGACCCTGCCCGACGGGTCGACCGCCGTCATGGCCGAAAAACGCCGGATCGGCATCATTGCACAGATGATCGACCCGGAAGACCCCGAGACCGTGGTGAAGGTCAATATCCAGGACCGAGAACCGGTCGAGATGGTGGAATTCGCCACGTCGAACTACTCAAAGCCCTTCATGCAGTTCGATTTCCTGCGCTACCTGTGGAACTCGGTCTTCGTGACGGTGATGGCCACGGTCATCACGCTCGCCATCAACTCCATGGCCGCCTTCGCGCTGTCCAAATACCAGTTCAGGGGCCAGAGCCTCATCCTGATCATCATCGTCGGAACCCTGATGGTGCCGCTCGGCGTGATCATGGTGCCGCTCTATTCGATCATTTCCACGCTCGGCCTCTTCAACAGCCTGTGGGGCGTCATCCTTCCAACCGTGGCGACACCGACCGGCGTCTTCCTGCTGCGCCAGTACATGCTGACCATTCCCGACGAGCTGATCGATGCCGCGCGCATGGACAAGGCGTCGGAATGGCAGATCTACTGGCGGATCGTCCTGCCGCTGGCCGCCCCTGCCCTGGCCGTCCTGGCGATCTTCTCGGTCGTCTGGCGCTGGAACGATTTCCTCTGGCCGCTGATCGTCCTCAGCCGCTCCTCGCTCTACACCCTGCAGGTGGGCCTTAATGTCTATGCCGGCCAGCTCAATGTGCAGTGGCACTACATCCTGGCCATGACGGTCGTCACCATGATTCCCGTCATTCTCGTCTTCGTCTTTCTGCAGCGCTTCATCACGCGCGGAATCGCTACATCCGGATTGAAGTAAGGAGTTCGGCATGGGCCGGATAACACTTGATAAAGTCACCAAATCCTTCGGTTCGGTCCACGTGCTGCATGGCATCGACCTGGACATTCAGGACGGAGAGTTCGTCGTTTTCGTCGGCCCCTCCGGCTGCGGCAAGTCCACCCTGCTGCGCCAGATCGCCGGTCTCGACAAACCGAACAGCGGCGAAATCGCGATCGACGGCAAACGGGTCAACGACGTGCCGGCCGCGGACCGGGGCCTTGCCATGGTCTTCCAGTCCTATGCGCTCTATCCGCATATGAGCGTGAAGCAGAACCTGGCCTTCGGGCTGGAAAACGCGCGCATGCCCAAGGCCGAGATCGAGAACCGGATCGCCGAAGCGGCGCGCATGCTGGAGATCGGCGACTATCTGCACCGCCGGCCCGGCCAGCTCTCCGGCGGCCAGCGCCAGCGGGTGGCGATCGGCCGGGCGATCGTGCGCAACCCGACCGCCTTCCTCCTCGACGAGCCGCTCTCCAATCTCGATGCCGAATTGCGCATCTCCATGCGCGCCGAGCTTTCCGCGCTGCATCAGCGGCTGAAGACCACGATGATCTACGTGACCCACGACCAGGTGGAGGCGATGACCCTCGCCAACCGCATCGTGGTGCTGCGCGGCGGCAGGATCGAGCAGGTCGGCACACCGCTGGAGCTTTACAACAGGCCCGCCAACCGGTTTGTCGCCGGCTTCATCGGTGCGCCGAGCATGAATTTCCTTCCCGGCAGGATCACCGCGGTTTCCGGTGAGGGAACCACGGTGACGGTGCTTGGCGAGGAGACCCTGACGGTCCCCCGCACGGCGGAAGACGCCGAAGGCGGCCAGGAGATCACCATCGGCGTCCGGCCGCAGCACATCCGCCTTGCGGGCGAAGGCGAAGAAAGCATCACCGTGACCATCGATCTCATCGAGGCCCTGGGGTCGGAAACCGTCATCCGGGCCCGGACCCGGACCGGAGAGCTGCTGCTGGCCGTCCTGCAGGGCCAGCATGCGCTCGCCTATGGCGACGAGGTCCACCTCACCTTCGAAGCGAAGGATCTGCATCTCTTCGGCGATGACGGCCTGCGGATTGCGGGAACCTGAGGCCGGATCGCTCGCTCGGACAATCCAACTGAAGCCAAAGTCGGGCGGCGTGGCGCAAGCCAATCCATCATCTGAGCTGGGACATTCCCGAAATGGCGGCAATTTGCTCGGCAAGGAAATCGATCAGCAGGCGGACCCTGCCGATATCGGCGCGTCCCGGCACGATCAGCATGCTGAGCGGCACAGTCGGCAGCGAATAGTCCGGCAGGATCTGCTCCAGCCTGCCGGCCGTCAGCAGGTCGTCGACCAGCCACTGATGGGCAACGCCGATGCCGCGCCCGGCAAGCAGAGCTTCGCGCGCGGCGAGCCCGTGATCGACGCGAAATCGTCCGGCGATTTGCACGTCGTGAGGCTCTCCCTCCGGTCCTTGCAAAACGAACCTGCTGCTTCCCGCGACATTCGACATCCGGACACTCTCGTGAGCGGCAAGATCCTGCGGGACGGTCGGCCGCGTCCGTTTGTCAAGGTAAGCCGGGGCGGCCACCAGCAGACGCCGCGATTGCCCCAGTGACTTCAGCTTCATGGAACTGTCCGTGAGCGGGCCAAGGCGAAGTGCGATATCCACCCCCTCCCCGACCAGGTCGATACGCTCGTCTGTGAGACTGAGGTCGGTGCCGATATCCGGATACCGATCCTGAAATGCGAAGATCAGCCGGGTGAGATGCATGACGCCGAATGCCGCTGTACAGGAGACCCGCACCGTTCCGGCCGGAGCGCCGCGCGTGCTGTTCGCCTCTTCACCGGCCTGGTCCACAAGGCGCAGTATCTGCACGCATTTGGCATAATAACTTCTGCCCTCATCGGTCAGCGTCACGCGCCGGGTGGTCCGGCTGAGGAGCGGGACGCCGACCGCGTCCTCAAGCTCGCGCAGGTGCCGGGAGACAGTCGACTGGCCGACGCCGAATTCGCGCGCAACTGCCGACAGACTGCCCCGCTCCGCCACGCGGACGAAGGACAGCATTCGCTCCAGCGAAACTCCGGTCTTATCCATTTTTCGGCACAATCATATACATTCCTCATCTCTACCGGATTGCCGAAACCCTGGCTAGCTATAGGGCAGATGCTCATCAAAGGAGACTGACCCGATGAAGGTTCTGCTTGTCTATGCTCATCCCGAACCCCGCTCCCTGAACGGCGCACTCCGTGACGAGGCCTTGAAAGAACTCGAAGCCCTGGGCCACGAGGTGCAGATGTCGGACCTCTATGCCATGGGCTGGAAATCCGAGGTCGATCGGGCCGACTTTCCACCCTTGGCGCCGGATGCGCAGCTGATGGTGGCCCAGGCATCAAGCGAAGCGTTTGCGGCAGGCGCCCTGACCGAGGACGTCAAAGCCGAGCAGGAGAAAATGCTCTGGGCCGACGTCCTCATCCTTCAGTTTCCACTCTGGTGGTTCTCGATGCCGGCAATCCTCAAGGGCTGGGTAGACCGCGTCTATGCCTACGGATTCGGCTATGGCGTCGGAGAACACAGCGATCAGCGGTGGGGTGACCGCTATGGTGAAGGCGTTCTTGCCGGCAAGCGCGCCATGCTGATCGTGACGGCCGGCGGCTGGGAGGAGCATTATTCCGACCGGGGGATCAACGGCCCGATCGACGACCTGCTGTTCCCGATTAATCACGGCATACTCTATTATCCCGGATATGATGTGCTTCCTCCCTTCGTGGCCTACAAGGTCGACCGCCTGGACCAACGCGGCTTCGATGAGGTCGCTTCACGGCTGCGCAAGCGGCTGCAAACGCTGGCGACGACCTCGCCGATCCCGTATCGACGTCAGAATGGCGGCGACTATCTGATCCCCAGCATGCGCCTGCGGCCAGAACTGGCTCCGCCTGGAGCGACCGGCTTTGCGCTCCACCTCGACAGCCAGGAACCGATTGCGAAGGCGCGGCACAAATGCGTCGAACCTGCCGAGTAGAATCGGACGCTGCAGGAGGTGCTCACTGGAAATCCCAACGAGCACCCCATCACGGCCTCCGTCTTGCGAGTTCCCGATAGAGCGCTTCCCGGGTAACGCCAAGAAGCTGGGCGAGATCCTGCCATTCTCCCTTCGGCGGCAGATCCCGCGCATCCGCCAGCCAGGCATCGAGCCGCTCGCTCACGGTGCGCAGCGTCCTGATCTCCGCCTGCATCCGCGCGCCTTGCAGGCTGTGGGCCAGGTGCGCGGCCCATCTCTCGGAGAGGTCCGCATTCGCGCCGAGACGGTCCCGGAAGACGGTAACCGGGATCGCCAGCAAACTCGCCGTTTCCTTTGCAAACCCGTCGCAGTGATAGCTCCTCTCGTAAACAGACGCCTCGGCGACGACCTGCCCCGATCGGCTTCTGTGCAGGATCATGCGCGCGCCCTCGCCGGAATGGCGCACCAGGTCGATCTGCCCGGCCACCACCAGGTAGGCGCTCCGGACAGGATCGCCTGAGCGGAACACGGCCCGGTCTTTTGCCAGCGCTAGGTCAACACCGCCTTCGAAGAGTTCGGAAAAATCAGCCGACATGATTGCAATCATATGATCGGTCGCGGCGATATGCCATCACCTTCGCACCGAAACCAACGGGAGCTCGCATCATGAGACCGACACTGACAGCCGCCGCTTTGTCCTGCGCCCTCTCGCTTCTCCCCGCGGGTGGGGCCCTGGCGCAGGGCCATGGTCACGAGCACAGCCACAAGAATGCCGGTGCACCCTATTCCGGGCTTCAGACGCGCGATATCAAGAGCCTGTCGCCGGAGGATATTGAAGAACTGCGCCGCGGCGGCGGCTGGGGACTGGCGCTTCCGGCCGAACTGAACGGCCTTCCCGGGCCCGCACATCTCTTGACCCTCAAGGAAGAGATCGGCCTGACAGCGGAACAAGTGGAAAAAGTCGAGGCCCTCTACGAGGACATGCGAGTTAAGGCCATTGCCGCGGGCGAGCGGCTGATCGCCGCCGAAGCCGCGCTCAGCGGCGCCTTCGAATCCGGCGATATCAAGCCGGAGCTTCTGCAGCGCCTGCTGGAGGCAGCCGGATCAGCCCGTACCGACCTGCGCTTCATCCATCTGTCCCGGCACCTTGCAACGCCGGGTCTGCTCACACAGGAGCAAATCCGGAAATACAACGTTCTGCGGGGCTATGCGGATGACAAGTGAGCCGCGATGTTTCGCCGGACGAAAAAGACATCGGCGAGCACCAGAACGCTGAGTGCGGCAAGTGCCGTTGCGAGCAACGGACCCTGAAGCGTCTCATAGGCGGCCAGCTTTTCCTGCGCGATCAGGGCCTGCAGAACGCCGAAGACGCCAAGGAAATTGTGAAAGGCGATGGTCGCGTAGACATCGCGGGAGAGAAAGAAAAAAGCGCTCGTCAGCAATCCGATGCCCGCAAGGAAACCGACCATCGCAACCGTGTTGAACGGTGGGCTGTGTGCGAAGTGATAGAGGCCGAACAGAACACTCGCGACAATGGCCGCGAGTGGTATCGCCAGCCTGCCCCCAAGCCCTGTCGACTGGCAGAGCGTACCTGCTACAACAGCCCAGCACACAAGCACCTCGGCCATCGAGACGACCAGAACCTGGGCATAGGCGTTGAGAATGACGGTGGGATGCGCCGTCGGAGCCCCTTGCCCGACGTAGAGCGCGAGACCGAGTGCAATCCCGATGGGCAGCCAAACCAGCGTTCGAACCGGCGATCCGAATCCCATGCGATCTCTTCGTAGCCGGCTTCTGCGGACCAGAAGGCCCAGCAGCAACGCGGAGCCGAGTATCCCGACAAGGATATTCGCAACACCCGTGTAAACGAGCCGGTCCAGCACGGCATCCGGCCGGAGCAGCGTGTCAACGCGCCCTTCGAATATCCAGGTGACCAGCGTCCAGACGGCCCACAATCCAAACACCGACAGCATCGCTTTGCCCCGGTCGACAACCATTCGGCATTCCTCCGCAATCCGCATGACAGATAGCAGCTCGTCATCGCCGTTCATTGACGCGGGTCAATATGGGAAGCGTGAGCCGGGCAGTGTGGAGGTTGCAGGCGTGATCCTCTGGACGGTCCAACCGCGGAACACCAATTGCCGGACTGGAGCTAAAACTCCGCAGCTTTCGCGACAAGGATGCGCAGGTCGCCGACCGTTTCAAAGCCGGCCCGGCGCGCGTGTTCCAGATCCATTCCGGATTCGTAACCGGCAATCGGAAGGCTCTCGTCGATCGTCGCGACAATGGCCGCGGCGTCGGCAAAGACCCCTTCGGACGAAGAGCGTGAGAAAACGTTCGAAAGGCCGATACAGTCCGCGGATTTGTTGCCAATGCATCCGGCTTCGAACCTGCCGTCATTCTTCAGGCCGAAGAAACAGATGTCCGGCATATTCAACATCGCTTCGTTGAACATCCGGCGCTCGGTGGGCGACCCGGTTTCGTTCCACGCCTCCTCCCAGATCTCCAGGTCATGCGGATTGTCAATCCGCTGCCAATCCCTCTGGCCGGGCGTATTCCCCGGTTCCCGCCAGATCCAGGACGCCTCGAACAGCACCTCAAAGCCCTTGTCGTGCAGCTCCAACTCGCAGAAACTGTCCTTCAGACCGAGCGCTCCGTTGAACCGTGCCGCCAATCCGCCGAGCAGCGACAGAACGTCGTCGGCGCGATCTGGAGACTGCACGGTCAGATTGGAATAGTAGGGCGGAGGCTCGTCCTTGCCGACAAAGGCGTAAGGCAGCCGCTCAAAGCCGACCCCGTGCGATTTGAACACGGCTTCGTAAAGATCGGCATTGTTGTTCGCCGCGACCACGGCGCGCGCATCGACAGCCATGAAAATCCCTTCTACCGATCGACAGCCGGCAATTGTGCCCATCCGCTATTGGCCCTGAGCCGTCGCTATTCGGAACCACTATAGGCATCGAGATCTTCCAGCGTCTCCAATCGGGTGACAATTTTACCATCAGCCTCGTGTTCAGCGCACAAAGAGGTGTGGCATCCATTCACGATCGACGGTCCAGATCAGCCCTCTCTGTCTGCGATGGCGGCGCAAATTCGGGTGCGATGGCAGGCTCGCTATTCTTCAAGAAGCACTGTCCAGTTTTGCGTC